>JAFTBJ010000196.1 GCA_017455295.1 Clostridia bacterium
CCGCCGGAAATTCGCGGTAATCCCGCACCGTCTTATGTCCCGACGTAGGGCGCAATGCCCACATCGCGCCGTGAGGGTTACCGCCAATTTGCGGTGTTTTCCTGACAATTCCTCCACCGCTAACGCGGTCCCCCTCCTTTTACACAAAGGAGGCGAAAACCCGCCGCCGCAAATGTGTGCGATTCTCGCACCATCTCCCGTGCCGACGTAGGGCGCGATGCCCACATCGCGCCGCATGACCGTGAAACGGTCAATTCATCGTTCCTTGCATCCTCACAAAAGCGGCTACCGCTTTTGCGACAGCCGCTATTTGTTACACTATTTTACGATGGGAACACGATCAGGCTTATTTGTTCCTCGCCTTTTTCGCCGCCACCGCGCTCACCGCGACCAGCGAAACCGCCACGCCCGCGATCACGATGAAGAGCAGCGCATTGCTCTCTTCGCCGGTCTTCGCAGAGCCGGAGGAAGCCGTCGTAGTCGTCGTCGGTGTATCGTTGCTGGCCGGAGCCGGAGTGCCGCTGCCGTCGACATTGAGAGTGGACAGATCCACGCCCGCATACGCCGGCTGATCAGTGCCGCCCTGCGTCAAATCCAAAGTGCCGATCGCGATCTGACCGGCATCTTTACCTTCGATATAGATATCGTCGATGGTAAATTCCGTCACGCCCTGCAACTGATTCTCTTTTTCCTGTTTCCAGGTGTAGTAACCGGTCACGCTGCCGACAGCCGTATACTTACCGGCCGGGATCCAACCGTCTTGAATGCCGGTTGCCTGCGTCGTGCCGTCTTTCATCAAGACGTTGGAGAAGTCCGTGCCGAAGCCGATCCAACCATTGTTCTTGGCGTCGTTCAGCGTCACTTTGAACGGCACGCTGGAAGCGATCGCCAGCGTTACCCAAACATGATTGTTCGCATCAATAGTAAATGTCTTACCAACATGCACAGATCCACCATAGCTGGACTTGGTCGAATCCGTTTGGGCTTTGTTGATCGTCACAATGATCTGGCCATTCTCGGTTTTGATTGTGGAACCTTCGCCACCTTCATTCGCCGCCACTTCGCCGCCGATCACACTCTCCGCAGAAGCAGGGATCGCGAACATCGCCAGCATCGCGACGACGAGCAAAACACTCAAGAGCTTTTTCATAATCTTTTGTTCCTCCTTTAATACTGTTGCGCATTTCGCGCCAAACTAAGCATTTTTATTGTACTGCGCCATCGCCAAAACTACAAGAGGTCTTGCAAATTTCGGCATTTTAGATTTACACAAACCACATTTTCGGCGCAATCTCAGCTGACTTTATTCGTCCGCCGCATACGCCGCGTCGCGCGGCAGCCCGATCTGCTGCATGATGGCTTCCTCATGCTCCCGCATGCGCACCGCCTTGAGGCCGCCTTCTTCGTGGTCATAGCCGAGCAGATGCAGCATCGAATGGACGACCAGAAAGCCCATCTCCCGGCGGAACGAATGCTCATACAGCTCCGCCTGCGCCTGGGCATGCTCGATCGACACCACCACGTCCCCGAGCATGTACGCCCCGGTTTCGGGGTTTTTGTCGTAGACGCCGTTTTCCCCGAGCGGGAAGGACAGCACGTCGGTTGCCCGGTCGATGTGGCGGTATTCCCGATTGAGCTGCCGGATCATCTCGTCGTCGACGATGGTGATATCCACCTCCGCCGCCTCCCCGAAATTTTCATATTCGAGCGTCGCCGCACAGCATCGGCGCAGCAGCATCCGCAGGCCGGTGGGGATCTTGACGGTTTTTTGCTTATTCTCGATGACCACTTTTACCTTTGCCATTTTGCCGATGGCTCCTTTCCTCGCGATGAGCGGTCTTTTCGTATCGTTCATACGCGTCGATGATGCGCTGCACCAGCTGATGCCGCACCACGTCTTTTTGGCTGAATTGGCAGATCGCGATATCCTCCACTCCTTTGAGGATGCGCAGGATCTCTTTGAGCCCGCTCTTGCGGCCGTCCGGCAGATCGATCTGCGTCACGTCGCCGGTCACGACCATTTTGGAGTTGAACCCGAGCCGGGTCAAGAACATCTTCATCTGTTCGGGCGTGGTGTTCTGCGCTTCATCGAGAATGATGAAGCTGTCGTCCAGCGTCCGGCCGCGCATATAGGCAAGCGGCGCGATCTCGATGTTGCCGCGCTCCATATATTTTTGATAGGTCTCCATCCCGAGCATCTCAAATAGCGCGTCATACAGCGGGCGGAGATACGGGTCGACCTTTGACTGCAGGTCGCCCGGCAAAAAGCCGAGCTTTTCGCCCGCTTCGACGGCGGGGCGGGTCAAAATGATACGGTTGACTTCTTTGGCGCGAAACGCCTTGACCGCCATCGCGACGGCGAGATAGGTCTTGCCGGTACCGGCGGGGCCGACCCCCACCGTGATGGTGTTTTGCCGAATCGCCTCGACATACCGCGTCTGGCCGAGCGTTTTCGGGCGCACCGGCGTACCTTTGGACGTGACGGCGATGCTGTCCCCCGACAGCCGGGGCAGCTCCTGCTCCGCGCCCTCGTCCACCAGCGTCATCACATACCGCACGTTTTGCTCATCCGGCTGTTCGCCGCGGTTGATGAGCTGCAGCAAACCTTGCAGCGCCCGCACGGCACGATCCACCGCCTCCGGGTCGCCGGTGATGCGGATATCATCCCCGCGGTTGACCACGTCCACATGATAGTGCCGCTCGATCAGCCGCATATTTTCATCAAAACTTCCAAAGAGCGCAACCGCTTGCTCCATGCGGTCGACGCCGATGATCTGTTCGGCCATAGAATCCCTCTCTTTTACTCATAGACGATAATATTATAGCACGCTCTTCCCGATTTGTCACCAAAAAAATAGGGAAATCCGCTATTTTTTCACCATTATATCCGCATTTTTTGATAAAACTATCAAAAAACATTCAGTTTACCCCTGTGTAATAGGTGACAACCCTCCGGGAGTGTGTTATAATGATATGGTATAAAAAAGGAGGGAACCGCGATGAGCTGCTGCGACTACTGCGCGTATTATGCCTATGACGACGAAGAAGAATGCTATAGCTAAAGGGAGTCAAACATATGCGGTTTTCGCCGATGCAATTTTGCCTGCGGCGGCGTATAAAAACCTCGGAATGCGATAGCATTCCTGCGTTTTTAACCTTGCCGCAAACAAAAGCCATTCGACGAAAACTGCACAGCACCTCTCATCGAGAAAATTTTGAGTGATTTTTGTCGGTGAGGATGCCGCAAGGCTGTCGCCTTGCAAAGACGAAGCGGCAAAAAGCGCCGAAATGGGCCGATGAGAGGCGCATGGGGTTCGACTTCCTTTAGCTAATCTGCGAAGTCTCGCTCGACGAGGACGACATGGTGCGATTTCTGCAGGGCAGCACGCGGGACTGCCCCTATTTCCGAAACGGCGACGAATATGCCGTCGCGCGAAAACAATAATCCGATCGACAAAGGAGCTTTAGGCCGTGAAACTGATCCATCTGTCCGACCTGCACCTCGGCAAAAAGGTCAACGAATTTTCGATGCTGGACGACCAGGCGTATATTCTGCGCGAGATCGTCCGAATCGTCGACGACGAACAGCCGCACGGCGTGATCGTCGCCGGCGACATTTATGACAAATCGGTGCCGCCCGCCGAAGCCGCCACGCTGTTTGACGAGTTTCTTGTGGCGCTTGCCGAGCGCGGCGTCCCGGTGTTTCTCATCAGCGGCAATCACGATTCCGCCGAGCGGCTCGCGTTCGGCGGGCGGCTAATGGATCAAAGCGGCGTACATTTTGCGCCGCTGTACAACGGCACCGTCGCGCCGCTGACCCTGCGGGACGGCGACGTCTCCGTGCGGCTCTATCTGCTGCCGTTTTTGAAGCCCGCGCATGTGCGGCGGTTTTTCCCCGACGACGAGATCGTGGACTACACCGACGCAATGCGGGTCGCCGTCGCGCACATGCCGCTCGATCCCGCCGCCCGCAACGTGCTGGTGACCCATCAATTTGTCACCGGCGCCGAACGCTCGGAATCGGAGGAGATCTCGGTCGGCGGCACCGACAATGTGGACGCGTCGGTCTTCGAGCCGTTCGATTATGTCGCACTCGGCCACATCCACCGCCCGCAAAACATCGGCTCTCCCCGCATCCGCTATTGCGGCACGCCGCTGAAATATTCCTTCTCGGAATGCAACCACGAAAAATCCGTCACGGTGGTCGAGTTGCCGGCGGTGGGCGACGTGACCATCCGCACCGTCCCGCTGCGCCCGCTACACGATATGCGGGAGCTGCGCGGAACCTATAACGAGCTGACCGCCCGCGCATTTTATGACGGCACGTCCTACCCCGACGAATACCTGCACATCACGCTGACCGACGAGGAGGACGTCCCCGACGCCATGTCCCGCCTGCGCGTGATTTACAAACGACTGATGAAGCTCGACTATGACAACACCCGCACCCGCCACGCCGCCGTGCTGGAGGCGGCGGCCGACGTGGAACGGCAGTCACCGCTTGAGCTGTTTTCACGGTTTTATGAACAGCAAAACGGCGCGCCGATGAGCGAAGAGCAAACGGCGCGGATCGCCGAGATGATCGAAGATATCTGGGAGGGAGCCGTATGAGACCGCGTATCTTGACCATGTCCGCGTTCGGCCCCTATGCCGGGGAGGTCACGCTGGAGCTTGAGCGCCTCGGCACAAGCGGGCTTTACCTGATCTGCGGCGACACCGGCGCCGGCAAGACCACCATTTTTGACGCGATCACCTATGCGCTGTTCGACAAAGCGAGCGGCGATCACCGGGACGCGTCCTCCTTCCGTTCGCTCTATGCCGCGCCGGACACTCCGACCTTCGTCGAGCTGACATTCGATTACGGTGACCAGACCTATGTCATTCGGCGCAACCCCGCCTATGAGCGCCCGAAAACCCGCGGCGAAGGAGTCACCTCGGAAAAGACGGCCGCCGAACTGCATTATCCCGACGGGCGGGTGCTGGTAAAGCCGCGTGAGGTAAACGCCGCCGTGATCGACCTGCTCGGCATCGACCGCGCGCAGTTTTCGCAGATCGCGATGATCGCGCAGGGGGATTTTTTGAAGCTGCTGCTTGCCTCCACCGACGAACGCAAAGAGATCTTTCGCAAGATCTTTCACACCAAAAGCTATTATGATCTGCAGGAACGGCTGAAAGCCGAAGCGAACAAACTAGACGACCGCTGTTCCCGCACCGCCGACGGCCTGCGGCAATATCTGGCCGGGATCTGCTGGGATGAAAGCCGTGGCGCGTTTCCCGAAGCGGAAGCGGTGCAGGCGGGCGACGTCCCAAGCGAAGACGCCCTCGAGCTGATCGCTCGGCTGATCGAAGACGATCGCACGCTGGATGACCATCTGCAGGCGGCGCTCGACCGCACAGCGGCCGCCCGCCTGCAAACCGAGCGGCTGCTGTCCGCCGCCGCGGGGCGGCAGCAGGCCGAGCAAACCCGCGCCAATGCGGCGGCGCGCCTGCAGGCCGAACAGCAAACGCATCACACCCTGCAGCAGGCCAAAGCCGACGCGGACGCGGCGATGGCCGACGCCGACAGCCTGCGGGAGCGGCTGGCCGCTCTCAAGGCGGAATGGCCGTCCTATGAAGAACTGGCGACGCTGTCGGCGCGGCTGGCCGAGCAGACGGAAAAAGAGGCCCGTCTGCAGCAGGAAGCCCGGCAAATCGCCGACGCGCTTGACCGCGCCGCCGCCGAGCTTGCCGCCTGCAAGGCGGACGCGGTACGGCTTGCGGACGCGGATACCGTACTGCTGCAGCAAACGACCGCGCGGGACGCGCTGCAGCGGCGCGCAAAAGCGATTGAGACGCTCGACCGCGACATGCAGGCACTTGTTCGGCTGCGGCAGGATCTGGCCGCCGCCCAATCCGCCTATACCGCCCGCGCGGACGACGCTGTCCGCGCCCGCCGAGAATACGACCGGCTGTATAAAGCCTATCTCGACGAACAGGCGGGCATTCTGCCCGCCTCCCTGATCGACGGCGAACCCTGCCCCGTCTGCGGCGCGCTCGATCATCCGCACGCCGCCTGTCCGGCGGTCGATGCGCCGACCAAGGCGCAGCTCGACCGGGCGCGCGCCGCCGCGGACAACGCTGAGAAAGCAGCCGCCGACGCCAGCGAACAAGCCGGCGTGAAGCTGGCGGCGGTGCATGAAAAAGATCATACTCTGCAGGAAAAAGCGGCGGCAGTCTGGGACGATGTGCCCGCCGATATCCCCGCCGCCATTTTGGAAGAGACCGCCGCGCTGCAGCGACAGCTTGCGGCCGCGGACGCTACGCTCGCGGACGCCGCCCGCACTGCCTCGCAAAAAGAAGCTGTCGCCGCCCGACTTCCGCAAAAGGAAGCGGCGCTGCAAACACTCAAAGACCGGCTGGCCGCAATCGAAAAAGAGCGTGCGGCGCTGCAGGCGGCAGCCGACGCAGCAGCCGCACGCATCCAAACGCTGCGCCGCGCCCTCTCCTTCCCTGCCAAAGAGGACGCCGCCACCCACGCCAAGGCCCTGCAGCAGCAGCTACGCACGCTCGAGGAGACTGCCAAGCAGGCAGCCGATCAACTGGCCGAGTGCGAAAAGCGCATCGTGGCCTTGACCGCCGCCATCGAAGCGGCGGACGACACGCTGGCCGCCGTGCCGGAAGTGGATCTCGCCGCCTGCGAAGCGGCCAAAGCCGCGCAGGACGAAGAAAAGCGGCGGCTGACTGCCCAAAAGGAAGCGACCGCCACCCGGTTCGCCGCCAACCGCACCATTTGGCAGCATGTGACCGACGCCGCCGCCGAGGTGCAGCAACTCGACAAAAAGCGCCAGCTGCTCCGTTCGCTTGCGAACACCGCCGCCGGGGCGCTGTCCGGCAAAGAAAAAATCACGCTCGAAGCGTATGTGCAGGCCGCTTTTTTCGATCGCATCATCGCCCGCGCCAACGTGCGGCTGATGATGATGACCGGCGGGCAATACGACCTCAAGCGCTGCCGCGAAGCGGACAACAACCGCAGTCAAAGCGGGCTGGATCTGAACGTCATCGACCACTACAACGGCAGCGAACGCAGCGTCAAAACGCTGTCGGGCGGCGAATCGTTCAAAGCGTCGCTCGCACTGGCGCTCGGCCTGTCGGATGAGATCCAGTCGGCCGCCGGCGGCATCCGGCTGGACACGATGTTCGTCGACGAGGGCTTCGGCTCGCTGGACGCCGATTCCCGCAAACAGGCGATCGACGCGCTGCTGACCCTGTCCGACGGCCATCGGCTGGTGGGCATCATCTCCCACACCGAGGAGCTGCGCGAACGGATCGACAGCCAGATCCTGGTCAAAAAGCGGCCGTCGGGCGGCAGCATCGCCGAATTGCGTTTGCCGTAGGGGTTGTATTTTGTCAAATAATCTGGTATAATGTGCTTGCAATTTGTAATCCATTTTACTTTTATTTTAAAGGAGGTTTTTTATTATGGCATTCAAACGCGCTTTGTGGCACAGCGGTCTGACCTATCGGCAAACCTGCCCGAAATGTCACGCCGGTGTGGAGTACACCGATCACAGTCTGGATTTCCGCCCGTGGTATGCGGACGGCTTCGTCTATTGCCCGCGCTGCCAAAACCCGCTGCGACATAATGAGGCATACGCCGTCAATCCCGACGGCACGCCCGTGTATGCGTCCCCGGTACAGGTCAACCAACCCGCACCGGGAGCCCCTGTCGCACCGGTCGCACCGGCCGCACCGGCAGCTCCGACGGCCGCCTGCCCCGACTGCGGCACAGCCTATACGCCCGGCGTCGCGCATTTTTGCGCCAACTGCGGCAAAAAACTCGATTGACTGGTCAAAGCGATGGAGATCAATTTCTACGGCTCGGCTTCTCTGTTTATCGAACAAAAGCGATATCACATCCCCGCTTCCGCCGGATTCGTCCGGCGGAAGTTTCTTGACTTGCGGTATGCGGAAGGCTCCGACAAACGGTTCCTCGATCTGTATCTGCCAAACGACGGCGACGGGCCGTTCCCTTTGCTGGTGGATGTGTTCGGCGGCGGGTGGTATTTCGGGCAGCGCAGCTCCTATAAATTGGATATGGCGCTCGAGCTTCTCAAACGCGGCTATGCGGTCGCGAGCATCGACTATTCGCTCAGCCACGAGGCGACCTTCCCGACCCAGATCTATGAACTCAAAGCGGCCATTCGCTTTTTGCGCAACCACGCCGCCGAATATGGCCTCGATCCCGCTCGCATCACCGTGATGGGCGAGTCCGCCGGGGCGCATATCGCCACCGTCGCCGCCTTTTCGGTGGGGGCTTCGATGTTTGAAGACATTCCCTTTGGCGAGGCGGGCGACGCGACGGTGCAGGCGGTGTGCGCGATCTATTGCCCCACCGACCTCACACTCACCAAAGCGCAGTTCGAGGTGCTCGGCGTGACCGATCTGTGGATCCCCGAATCGGGCGAAGCCAATTCCCCCGAAGGGATCCTCTATGGCGGCGCGGTGGCCGACAAAGCGGACTATATTCGCGAGACCTCCGTCTTTCGGATGATCACGCCGCTCTCGCCGCCGGTGATCTTTTTCCACGGCACCTGCGACCGCGCCGTCCCCATTCTGCAAAGTCAAACCTTTGCCGCGGAGCTTATCCGGCAAAACGGCAGCGACGCGGTGGAATACCACGCCGTCCCCGGCGCGGAGCACAACCAGCGGCATTTCATGACCGAAGAGATCTATGAACAGATCGACCGCTTCTTCAAGCGGCGTCTGTACGAAAAGGAGCCACACGCATGACCTTCCTGTTTGTGTCCGACTCGTTCAAAGGCTCGCTGACAAGCGCCAAAACGGCGGCGCTGCTCACCCGCGCGGCGACGCGCGTATTCGGCGACTGCGAATGCCGCGCTCTCCCCGTCGCGGACGGCGGCGAGGGCACGGTGGACGCCTTGCTGCAGGCAACCGGCGGGACAAAACGCACCCTCGCGGTGCACGATCCGCTCGGGCGACCGATCGGCGCATCCTATGCCGTGCTGCCAAAAAACCGCGCCGTCATCGAGATGGCGGCGGCGGCCGGGCTGCCGCTGCTGACGGCGACTGAGCGCGACCCGCTTGCCACCTCCACCTTTGGAGTCGGCGAGCTGATCGTCGACGCAATCGAGCAGGGCTTTGCCGATATCACCGTCACGCTGGGCGGCTCGGCAACGAACGACGGCGGCATGGGATGTATGCGCGCCCTCGGCGTCCGGTTTCTGGACGAAGCCGGTCGCGAGCTTGCCGGCGTTGGCGCCGATCTCGAACGAGTAGCGACCATCGACTCCTCCGGCCTGCACCCCCGCGCCGCCGATGCACGGTTTGCCGTGATGTGCGACGTAGACTCGCCCCTGTGCGGGGCGCAAGGCGCTGCGCACACCTTTGCCCCGCAAAAAGGCGCATCCCCCGCGGTCGTCGACCGGCTGGAAGCCGGGATGTGCCGCTATCGCGAGGCGCTGCGTCGTGCCTGCGGCACGGATGTATCCGAGCGCCCCGGCAGCGGCGCGGCGGGCGGCCTTGGCGCAGCGATGATGGCGCTTTTTGATGCGAAGCAGCAACGCGGGATCGACGCAGTGCTCGATCTGATCGACTTTGACCGGGCGCTTGACGGCGTGTCGCTGGTAATCACCGGCGAAGGCCGCACCGACAGCCAGTCCTGCCGCGGCAAGGTGCTGTCCGGCGTGGGCGAGCGCTGCAAACGCCGCGGCATCCCGGCGGTCGCCCTCTCCGGCTCACTCGGCGACGGCGGCATGGCGATCCTTGAGCACGGCATCGCGTCGGTGATGACGACGGTCAGCGCTCCGCAAACGCTTGACGAGGCAATGCGCCACGCCGAAAAGGCTTATGAAAGCGCCGCCGAGCGCATGTTCCGCCTAATAAAAGTGGGCATGCAAATGAAATAATGGTATGTAAAACTCCCCGCGTGCCAAGCGATGGACTTGCAGCGGGGAGTTTCTATAGTTAAAGGGAGTCGAACACATGCGGTTTTCGCCGATGCAATTTTGCCTGCGGCGGCGTATAAAAGCCTCGGAATGCGCCAGCATTCCTGCGTTTTTAACCTTGCCGCAAACAAAAGCCATTCGGCGAAAACTGCAAAGCACCTCTCGTCGAGAAAATTTTGAGCGATTTTTGTCGGTGAGGATGCCGCAAGGCTGACGCCTTGCTAAGACGAGACGGCAAAAAACGCCGAACTCGGCCGATGAGAGGCGCATGGGGTTCGACTCTCTTTAACTATACGCGTCCCGCGAGAGCGGGACATATCGTGCCGCATAAGCGAGCGGCATATCGCACGGGCACAAAGCGCCCGTATATCGCATTCGCCAACAAGGCGAATATATCGCTGTCTCTTTGTCATGACTTCGCGGAGCGCGCATGATGACAGCGAGGACCCACGGCGGATGCCGCGCCTCCGCCCTGCGGCACGCCAAAGCAGAACTCAGAGTTTTGGGTCTTTATCTCCGCACTCTGCACTCAACAACCCGCGACACTTTCCATTTTTCATTTTCAACTTTCCATTATCCAAACTGTACCGTCACGGTGAACTCGCCGCCCTCATTGGACAAGGTCAGCTCGCCGCCGTTATCCCGCACGATGCGGGAAACCTTCTTGAGCCCGAGCCCCTTGTGCTCGCCGCCCTTGGAGGTATACGCCTTTCCGTCGGCCACCGCCGAAAAGTCCAGCGTGTCGTAAGGGTTGCTCACCCGCAGCATCTGCCGCTCATGGCCGTCGTCGTCCGTCTCGCCCTGCAGTTCCACCGTGATGCGGCGGTCATGCGTCATTTCGCGCACGCATTCCATCGCGTTATCCATCAGGTTGTCGAAAATCTCCACCAACTCATATTCCTTGAGCGGGAATGCCGGCAGCAGCGTCGTCGCTGTCAGCTCAAAGTCGATGTTCTCCGCTTTGGCCTGCACCTTGCGCCCGTAAAGCAGCGCCCGCAGCACAGGATCGTCAAGGTGCAGCAGAATATCGTCCTGTTCCACCCGGTCAAACAGCCCGTCGCAATAGGCCGTCACTTGCTGCACGAGCGGCTCATTGTCCGTCCCTTGAGTGACCACCAGCTTGTGCAAATACGAAATATGCTTTTTGAAATCGTGATGGCTCTGCCGGAACTCGTCAATGAGATCGTTGAGCTCCGCGATGTGCCGCCGGGTCTGATCATGCCGCTTCTTTTCCGCACGGCGGCTGACCAACGCGAACACCAGCACGAGCAGCGCCGTATACAGAAACTGAAGCAACAGCAGAAACAGCGCCGACGTCTTGTCGGGCGACGTGTACAAAAACGCAAAAAACTGCGCGATGATCATCGTCGGCACAAATAGCGCCAGCGCAAACGACCGCACCCACGCGGTATGCTCATCATAAAACCGTTTGGCGTGCAGCAGTCGTGCCGCGATAAACAATCCCAGATTGACCGCCAGCACCGAAAGATTTCCGACGTAGTAGCCGACCTGCGTCCCCATCCACTCGAGGGGGAAAACACAAAGGGTGATAGTTTGCAAAAAGGTCAGCTCCATATAGCTCATCAGCGACAGCCAGAAGACTTCCTTGATCGGCACAGCGCGAAGAAACGTGAGACAAAAGCAGCCAAATATCACTGCAAAGTTCAGCGGTAGAATCGGAAACGGCAGCACGCTGTCGATGGCGGTGAACACAAACACCGACGCCAAAAAATGCAGCACAAAAAAGATAAGATACCGCCAAGCGGGAATACGGCGCGGCGCAAATATCAGGAAAAACAGCAAAATGCAGCCGCCCTCAATGAGACAGTTTGCCGTGTTATTGATCCAAAACAATACCGTTTCATTCATGGTGAATGTCCTCTTTCATTATTCCGTCAAATCCATCAGGTCCGCGAGATTTTTTCGATAGCGAAACCCGAGCGGCTTTGGATTCTGCTCATTGAACAGCCACACCTGCCCCGTTTTGTCCTGCAGCCGGATTTTCTTGACCCGATCCCGATTGACCACAATGGTGCGGTAGATCTGCCGCAGGCAGGTGATGCGCTTGTCCTTGATCTGCGAAAACAGCGCCGTCTGCCGTCCCACCAGCGGCGGAAGCCGGAGCGCTTCGCCCTCGATCCGCCGTATGAGCAGCACGCCGCCCTTTTTGAATTCGATGCTTGAAATGCTCTCCGGGTGAATGGCAATGCTTTCGTTGCGCTTGAGCGGGATCACCAGCGTCGGCTGCTCCCGGCCATTCTCCTCTTTGGGCAGGATCCCCAGCGAAAACCGCAATTCCCGCTTCAAATCGTCGGCCGTGTATGGCTTTGCCAGAAACCGGCAGTTGAAGACGGTGCGCAGAAGGCGCTGGGAATGGTGCCGGTATTCGCTGATAAACAGGATCGGCGTCTGCCGCGTTTTTTCATTCTCCCGCAGCGCCTTGGCAAACTCGATGCCCGTCATGCCGCCATCCGTGATCTCGATGTCCAGCAGGAATAAATCATACCGCGTTTCTTTGGCCACAGCGAGCGCCTTTTCGTAGTCCGGCGCCACATAGCAATCGGCGCCGACCTCCTCGCACACCGCTTTGGCAAACGGCGGCACATCCGCCGCCACGTCTTCGACCCATAACACGTTATACCGTTTTGACGCGTCCATTCCAACACCTCCCCAGTATGTAGTTTACCTCTAAATCCCGATTTTTGTCAAGAAAGCACCTCGCGAGTGGCAGAAAGCCCGCCACTCATAAGCGTACAGTCACATCTTACCCCCTCCGAAATTTGTCAATAGCCCGGGCATGAGATGGCAAAAGACCGCCACTCGTGAAGATTTTTACCGTCCGAAAAAGGCAAAAAATTCCCCGCTGCAAGCGAATCTACACGCTTGCAACGGGGGTAAAATTTGCAAGAAATGTGTGGCGGCGTGTCTTCAAGGCGTCTCCTCGAGGAGAAGCTGTCAGCCGTCAGGCTGACTGATGAGGTGGTTGCCGCAAGTTTGCGGTAACCTTTGGCTCCACCTCATCCGGGTTCGCTGACGCTCACCCACCTTTTCCTCGCCGGAAACGGCCACCCTTTTGTCCGCTTCGCGGACATTTCCCCTGTCAGGGGAATCTGCCTCAAGGAGAAGGCGTTTTTGTGCGCCGCCGTGGGTTTGTGAGGATTTGCGCCGCTTTTATATAGCGGGGTCATCCTGAGCGGAGCGCGAAG
>JAFTBJ010000197.1 GCA_017455295.1 Clostridia bacterium
CCATCTGGGCACTGGCAAGCAGCTCGGAAGGATTGGGTACGCGCGAACCGGCGCAAAACACTTTCAAGTTGGGGTACGGCGTGGAGTGTAGCACTTCATCAATGGTATTCATACCGATCAAATAGTTGCTAAGCCCCGGCGTGCTCTGCAAGCCGAAAAAGCGATTGACCTTCGGACGACGCAGGTCGGAGTCGATAAGCAATACCCGCGCATCCATTTGAGACAGCGCGATCGCCGTGTTCACCGCAATGGTGGACTTGCCTTCGCCCGGCATCGAGCTGGAAACCACAAAGGATTTACAGCCTTTCTTGATGATGGAAAACATAATGTTGACGCGCAGCGCCTTATACGATTCCACTACTTTGAATTTTAAAGCGCCATCCATTTTATCGGTCAAGGACGTTTCGGCTTTCTTTTCCGGAGATTCTTCCGCTTTGGGAGCGGTATCGCGTTTGATTTCGTTGCTATCCATCGTCATTCACCCTTTCCCCGATTTTTTATGCGACCGTTTGCTGGTGGACACCGTGAAGTCCGGAATGGTGCCAAGCAGCGGAATATCGTACCGCTTCATCAGTGTCTCCTCGTCTTTGATGCGCGTATCAAAAAAAGCAATCAGCGCAATCACAAGTGCGGCCGCCAACGCACCGAGCAGCGCTCCGCGAATGGCGTTGCTGGTATCCATGCCGGTAATGGGCGTAGTCGGCGTGGTGGCATGCTCCAGAAACACGATCGTCGAATGGGATTGCAGGCCGTTGATGTATGTATACATCGTTTGCTCCAGCGCATCGCCGACCGCCTTGATCGCATTGGGATCGAGGCCTGTCACCGTGACATAAAAGATGCCCATCCCCTCAATCTGTTCATAACTGATCATACTGCCGATCGCTTTAGCACTGTAGCCCGTACCGCTCGCCTCGGCTACCATTTTGTAGTAATCCGTCACGTTCATCAGCTCAAGATAGCTTTGCACACGGCGCTGCGCCAGCGTCATCATGTTGATGAAACTGCCGACCGAGCTGACCACTTCATCATCCGTGAGATTGGTCAACGCCGACACCTTCATCGTCATGGAATAGACCGGAACGGTAAAATGTTTCGTATATGCATACGCGCTGCCGCCTGCGACCAACGCGCAAAGGATTACGATCCAAATCCGTTTGACGATTGCCTGGAGAATCAATTTGATTGAAATTTCCATAAAACAGCCTCCCAATCACCGTCATCATCATCGACAGTGCATCTGCTTTTATAATGACTGATTTTTAAACCGCTTCCTAAAATATAAGTATATATGATAATCTGATAAAATGCAATCGGTTTTTCGCTTTTCCGCGTGAAAAACCGCATTTCTTTTATTGTTCGCGACGCCGCATTCGCGCGCGATATTCGGTCGGCGACATGTTCATCGCCCGTTTAAACGCTTTGCTGAACGATTGGATGCAATCGTAGTTCAGCACCGTTGCAATTTTGGTGACCGACATATCGGTATCACGCAGCAAGTCCAAACTGCGCTCAATCTTTTTCTGACTAACGTAGCTCTGGATCGTCATACCGGTTTTACGACGGAACAAATGGGACAGATAGTTGTAGCTGTATCCAAGCGCCGACGCCATATCCATCAGCCCGTTCATGGAATAAAGATGCTCATCGACATAGCGAATGATTGCATAGGCAGTATGCCCCACCGCATGCACCGTCGATTCGGTGATCTGCTCCGGCACTGGCTGCTGCGTAAAGCTGCGATAGGCGGCGATTAAGATCTGACAAAGCAGCCCGCGCACCAATGCGGGCATCGGCGACGGCAAACACATTTCGGCAATCAGCGCCGTAAAGAAAGCCGAAAGGCCCGTCGCGTCCTGTGTCATACAAAGCGGCGCTTTTTGCTTCCAATAGTTTCGGAGTTCCTGGATCGTACTGTCGTTTGAACCACCTTCCAAGCTAAAATGCAGGCAAGTGTATCGCAAGTGAGCCTGCGTGTCCGGCTGCAAAGAAACGGCGGTATCCAGACAGCAAATCAATGTATTGGCCTCCAAGGGGATCTCATGCTCGCAAAGGCGAGCGACGCCTTTGCCGGAAACACAAAAAAGCAAGGTGAGGCCGTCCGGCTTTTCCGGTATGGACAACGGACTGATCCCAGCGGAAATCTCCTGTTCGATCACATGATAAAGCTGCGGCGATTCGCGAAACGTTTCGGCAAAAAAGCCGCTCTCATACGCCAGCCAGATCCCGCCGACCTGTTTATCCATGGCCTCGCCCCCCTTTCTGTTTTATCTTGGTTGATATCCGTTGCTCAGCAGTCCACCGTTACCCATTCATACGGCTTGGTCATGGCTTCCCGCATCTTCGTGCGCAGTTCAATCACCGCGATCGTTTCCGCCTGGTCGACTTTCACATCGCCGGTGCGGAAGAAATCCACAAGCTGCTCAAGGAAAGAATCAAAGAACCGATTGGTCTCGGGAATCACCAGCACCTCGCCGTCGGTTTTGTGGATCCGGAAATACCAAGAATGCGCGCCTTGATACTGGGTCATATTGACCTTGCGGCCTCCGGCAAATTCCACCACCCAGGACGGCGATTTTTCTGTGCCGACAAACATTGTCCGCTCGGCTTTCGGCCCCATCAGGCGGATGGACGGCTCAATCATGTGGATCAAATAAATATCCGGGTCGCCGTTGGCGATCACGGTCATATGGTCGATTTCATCCGGCTTGACGGTTTGCGCCATTACTTCATCCGCAAACCGCAGCGCTGAAGACGAAAAGACGGGAGTGCCGCTTTCGTTGGCGACCGCAAAAATCCGTTTGGCCGTCGCACTGTCGACTGCAAAGGTTTTATCGACGTATACCCGTTTACCGGAGCGCAGCGGAATAGCGCACAGTTCCTCATGATACTGCGGATGATCGGGAGACAACACGATGATGTAATCACTTTTTTCCACAAGTTCTTCGATTGTATCCACTCGTTCCACGCCCATTTTGGCGCACCATTCGTCGGTGGTCATACCGTTCGGTGCATCCTGCCTGGCATAGGCGTAGGCGACTTTCATTTCATCCCCGGCCAGTCTCTCAATGGTCTGCGGATAATTGTTGGCATGCCACTCATCCAGATAGTTGTCGATGAATCCGATTTTTTTCACAAGAACGCATCTCCCTGATTGGAATTTATGGCGCGCCAAAAGCGTACGCCTGCATAGGCGCACCATCACAAAAGCATTATAACACAACTAATAGCGAAAAGCAAGATAAACCCATGAGAAAAATCTCCCTTTTTTCGCCAAGACATCTCCTTTTTCTGCAAACAAAAAATCGCTGTCGTCCGGCTTTCATCCGGGCGACAGCGATTTTGTTTTTCTTAAAGCTGTTCGTTAACAACTGTATATCGCGCACAGGAGATTGTGAGGTTTCCGTTGCGGCAGCGCAGCTCATCGATCATGGCTTTTTCCTTTTTCGGATCTTTGAGTACAATCACATAGCTGGCTTCAAACATACTGCCGAGATTGGTTGTTTTGATCCTCTCCAGCTCCGCACGCGAAGTATACGTCTGCAAAATGTCGTCAAAAACCGTTGTATAATCCAAATCTTCCGGCATCAAGATCTTCAGCAGTTTCTCGGAGCGTCCACTCTTTTGCGGAATCTTACCGAGGATCACCAACACAACGCCGATCGTTATCGTGATCAGCGCTGCAAAGCCAAGATACCCCATCCCGGTTGCAAGGCCAATCGCCATAGCCAGAAAGATAAAGCTGATCTCCCGAGCGCTGCCGGGTACCGAGCGAAACCGCACCAGGCTGAACGCACCCGCCACCGCTACGCCTGCGCCGAGATTGCCGTTGACCATTAAGATGATGACCTGCACAATCGCCGGGAGCACCACCAGGGCGATCGCCAGCGGCTTGGATGCCCGTCCGCCGATCCAATAAGCCAACGCAACCAGTAAGCCGAGTCCGACGGATACGCCGGTGCAAAGCAAAAACTGTTCGGTGGTAAATTCAGTCGTCGTTGCTGTAGTAAATATGCTGCTAAACATATATCACGCACTCCTTTTCGCAGATTCCCCGATGCAGCCCGAATCGCGCTGCATCATCTGGTTTTCATAGATCTTTCCGTATTTGGAAAAAGAAACGGGATAGATCTCCAGTTTTGTCAGGCCATCGGTCAGCCATAGCGGCATCGCGCCGGGAGCTTTGATTTCCATCAAATAGATCCCCTGCGGGAGCAGCAGTTTCCCATCATCCGCTTCACGAAGATCCAAGCGATCCGTCCGACTGCGGATGCGAGTATCAAAGGTCACGCGCAAGCCCGCCTCTTCCTCGACACCGGCAAACGCTGTACGATCATACGCCAGATACAGTTTTGGCTCCACGCCGTAATAGTGAATCATATAATCGATCTCACGAAAGATCTGCCCGGTTTGACTCGGCTGGTCGCCGCGTTCCAAGTATGCCATCGCTTCTTTGAGAGGCAGAACGATCCGGCGCTTGTACACCTCGCCTTTGTATTTTTTCTTTATTTCCAGAAAAGCGGAATCACCGTCTTTGGCAACGCCGTATGTGCGAAGCCGCAGTTTCTCTTTGTACACCGGCTTTTCAATGGAGCGACGGATGAGGTCGCTGTCCGGCGTGTCGTAGTAAATGTTGCAGATGGTGTACTGCCCATATTCATCCGGCGTCATATGCTCCGTCAGCACATCAAGAAGCCCCCGATACTGCGCTTCCGACAACAAATACTTTTTTTCGGTTCGCTGAAAGGTCAGACCTGTTGCCATCTGCTTCGCCCCCTTTTTGATTTAAAGTGTATATTTACTATAGCGAGCAACTGTGAAAACCGCGTGAAAAGTATACGAAAATCTGTGGAGTTTTCAGCAAACGTCTGCTTCCTTTTTCTGCACAAAGAACCGCTGTTGTCCGAGTATTTCGGACAACAGCAAACGATTTGAAAGCTATCAAAGCACGTTAACCGAGCACCGCTTTGCGAAGCTCCTCCACACGATCGGTCTTTTCCCATGCGACGCCGAGTTCTTCCCGTCCCATATGGCCGTATGCCGCGAGGGCACGATACTGCGGACGACGAAGTTCCAGCGTGTCGATGATGGCGGCCGGGCGGAAATCGAACACCTCCGCCACCGCTTTGGACAAGGTCGCGTCGTCCACAACGCCGGTGCCGTCGGTGTTGACATACACCGACACCGGATGTGCTACGCCGATTGCATAGGCAAGCTGCACTTCACACCGCTTGGCAAGGCCGGCCGCCACCACATTTTTGGCGGCGTAACGCGCCATATAGGCCGCGCTTCTGTCTACTTTGGTCGGATCTTTGCCAGAAAAAGCACCGCCGCCATGTCCGGCGCGGCCGCCGTATGTATCGACAATGATCTTGCGGCCGGTCAATCCGCTGTCCCCCTGCGGGCCGCCGATCACAAACCGGCCGGTTGGATTGACAAAGATCTGCGTATCTTCATCCAGCAGCTCCGCCGGCACAACCGGGCGAATCACCTGCTCCACCATATCGCGGCGGATGGTGTCAAGCGATACCATTTCATCGTGCTGCGTGGAAACAACAATCGTCTCCACCCGCGCAGCACGACCGTCCCGATACTCCACTGTCACCTGTGTTTTGCCGTCGGGGCGCAGATATGGCAGCAAACCACTCTTGCGCACATGGGCCAGCTGACGGGACAATTTGTGCGCCAAAGAGATCGGAAGCGGCATCAATTCAGGCGTTTCATCGCAGGCATAGCCAAACATCATACCCTGATCTCCGGCGCCGGTTTCATCATAGACGTCTGCCACCCGATCACGGGATTCGAGCGCCCGATCAACCCCCATGGCAATATCCGGCGACTGTTCGTCGAGGCGGGACAGGATCTCGCAGGTATGCCCGTCAAAGCCGCAATCGGCGCCGTCATACCCAATGTCGCAGATGACCTGTCGCGCGATAGCCTCAATATCCACCGCCGTTTTGGTGCGGATCTCTCCCATCACCAATACGAAATCGGTGGTTGCCGCCGTTTCACACGCCACATGTGCCGACGGATCTTCCTTCAAAATAGCATCCAGCACCGCATCGGAGATTTGGTCGCACACTTTATCGGGGTGTCCTTCGGTCACCGATTCGGATGTAAACAAATATCGCGTCATATCAGATCATTCCTTTCTTTTTTGCAAAAAACGCGCCGTTCAAACCGAACGGCGCGTTTTTTTGCAAACTCATCTTTCGGTTTTACCCGCAGGATTTGGCACCTTACTTTTTGAAAAAGCAGGTTGTCGGACTTCACAGGGCCTGTTCCCTCCGTCGCTCTTGATAAGGGTCAATATTCACTTGAGTGAATCCAGTATAGCACACTTTTGGGATTTGTCAACACTTAATGACGAATCCGGCCATGCAGTATGGGGGACAACGGTTTATAGATCAAGAAGCAAAGGAGACTGACAACCAATCCTTTGGCCAATGTAAACGGCAGGTTGAAAACAGCCAGGCATTCAAGAAGATTGCCGACTTTGGGGAAAATCGCTTGGTACATGCCGAGAATGGCATCCCAACCGCCGTGCGATGCAAACATCTCGATATACATCGGATAGGTGACGAAATAATTGATGGGAAGGCTGAGAACGGCCATGCTCACCGACCCGATCAGCGCTCCGATCAATGCCCACTTGCGGCTTTTTCTCTTTTTATAAATCCATCCGGCAGGCAGCACCAGCGACACACCGAGCAAGAAATTGCAGAGTTCGCCAATGCCCATCGTACTTGTTTGCGCAAGATGAATGAGATTTTTGATAAAGCAAACCGCCACACCGGCAAGCGGGCCATAGGCAAACCCAGCAAGCAGCGCCGGCAGCTCGGAAAAATCCATCTTGATAAATGCCGGTACGATCGGGATACTGAAATCGAAAAACATCAATACGACACCGATTGCCGACAGCATACCCGTCCCGGCCAACATGCGAATATTGATTTGTTTGCGTGCTTGCCCACTCTTTTCTTTCGACATATTTCTTGCTTCCTTTCCGCCTATCGCCATCTTTCAAAGCAAACGCCCTGCGGTTCTTTCCCGCAGGGCGTCAAACGCGTGGTGATATCATTCCTTACGCGCTTCTTCTTTCATCCGGACTATGACCGTCGGTTTCGGAATTTCACCGAATCAACCGGTGCGACAGCAAGTCGCACAGCTCGCGGACTTTCACCGCCGGTGGGGATTTTCACCCCGCCCCGAAGACAGCTGTATTTTCAATTATCAATGTCAGTATATACCGCCAACGTCTATTTGTCAACACTTTATCAAATATACATCGTCACAACGTACACGTCGTCATCCTGGATGTAATAATACTGCGTCCATTCTTCAAGAACGCTGTCCGGCGTTTTCCAATAGAGCGCTTCTCCATAGGAAGAATCATCATCAAAAATATAGTGGATCCGCTGCTCGTAGGTATCGGCGGAAAACCGTATCTCCACCACATCGCCGTCGCTCATCTGCTGCGAAATAGAAGAAACGATCTCCTCCTCGCTCGCCTCGGAAAGGTCGCGGCCGGTCTTCACATAATAGTTATTCGCCGTTGCCGTGCAGGACGGCATCGCGGTGATCTCCCCATTTTCCCGCGTGGCGTATATCTCGTCGTCCGTCA
>JAFTBJ010000198.1 GCA_017455295.1 Clostridia bacterium
GCCGCCATCCGCAACACCGTGCTCGAAAAAGTGATGGCGCACGATTTTGCCCTGCAGCTGCACGGCTTTTACGCCGACACCGAAAACAAGACGATGCGCTTTGACGTGGTCGTCAGCTTTGATATCGGCAAAAAGGAAGCCGCACAGATCTTGACCGCCGAGATCACGGCGATGTATCCCGACTACACCGTGCAGATCATTCCGGACATCGACGCCTAAATCAAACGAGAGCGGAGAGGGGAACCTATGGAAAAGAACCGGCTGGAGGCCTTTTCGGACGGCTCGCCTTTTACCGCCGCAGACGTGGAATACACGCTCATCCGCGCGATCACGCACCCCGATTCTCTGGTAGGCGACGTCGCCGAGACCACCGTCGCGGCGGGCGAGCTGCTCGCGGGCAAGTCCGAGTGGCCGGAGGGCTGCGAACTGCTCGCCGCCTTTGAAAAAGAGATCGACGAAAATCGGAAAAACGGCGGCATCACGATCGCCTCGGGCTACGCCCGCTTTGATCCCGCGCTCGACAAGAGCACCCGCACGGTGATCGAACGCGCCGACGAAAAAATGTATAAGAGAAAGCGCGAACTCAAGGGCGAAAAGCGTTGACAAAGCAAAGGAAAAGGACTCTGCAAACGCAGAGTCCTTTTTGGATTTTGCAGAATGCCTTCCTCCGAGGGGGAAGGCTTTATTCACCCGATATCGTAGGGCGTGATCTGATACACAAAGTAGTTGAGCCAGTTGGAAAACAGCATATTGGCGTGACTGCGCCACTTCATGACCGGCGTCTTTGTCGGATCGTCGGACGGAAAATAGTTCTTCGGCACGGCAGGGTCGATCCCCTTGGCAAGATCGCGCGTATATTCGTCCGCCAGCGTGTTCTGCTCGTATTCGGGATGCCCGTTGACAAAGATCTGCTTGCCCTTTTTCGTAAAGATGATATAGGCGCCCGCCTCGTCCGACTCGGCAAGGATCTCGAGCGATTTGACCTTGCGGACGTCCTCGGTGCGCACGCCCGTGTAGCGCGAATGGGGCGCGTAGAACTCGTCGTCAAAGCCGCGGACGAGCTTGGCGGAGCGGCGCGTGATCCTGTGCAGATACACGCCCGAAAGCTTGGTCTCGTACGCGTGCTTCGGAATGTGATAGTGGTAGTAGAGCCCCGCCTGCGCCGCCCAGCAGATGTGCAGGGTGGAGGTCACGTTGGTCTTGCTCCATTCCATGATTCGGCAGATCTCGTCCCAGTAGTCGACTTGTTCAAATTCGAGGTTTTCGACCGGCGCGCCCGTGATGATCAGCCCGTCGAAATAGCGGTCCTTGATCTGCGCGAACGGCTTGTAAAACTCGTTGAGATACGAGGTCTCGACGTTTTTGTACTTGTGGGTCTCCAGACTGACAAAGGTGACCTCGGTCTGCAGCGGCGTGTTGGAGAGCAGCCGCAAAAGCTGCAGCTCGGTCGCCTCTTTTTTCGGCATGATGTTGATCACCGCGATCTGTAGTTGACGGATATCCTGATGCGCCGCCCGGTGCTCGGTCATCACAAAGATGTTTTCGGCCTCGAGCTTTTTGACGGCGGGCATATTCCCTTTGATGCGGATAGGCATGGTGGGCACTCCCTTTCCTGCGGATGGATTTACTTAATCGCGGCAAACGCGGTATCGAGCGCGTCGATCAGGTCCTGCACGTTCTCAATGCCGATCGAAAGGCGGATGGTGCCGGGCGCGATCCCCGCTTTTTTCAGCTCGTCGGGGCTCAGCTGCGCGTGCGTGGTGCTGGCGGGGTGGATGACCAGCGACTTGACGTCCGCGACGTTGGCGAGCAGCGAAAAGATCGGCAGATGGTCGATGAATTTCATCGCGGTCTTCTCGTCGCCTTTGATCTCAAAGGTAAAGATCGAGCCGGCGCCGCTCGGGAAGTATTTCAGATAGGTCTTGTGGCTCGGCTCGCTGTCGAGCGAGGGGTGATGCACCGCCTCGACCTGCGGGTGCGCGTTTAAGTAGTCCACGATCTTCAAGGCGTTTTCCACATGCCGCTCGACGCGGAGCGAGAGGGTCTCCAGCCCCTGCAAAAAGAGGAATGCGTGGAAGGGGGAGAGGGCGGCGCCGGTGTCGCGCAGCAGGATGGCGCGCACGTAGGTCGCAAAGGCGGCGGGACCCGCCGCGTCCGCAAAGCTGACGCCGTGGTAGGAGGGATTCGGCTCGGAGATCCACGGGTATTTGCCCGACGCCTTCCAGTCAAAGCGTCCGCCGTCCACGATCACGCCGCCGATGGCGGTGCCGTGCCCGCCGATGAACTTGGTCGCGCTGTGGACCACGATGTCCGCGCCGTGTTCGATCGGGCGGATCAGATAGGGCGTCGCAAAGGTCGAGTCGATGACCAGCGGGATCCCGTGGCGGTGCGCCACGGCGGCGACCTCTTCGATGTCGATGACGTTCGAGTTCGGATTGCCGAGCGTTTCGATAAAGATCGCCTTGGTTTTTCCGTCGATCGCCGCCTCAAACGCGCCCGCCTCGTCGGGGTCGACAAAGTGCGTCGTGATATTGTTGCACATCGGAAGCGTGTGCGCCAGATAATTGTAGGTGCCGCCGTAGATCGTCTTGGAGGCGACGATGTTTTCGCCCGATTTTGCCAGCGCCTGCACCGTATAGGCGATCGCCGCCGCGCCGGACGCCGTGGCAAGCGCCGCGGAACCGCCTTCGAGCGCCGCCATGCGCGCCTCAAACACCTCCTGCGTCGGGTTGGTCAGGCGCGAATAAATATTGCCGGGTGCCCGCAGCGCAAAGCGGTCCGCCGCGTTTTGCGCGTCGTGGAACACGTAGGACGTGCTCGCGTAGATCGGCACGGCGCGCGCGTCGGTCGCCGGGTCCGCCTGTTCCTGCCCCGCGTGCAACTGCAGGGTCTCAAATCTGTATTTTTTGTCCGCCATTGTTCTGTCCTCCGCCGGATCTGTTTTTTCGACGCTTTGATTATAGCACATAAAAAGGTGTTTGTGCAATATTATTTGCAATGGATTTGTATAGGAAGAGGCTATATCTCGTTCCCGACGGCGCGGACAAACGAAAAACCGGCTTTGTAGTTTCTCAAAGCCGGTTTATTACAAGAATATGCACGTCGAGATCACCAAAGTCGACGATATCTGCGTCGAGGAAGTGCGCATCACCCTCGCCGAACCCGACGAAGAGCGCGAAGAAGAAGAGGGGGGAAAACAGAGCAAATCAAAAAACGACCTTGCATTTTTCAAGGTCGTTTTTTTGCTTGGGAAAAGCCGAATTCCAACTCAAAGAGCTGCCAATTTTATAATCTGAAGGATATCGACAAGCGATAGGGTTCCATCAGCATTTGCATCGCAAAGATCGGCATATTCACTGTCCAAAAGGTTGCAAAGCGCAAGCACTGCGTCCTTTACCGTGACACTTCCGTTCCCGTCCGCATCACCTTCAAACGTTACAAATACCGGAACCGAGGTCGTAAATCCCATATAAGAAACCGTTACAGGCGTTTCGCCCAAAGCACCAAAATTGTAAGATGTTTTATACTCATAGTCATAAATTACGCTATTTGTGCCATCCGACAGATGTGCTGTTATAACCATGCCTGTGCCATCAAAATCTGATTTTGCTAAATAAGCTGTTCTTGCGGGTTGAGTTGCTACAAAAATGCTCTCAACAATCGGAGAAATCACGTTGATTCTAACCACATCGGTTTTACAAATAACAGTCTGCGTCCCCAATGTATTTGAAATGATCGCATAATAATATGCTTCGCCTCGATTATTTGTGTCCGGTGTATAATGGGCTCCTGCGCCAACATAGACACCGCCCGTTGCTGTAGCAGCCGCCGTTTTGTACCATTTTATGTAGATGCTGCCACCATCCGTTGAGACGGCCGTAACCGACAAATCACTCGGCGCTTCCCCCGCATAATAGGTTGCACCGCTGGGTTGCGTGACAATGTTTGGAACTGCCGCCGGCTGGACTTCACCTGCTACGAACTCGGCTTGCAAACTGACAGCGCGATAAACCGGAAAACTATAGGATTCGCTTGTGCTAACCCGTTCCCCGGTCTGTATATCAATCCAACCTGCGAACTTCGCATTTGCACCACATGTTGCGACAACCGTTGCCATGCTGCCCGCAGAGTACACATCCGCGCCTTGGACGTTACCAAGACTGCTTTCAGCAGATGCCACTTCAACCGGGAAGACGACGCCGGTTATCCCATTTTCTAGGTTCAACTCCGCAAGAATAGACTCCAAAACCATATTTCGATAATCTGCACAATCAAGTCCTTCAATATAATGCATAGTTTCACATATATTTATAAGCCATAAACGCAAATCCTGATTTGGTGTAGTACTACTTGGAAATTTCGTATGTCTTTCCCAATAGTTGTAAATCCCCCGCTGTACAGGATCTGAATGATCAAAATTAAAGCTCAATCTTTCATTCCCTATTTCCATGCTGATTGCAGCCGAACCGGTCTCCGGATCGACAAGCTGCGAAAAACCGGTCGGGTTTACTTTAGCAAAATAATAGTACACCACGGCATACCAGTACAAATCGTCGTTCGCAGCAGATTCATAAACAGATTTAACCCGTTCAAGATACGCCTTAGTTAATTTATAAGTTACACCGATGGGACCGAAAACAGAATCGCTTGTCAACGCCTTTGCTACATCGTATGCAGTATAAACACTCTTCCATATTTTTTTGCTTTTAGTAACAATACCGGAACCGGGTAAATCATACTTTTCAGCAAAATAAGAAAGATTATCAAGACCTACATCAATAACGTTGCCGGCATTGACGCCCTTATGCGCTAAAATCTTATATCCTAACTTTACATCTTTAATGGCAAGCGCGTAACCCGCCAAAGTCTGCTGATATTCAGGGCTGAGAAAAGAAGTATCGCCGCCGGACTTAATAAAATAATCAATATCATTGTATAACTGAGGACCTTCTGATACGGTCGCACGATAGACGTCGGTCAGATATGAATAGTTCTTAAGCGGAACTGCACTTTGGATGGTTTCTTTTTTTCGTTGCAAAAAAGAATCTATTGTTTCCCCTTGCTTATTGAAAATGATATGTTCCGTTTCTCCGCTGGTATAAGTGACTTCCAGTTCATCAACAATTGACATTGCTATCTTTGCCAATACGAGAGAAGTTAACGTCTTGTGATAACTGTCTTTGCCGTTATGCGCATTTTGAAAATTGTTAAACTGCACATTGAATGTTTGAATTGCCTTAAACAAATACTCGAACGCCGCATTTCCGATTTCCGTCTTGTCAATGAGCGACAAAAACTCCCTATTTACCGATTGAATATAAGTTTGCGCAGACTCTGTAAAATTAATATAAAGCATCGCATCTTTTACCTTCATATCACCATCGATCAAAAATGCAGTGCCATCATCCGCCGCAACCGGAGTGTTAATGGGCATTTCCAAGAGTTCGGCATATGTATGATCTTTCAAATACTCCGAAAACACCCTCGAATATGCGCTTTTTTGGATCCAAGATCGAAGTTGATTTTCATAAGCGGGCTGCTCATATACCGGATATGGAAGAGGGCTGTTTGTTGCATCATATGGCACCTTCCCTTCACAATCTATTCGCACATTTTTTATCAAATGCAGATTCACTCCGGCGCC
>JAFTBJ010000199.1 GCA_017455295.1 Clostridia bacterium
GTGGTGCCGGCCGCCGCCGTCGTCGTGGTGGTTTCGTCACCGGCCGTCGTCGTGGTCGTAGCTGTGGGATCCTCGTCGATCGGAGCTCCGCCCTTCGTGGTCACGAGTTCAAGCTTGTTGAGGCGCACGATCTCATCCGATTCGGCGCCGACCGCGCACACCTTGACACCCGTGATGACGAGGTCGCCGTTCTCATTGTAGGCTTTTTCCGGCAACCCGAGATCGGACAATTTGACTTCGCCAGCTTTCGCACCTTCGAAATCCGCCGAGCCCGTAACTTTATCAGTCAGGCTGATATAGCACTCATCCGCTGCAAAATCCTCAGGAGTCGACGGGCCAAAGAACAGATAAATGTTCGTCGCGCCATTGCTCGTCGCAAAATCGTACGCAATGGCCGTATCGGCAATGTCATCTTTTGCAACAATGATGGGCTCACTATATGTTGCCGAACCGCCTGGCCAAGTCTGCGCACCGCCGGTATTACCGAACACCAGCGCCTCACCGTCCAATTTCACGGTGATATGGGAATCGCTCGTGGGAGCATCTTTCCACGCCTCAATATCTTTTGGAGCCAGATCTTTCGTGGTAACCACAGGAGCTTCAGTCGGGGTGGTATCGCCGCCTTCTTCACCTTCGGGAGCGTAGCTCGTGTAGCCGGAGCCGTTCAATTTGAGTGCCTTGATCGTCGCATTAACGCTGGTGTTCGGATGGAACTCAAAATAGATGGCACGCACCGCCACCGTACCGGTGTTGCCCCACGCCGGATCCTGATGCGCAGGATCGGTGTTCCACTTCCAGATGCCGGACATATCATCCGTGCGATCATACTCACCTGCCGGGAAATCCTGCGGGCCGACCCAGTTATCATAGAGGCCGACCCAGTGATCGCCGTAGCCGGGATCCGCTTCCGTACCGTTCGGATCACGATCGAGGAACGTAATCTTCACCGGCACATTGGTGATGAACGTCTGCACCAGAGGCTGCACTTGTGCATAGTCGAAAATCAGATACGGAGACAGAGCAAAATCGCCCGTGACCGTCCAACTGCCGTCGCTGTTGATCGTGATATTGTCACGACCGTCCGCAATATACTCCTCTTTCAGGAAGTCGCCGTCGATTGTTTTGCCTTCTGCCGCAGCCGTCACACCGGCCACCGAGAAGATCGCCGTCATCACGAGCGCGAGCGCTGCGATGATCGCCAGATAATGCTTTGCACGTACCATAATTGTTTCCTCCTTAAATTATAAGGTCAATATACGATTACCATTATAAATTTTTTGCGGAAAATTGCAATGTTTTTGAAAAAACGCAGCAGTTTTTATATAGAAAAATATCACATTCGGATAAGCTTTATTGCCGCACATACGCGTATGTTTTCTCGCCTGTCTCAAACGTCATCCGATCCCCATCCCGCACCCAGGTGAATGTGCCGGTATCCAAGAAAAAGGTGATCGTGCTGCCGGTCGCCTGATAGGTTCCCCACGACGCCAATGTGTCGTCCTGATCGAACATCTGACAACTGCCGTCCTGGTCGAGCTCCAAATAGTACCCGACGTCCTCGCTGACCCAGCGACCGCTGACGTCCGGCGCTCCGCAACCGGACAAAGCGGTCATCATCATACAAAGAAGTGCCGCCGCACAAAGCATGCGTTTCATCCGCTTCCCTCCGTCACTTTTTCAGCATCCGCATCGAGTTGAGCACGGCGATCAGCATCACGCCGACGTCGGCAAACACCGCTGCCCACATATCCACAAGGCCGAGTGCGCCCAGCACGAGGAAGCACAATTTGACGCCGAGCGACACCACGATGTTCTGCCACACGATGCGGCGGGTTGCCGCCGCGATCGCCATGCCTTCGAGCAGTTTCGAGGGTTCGTCGGTCATCAGCACCACATCCGCCGCTTCGATCGCGGCGTCCGACCCGAGCGCGCCCATGGCCACGCCCACATCGGCGCGCGCCAGCACCGGCGCGTCGTTGATGCCATCGCCGACAAAGACAAGTGTCCCGCCCGCCTCGTTTTCCAACTGCTCGACTTTTTCCACCTTATCGGCAGGCAGCAAGCCTGCGTGGAAGCGCGGGATCCCGAGTTCTTTCGCCGTTTCGCGGGCGATCTCCTCGTTGTCGCCTGTCAGCATCACGCAGTGCTTGACGCCGCGCTCTTTTAATTCTTTTATTGTACGGGCGCTGTCCTCTTTGACCGTATCGGTCACCACGAGACTGCCGAGGAAGCGCCCGTCTTCCGCCACATACAGCACCGTGCCGATCTTATCGGATGGCTGATAGTCGATCGCTTCCGCTTTCATCAGATCGGCGTTGCCGACCAGCACCGTTTTACCACGCACCACAGCGCGCACGCCGAGGCCGGTGCGTTCTTCATAGTCGGTCACCGCCTCATGCGGCATGTCGCCGAACGCCGCCACGACCGAACGCGCGATCGGGTGGAGCGACAGCCGCTCCGCCGCCGCCGCAACATACAACAAGCGATCGGGATCGACGCCCTTTGCCGGCTGAACAGCCGCCACTGTAAAGCTGCCCTTGGTCAGCGTGCCGGTTTTATCAAAGACCACCGTTTCGGCCCGACCGAGCGCCTCGAGGAAGTTGCCGCCTTTCACGAGCACGCCGTGTTTGGACGACGCGCCGATACCGCCGAAAAAGGCGAGCGGCACCGAGATGACCAGCGCGCACGGGCAGGAGATCACAAGGAACACGCAGCCGCGATGGATCCATTCGGTCCAGCCGCCCCCGAGCAGCAGCGGCGGCAGGACGCTGAGCAGCACGGCGAGCCCCACCACGATGGGGGTATACCACCGGGAGAACCGGGTGATGAACCGCTCCGCCGGCGCTTTGCGCGACGCGGCGTTTTCCACCATGTCCACAATGCGGGATGCGGTGGATTGTTCATAGCCGACCGTCACTTCCACCGTCAGCATGCCGGTGCGGTTGATCGCGCCGGACAGCACCGTATCCCCCACGCCGACGTCACGCGGCATGGATTCGCCGGTCAGCGCCTGCATATCGAGCGAGGCGCCGCCTTCCCGCACCACGCCGTCGAGCGGGATCCGCTCCCCGGCTTTGACCAGCACGCGGTCGCCCACCGCCACCGAAGCGGCCGGTACAACGGTTTCGAGGCCGTCTTTCAAAATCGTCGCTTTGTCGGGACGGATGTCCACCAGGGCTTGAACCGACCGGCGCGACCGGTCGACCGCCAAGCCCTGAAACAGTTCGCCGACCTGATAGAGCAGCATCACGGCGACCGCTTCGGCATATTCGCCGACGGCAAACGCCGCCAAGGTCGACACCGCCATCAAAAACCGTTCGTCAAACACACGGCCGTGTATAATGCCGTTGATCGCTTTCCACAGCACGTCGGCGCCGAGAACCAGATAGGCGATGACAAGTGCCGGCATCCACAGCCACAAATAGGCTGTGCCGAGCGTCATCAGCAGCACGACGCCGACCAGATAGATCACTCCGCCGACAATGAGGCGGATCGCTTCTCCGGCGCCGTCGCCGTCGCCGTGATCGTGGCCGTGATCATGGCTTTGGCCGCGGGCGGCGTGTTCCGTCGGGATCGCTCGATGTTCGGCGGGGATCACCTCCACCTCCGGTTCGTGCGACCGCACGATCGCTGTGACCGCTTCCAGCAATTCGTCATCCGGCAAGTCCGCCTCCACGACCAGCGTTTGCTCGATCAAATTGATTGCCGCCGTCTTGACGGCGGGCAGTTTTTCCACGTCCCGCTCAATCTCGCCCGCACAATGCGGACAATCGAGACCCACAAGCCGATATCGCTTCTCCATCAAGATCCCCTCCTCACTCCGTCAAATGTTCCAGCCCGACGTCGACCAATTGACGTACATGATCGTCGCTGAGCGAATAATACACCGTCTGTGCTTCCCGGCGGAAGGTCACAAGCCGCATCAGGCGAAGCGCTTTCAATTGATGCGACACCGCCGATTTGGTCAGGCCGAGCAGCGCCGCCAGGTCGCACACGCACATCTCGTGCTGCGCCAGCGCGCACAGCAGCTTGACACGGGTGCCGTCGCCGAGCAGTTTGAACAGCGCGGCCAGATCGAGATAGGTTTCCGGCGGCAGCAGCGCCTTTTGCACGCGGGCGATCGTCTCCTCATGGAGCACGTCACGTTCACAAACAGGCAGATTGTCCATGATGACATCCCCTTATTCCTTTAGTTGAACAGTTGTTCAACTAATAAAATACGCTTCTTTTTTCGGTTTGTCAAGCGAATATGAAAAAAATATGGCCGCCGCACAGAAAAATCGCCGATCGCGGCAAAAAGCGGATCGGCGATTACCAAAGCGGGCGCGACAGATCGCCGGTCCCGCGAGTGCGGAACACGCGATCGACGTCGCCCGATACGATTTGCTCGGACGCACCGCAAGGCGGCGGCGTATCGGCAGACGGCGCATATGACGGCTGTGAAAAATCAATCGTGAGTTTGGCTTGCAGCAGCGTGCTGTGCAGCGGCAGCCGTTTTTGATAGCAGAGCACATCCGTCTGCCGCAGCTCCTCCGGAAGGTCGACAGCATCCGCCTCCGTCCCGGCGATCAGCACGGATGTGTTCCCCACGACAAGCCGCACAAAGTCGCCGTACGCCGTCGCCTGTTCCCGGTCGCTCAGGGCCGTCTCGTCTTCAAGTACGACAAACTGCTTTGCTTGTTCGGGCGGCTGTTCCGCCGCCGCTTTCAAAGCGAGCGTTTCCACAGTGACATCGCCCAGTTCCGCCACTGCAAGCGGCTCATCCGGATTGTTCAAGCAAAGTACCCAGGTCAAATGATCAACGTCTTCCGATTGCAACTGTTTTGCCAACTGCCGCGCTGCATTGAAATCGTTGTCCATCACGATCGCCGCCTTCCCGTCCCGCTGCAGCAGCAAGGCGGGCGCGGCGGTATCGGGCACGGTGACGGTGGTCACGCCGAGCGTTCCGAGCGTGGAAAGCGTGACGGCCACCGATAAAGTCAGCATCATCACGACTGTGGTACACACCAGCCCTTTGCGCCGAAACCAATGATAGGAAAGCGGCAGCACGCAGACCGCCGCTGCCAGCCACACGACCGCATACGGCTTGTCGATCGTCAGCGTCGAAAACGGCAGATCGGCCAGCAGGCCCGCCCAACCGGCCATCCAGCCGCCAAATCCCTGCACAAACCAGAACAGCACGGCGGAGATCGGATTGCCCGCCCAAATTGCGGCCAGCGGCACCGCCGCAAAGCAAAGGATCAGCATGATCGATGCGGGCCACACGCACAGAAGATTCATCGGCAAAAAGACCAGCGACAGCCGCTCGAAATAGAGAGCCAGCAGCGGGGATGTCGCCGCCGTCGCCGCCAGTGAAACGCCGATCGCCGAAACAAACGGGCGTACCCCGGCGCCGAAAGGATGATGCGGCAGCACACGCGCCGTCACCCGCTTTTCCCATATTGGGAGAAACAGCAGCAATCCCGCTGTGGCGGCAAAGCTGAGCTGCATCCCGATATCACACGCGGAAAAGGGATTGATCAGCAGCATCAGCAGTGCCGCCGCGCCGAGCGAATTGAGTCCGTCCGCCTGCCGGCGGAACAACTCGGCAAACAGTGCCAGCAACGCCATGATCCCGGCGCGCATCACCGACGGAGAAAGCCCGCACAGCAGCATAAAGAAGATCACGCCGACCATCAGCATCACCGTCTGCAGTCGGCGATCCAGCCGCAGCCGCCGCAGCAGCCACAGCATGGCGCTCATCACAATGGCGAGATGCAGACCGGACACGACCAGCAGATGGTATACGCCGCTGGAACGAAAGGCGTCGATCGTTTTCGAGGGCAGACTGCTTCGATCGCCCAGCATCATGCTTTGCGCGATCGGTGCCGTAATCGGATCGAGCGCGTCCCGCAACACGGCGTGAATTGTGCTGCGCAGGGCTTGCAGCAAATTGCCGGGAAACGGCAGTGTGCCGTCCGTTTGCTTGACATGAGTCCCCGCCACCGGCCGCGCATACAGATATGTCCCGTGGGACAATGTATAAGCGTGATCGGTCAGTTCGCTTGTCTCCACAGCCGCCGACAGCTGCCACTCACCTGTCAAATGCGTCCCGACGTCCGGGGAAACGCGTTGGCCGGTCAGCCACATGCACAGCCGCGTGCCGCCTGGCAGATCGCCTTCCTCCACCCGGACGATATACGCGTTTTGCGACGACCCGTTCTCCATGACCTGCACGGTCAGCGTCAGCGTTTCCCCGTCCCGCTCCACCAGCGGATCCACCGCCAATACCAGCTTGAGCGAAAACCCGGCGCCGAGCAGGATCGCAGCAGCAGCCGCGATCGCCGTCAGCCGTTTTGTGACTTTTGGGAGCGATGTCAGGCAAAGGAGCACGACAGCCAGGATCAGCAAGATCCCCAGCGCGATCAGCGCGCCGGTCGGCAGCAGAAACGCCGCAAATGCGCCGGCAAAAGCAGACGCTCCCACGATGAAAAACGGTCGTTTTTCCATGGGAGCGCCCTCCTTTTTATCTTTTAATTTTGGATCGTTTTACGCCTTTTTCAGGCGCGCCGCCTCTTTCATTCGCTGTTCGTGCGACAGGATCCGTTTACGCAAGCGAATGGATTTCGGCGTGACTTCCACCAGCTCGTCATCGTTGATAAATTCGAGCGATTGTTCAAGCGACAGCACCGTTGGCGGGGTCAGTCGCAGCGCCTCGTCGGAGCCCGCTGCCCGCATATTGGTGACGTGCTTTTTTTTGCAGACGTTGACGCTGATATCTTCGTTTTTCGGGGATTGCCCGACGATCATGCCTTCATATACCGCGAGGCCGGGGCCGACGAACAGTTCGCCGCGATCCTGCGCATTGAAAAGGCCGTAACTCGTCGTCTCGCCCGTTTCAAAACAAACGAGCGATCCCTGCGTGCGCTGCGGGATATCGCCGCGATAGGCTTCATATCCGTCAAACACACTGTTCATGATGCCGTTGCCGTTGGTATCGGTCAAAAACTGCTGCCGATATCCCATCAGGCCGCGAGCGGGAATGCGGAATTCCAGATGGCTGACGCCGGTGTCCCGCGTCCCCATGTTGACGATTTCCGCTTTGCGGGAGCCGAGCTTTTCCATCACCGCGCCGACATAGGTCTCAGGCACTTCGATCATCAAGAGTTCCATCGGTTCGAGCAGGCTGCCATCCGGCGCCGTTTGATAGATGACGCGCGGATTGGAGACCGCAAACTCATACCCCTCACGACGCATGGTCTCGATCAGCACCGACAGGTGCAGCTCCCCGCGGCCCGACACTTCAAATGCGTCAGTCGTTTCCGTCTCCTTGACCCGCATGCTGACGTTGGTCTCCACCTCTTTGAACAGGCGGTCGCGCAGGTTGCGGGAGGTGACATATTTGCCCTCCCGTCCCGCAAAGGGGCTGTTGTTGACCATAAAGAGCATCGAAATGGTCGGCTCGTCGATGTGGACAAACGGCAGCGGTTCCGGGTGATCGGGCGCACACGCCGTTTCGCCGATGTTGAGATCGGCGATGCCGCTGACGGCGATCAGGTCGCCGAGCGTCGCTGCTTCACATTCCACGCGGCGCAGGCCTTCAAATTGATACAGTTTGCCGATGCGCACCGGGGTGTTCGTCCCGTCTTCACGGCACAGCAGCACCGCCTGCCCGTTTTTGACCGTGCCGCGTTCCACGCGGCCGACGCCGATGCGGCCGACATAGTCGTCATAATCGATATTGGAAAACAGAATTTGCAGCGGGCCGTCGGGGTCTCCCTCCGGTGCCGGGATATACTGCAGAATCGCATCGGTCAGCGGTTTCATATCCCCTTCCCGTACCGTCGGGTCAAGCGACGCATAGCCGTCGCGCGCCGACGCGTACACGACCGGGAAATCGAGCTGCTCCTCCGTCGCGTCCAGCTCGATAAACAGATCGAGCAGTTGGTCGATGACCTCGTTGGGGCGAGCGCCGTCGCGGTCGATCTTATTGATGACCACCAGCGGTTTTTTGCCGAGACCGAGTGCCTTTTTGAGCACAAAGCGCGTCTGCGGCATGCAACCTTCAAACGCATCCACCAGCAGCAGCACACCGTCCACCATCAGCAGGATGCGCTCCACCTCGCCGCCGAAATCCGCGTGGCCGGGAGTATCGACGATGTTGATCTTGGTATCCCCCACCATGATCGCGGTGTTTTTTGCGAGGATGGTGATGCCGCGCTCGCGTTCGAGATCGTTTGAATCCATCACCCGCTCGGCGACCTGTTCGTTGGCGCGAAACACGCCGCTTTGCCGCAGCAGCTGATCCACGAGGGTCGTTTTGCCGTGGTCGACGTGGGCAATGATCGCGATATTGCGTAAATTCTCTCTTGTTGCCATATACAGCCCTTCAAACTATAAAATAATAACCTATAAAAGTATAGGCAAAAGGCCGCCGTTTGTCAACAGGCAATCGCGTGGTTTTTCTCTTTTTATTTAA
>JAFTBJ010000200.1 GCA_017455295.1 Clostridia bacterium
CAAAGGCGATATGTATCAGACCGCCTCCGCTTCGATGGGAGAGCTGCTTTCATCCGGAACTTCAATAGTTTTGCTTCTGGCAGTATTTGTGGTCGGGTGCGGAATGAGCGGCATTCAGATTCTCCCTTACGCTTCTATCCCGGATATAGTTGAACTTGACGAATATACGTACGGGATCAGAAGAGAGGGCGCATATTACGGTGTGCAAAGTTTTATCTACAAGCTTTCAAACGGTGTCGCGCTTGCGCTTGTATCTCTTCTTCTGCAGTTGTTCCGGTACAAAGAAACTCCTTTTCTGGATGAGCAAACGGGTGAAGTCGTATACTCATACGTACAATCTCAAACGGCACAAGATGCAGTCAGGATCATTTTCTGTACTCTTCCGATAGCAATATTCGCAATTTCAATAATATGCGCTTTTAAAGCCAATATGGGAAGAAACAGATTTAATTCCATAAAAGAAGAATTGGCTAAAAGAAGATAATAACACAGTTTCCTTAGACTATCGAAACAAATCGTAAAAATATTAATCAGGAAGTGGTAGTATGATCTCACTGTTGATATCATTTGCCGTTTTGATCGTAGGCTATATCGTCTACGGCAGAGTGGCGGAAAAAATCTTTGCGCCGGATGACAGGCAGACGCCTGCGATCGCGATCAACGACGGCGTCGACTGCGTTCCCATGAAGAAATGGAAGGCGTTTTTGGTGCAGCTCTTGAATATCGCCGGTACGGGACCGATCTTCGGTGCGCTGATGGGCGCGGTGTTCGGACCGGTGGTGTTCTTATGGATCGTGTTCGGTTCGATCCTCGGCGGCGCGGTACATGATTATATGAGCGGCATGATCAGCTCGCGTCATAAGGGTGCGTCGATCGCTGAACTGTCAGGTACTTATTTAGGAAAAGCCGCAAAGTGGATTATGAGACTGTTTTCGGTCGTTCTCCTGGTGCTGTGCGGCACGGTGTTCGTCACCAGTCCTGCCGTACTGCTCGACAAGCTCACGCCCGATTCGATGAACGGCACCTTTTGGGCGATCGTCATTCTTGTCTATTATTTGCTGGCAACGCTCCTGCCCATCGACAAGCTGATCGGAAAGCTGTACCCGATTTTCGGCGTTCTGCTCATTGTCATGGCAATTACGGTATTGGGCGGTATCCTTTTCTCAGGCGGCAAATACACCATTCCCGAGCTGTCGTTTCAGAATCTCCATCCCGATGGTACGCCGGTATGGCCGTATATGTTCATTACGGTCGCCTGCGGAGCGGTATCGGGTTTTCACGCGACACAGTCGCCGATGATCGCCAAGTGCATCAAGTCCGAAAAAGAGGGCAGAAGCATCTTCTACGGCGCAATGATCAGCGAGTCGGTGATCGCGCTTGTATGGGCTGCCGCAGGCGTAGCCTTTTACGGAACGACCGAGCTGCTCAGCGAGGCGCTGAAGAGCGGCGCATCTGACGTCGTATATGAGATCTCGACCGGCGTTCTCGGCGTTTTCGGCGGCGTTCTCGCCGTTGCGGGCGTCATTATCTGCCCGATCACTTCGGGCGATACCGCGTTTCGATCTGCAAGACTGATCCTCGCGGAGACTTTCCGGTTGGATCAGAAGAAGATCACGAACCGTCTTTTGATCACGATCCCGTTGTTGGTGATCGGCGGGCTGTTGACATGGTTTGCCAGTGTCAACGACGACGGATTCCAGACGGTCTGGCGTTACTTTTCATGGAGCAACCAGACGCTCGCGATGGTCGCGCTGTGGGTAGCGACCGCATACTTGCTCAAAAAAGGAAAGTATCGCTTCGGCTCTCTGCTTACCGCGCTGCCCGCGACCTTTATGACCGCGGTGAGCGTAACATATCTCCTTATCGCTAAAGAAGGCTTCCAATTGGATCAAACCGTTTCTTATATCGCAGGAGCAGCTGCAGCGGCGCTGCTGTTGATCGTTTATCTGGTTTTCCTGATAAAGAAACTTCGATCCGTAAAACGATAACACAATAACACTATAAAGAAAGAGGGAACACTATGGAAAAAACAACGAAGCAAATGAAGGTCTGGCGCGTTGTCGCTATCATCACGATCTGTGCGCTGCTGACGGTCAGTACACTTTACGCCGCCGGCGTGGGCTGGAAGCAAACCGAATCGGTTTCCGCAGACAAGACTGCCCCCGCTGATGAAACTGCCCCTGCTGATGAAACCGTCCCCGCGGATGAGAATGTCACCATTGACGGGAATGAAGCGCTGTCGCTCTGGAACGACGGTACCGGCGCCAAGAAAAACCTGATCGATTATGTGAGCGCTGTTACAAAAGACGGCTCAGCCGATTTTATTCCGGTCGATGACCGCATCGCGGTGTTCGATATGGACGGTACGCTTGCCTGCGAAACCTTCTATACGTACTATGACACGATGATGTTCATCGAATACTGCCTGCACGATCATCCCGAGCGCGTTTCAGACGAGCTCAAAGAGGTTGCCGCGTCGATCAAACCCGGCTACGTTGCCGACGAAACGCTTGCGCGGAACTTTGCAAAGGCTTATGCGGGCATGACCGTCGAGGAGTTCTATAACTACGCGGTGGAATTCGGCAAGAAGGAGACTGCGAGCTTCAACAATATGCGCTACATCGACAATTTCTATCTGCCGATGGCTGAGCTTGTAGAATATCCCTATG
>JAFTBJ010000201.1 GCA_017455295.1 Clostridia bacterium
AACTGTAAATCCCGTATCCGCCGGTCCCGACGCGCAGAACGTCATCTTCCTGTCGGCCGACGCGTTCGGCGTGCTGCCGCCTGTCTCCATCCTGACGCCGGAACAGACGAAGTATTACTTCCTCTCCGGCTTCACGGCGAAACTCGCGGGTACCGAGCGCGGCATCACCGAACCCACCCCGACCTTCTCCGCCTGCTTCGGTCAGGCGTTCCTCGAACTGCACCCGACCAAGTATGCCGAAGAGCTTGTTAGGAAGATGGAAAAGAGCGGCGCGAAAGCGTACCTCGTCAACACTGGCTGGAACGGCACCGGCAAGCGCATCTCCATCAAAGATACCCGCGGCATTATCGATGCGATTCTGGGCGGCGCGATCCTGAATGCCCCCACCAAGACGATCCCCTATTTCAATTTTGAAGTACCGACCGAGCTTGCAGGCGTCGACACCGGCATTCTCGATCCGCGCGATACCTACGCCGATCCCGCTGTTTGGGACGAAAAAGCGAAGGATCTTGCTTCCCGCTTCATCAAGAACTTTGCGAAGTACGAGAACAACGAAGCCGGCAAAGCGCTGGTCGCCGCCGGCCCGCAGCTGTAATTCTTTGCTGCTGACACGAACTCAACCCAAAAGAACAGATGCCACGGCATCTGTTCTTTTTTATCTGTATTATCAAAAACCCTTTGCCTTTAGCACGCTAAAAAGCGGACTACACACCCCAAAGGTGTATAGTCCGCTTTTTTCATATTTCGCTTATTTATTCAGCAATCCGCCGAGTGCACCCGCGACGCCGGACAGCTTGTCTGCGCCGATTTTGGCCTTGACGGCGGCAACCGCCTGATCGATCATCTCGGGAGGGGTGACCGCCCCGGCGTATTTTTTGACCGCGGCAATGGGATCTTTTTTGAATTCTTCGATTTTTGCCGGATCGCCGGTGATGCTTTTCACCAATTTCTCCATTTCCGCTTTGATATCCATAAAGTATTCTCCTTATTTCGTGCCGAAGATGCGGTCGCCGGCGTCGCCGAGGCCGGGCACGATGTAGGCATTTTCGTTGAGGCGCTCATCCAGCGCCGCACAGTAGACCTGCACATCGGGATGCGCTTTGGTGATAGCGGCCATGCCTTCGGGCGCCGCGATGATGCAGATGAATTTGATGCTGCGCGGATGACGCTTTTTGATCTGCGAGATCGCGTCGACCGCGGAGCCGCCAGTCGCGAGCATCGGGTCCAGCACAAACACGTCGCGTTCGTCGATGTCGCTCGGGAGCTTGCAGTAGTATTCCACCGGCAGGTGCGTTTTGGGATCGCGATAAAGGCCGATGTGCCCCACGCGGGCGGCGGGAACCAGCTCGAGCGCGCCGTCCACCATACCGAGACCGGCACGCAGGATCGGCACAAACGCCAGCTTGCGTCCGGCGATGACCTGACAGGTGGTGGTCGTGATCGGCGTCTTGATCTCCACGTCGCACAGCGGCAGATCGCGCGTCGCTTCATACATCATCAATTCGGTGATCTCCTGGATCAGCTCGCGGAATTGTTTGGAACCGGTATTCTCATCCCGCAAAAACGTCACCTTGTGGCGAATGAGCGGATGGTCGGCAATAAAGGGCTGCATGGACATAAAAAATACCTCCTACTGGTTTTTTTGCTTATTCTTCAACTCGCGCTCTGCTTGAGGCAGCCGCAAGTAAAACGGATGAAGCTCGCTGACGGGCACCGTTTGGCCTTCCCTCGCCATGCGCACGGCGGCCAGCGCGATCCCGCGCGGCTTGACATACCGCAGCGAGGGCGGCGCCACCGAACAGGGCAGCGCATCTTTACAGGCATTATAGCACAAATCGGCGCCGTCGCCAACAAAAATCACGGATTTTTTTGCATTTTTCCAAAATTTTTGCGCGTCATCGATCGCCAGTGCCTGATCGTCGGTCAACCGGGTGATCACACCGTTTGCGCAATCAAACAAAGCCGTATACACCTGCTGCCGCCGCGCGTCCAGCACCGCCGCGATTACCGCGTCGGTTTGCACACCGGCATAATTTTGCGCGAGTGCTTCCAGCGTGGAGACCGGCGCACACAAGATCCCTCGTTCAAAACCGAGGCCTTTAGCGGCGGCCACACCGATGCGCACGCCGGTGAACGATCCGGGGCCGTGGCAAACCGCTAGCAAATCCACATCTTCTATCGTCCTGCCCGCTGTCTGCAGCGCCGTCTGCGTCATCGGCAGAATCGTTTGACTGTGCGTCAGCGGCACATTGATAAACGATTCATACAGCAGCTTGTCCTGCTCGCCGTCGACCAGACCGCAAGCAGCGGTCACCGACGAAGTATCCAGTGTCAAGATGATCATATCGTCGCCCCCTCGATCGTGATACGGCGGTCGGTTTCGGACAGCCGCTCGATCGTCACACGCACCGCCGTTTCGGGCAGGGCGTTTTCGATGTTTTCGCTCCACTCGACCGCGAGGATCGCCCCCGCGTCGATATACTCAAAAAACCCGGTCGTATACAGATCGTCCCACGTTTCCACCCGGTACATATCAAAATGCACGAGCGGCGGGTTTCCTCCATATTCCTGCACCAAAGTAAACGTCGGGCTGGACACCTCCCCGGTCGGCAGACCGAGTCCTTTGGCCATCCCGCGGACAAACGCCGTTTTTCCCATGCCAAGATCGCCGAACAGCGCCACGACCGTTCCGGCAGACAGCGTCGACGAAAGGCGTGCGCCGAGCGCTTCGGTTTCTTTTACGTTGTGCGTTTGTACGACCATACTCTCACTTACCGTTCCTTAAAAAATCTGCGGGCAGATCGCCCGCAGATGATTATTCCTTGTGCCCCAAATCCTCTTTGACAGCATCGTCGATCGTGCGCGAGTCGATATGTCCGACCTGATCCCAGGTGACTTCTTTTGTAAAGAATCCCATCACAACGAACACCGTCAGCGGCAATAGATAAATCGGATAAAACAGCACGGCTTTCCAGTAGCGCCCGATGTGTCCCTTTTCGGAAAACACCGAAAAGATCGCCACAAAAAACATGCTGAGATACGTGCCGCCGATCACCGAGATCAGCGTGCCAATCAAAATGATGATCCATGAGTCCGGCGAATAGGTCATGTGCACAAGCGACGCGCAAAAGCTGAACAGGCTCGACAACAGCACCATCGCAATTGCCGGGATCCCCAGCATAAACATCACAATGTCAAAGGCGCCCTTTTGCCCATGCAGCCAGGCTTTCACCGCCGGGCCGAGCAGCATCCGCGATTCCTGCACCGTGCCGTACATCCACCGCCGCCGCTGCTTGAGCGACACTTTCCAGGTGGTCGGCTGCTCATCATAAAACACCGCATCCCGCACAAACTGGAAATAGTACCCTTCGAGGATTTTCGTGGACGCAAACTCGCTGTCCTCGGTCATCGTTTTGGTGTTCCAGCCGGTTTTTTCGATCATCTTGGTCTTGAACGAAAACCCGGTGCCGCCGACCGAGCAAGACATGCCTTTGTTGGAACGTCCCTGATGATAGAAGCGGCTGAGCATATACCAATAGATCGCGTAGCAACCGCTGATCGCCGTATCAAACGGGTTCTTGGTTTCCCGATAACCCTGCGTACCGTCCGCGCCGGTACACAGCGCTTCGTTGGTATAGTACAAATATTTGGGATCGACCACATTGTCCGCGTCGAACACGGTCACCGCGTCGTATGCGGGATCCTTCAGGATCTCATCAAGCGCCCATTTGAGAGCAAATCCTTTGCCGATCTCGGTTTTGTTTTCCCGCACCATCACGGTAGCGCCGTGTGCGGCGGCGACCGCCGCCGTATCATCGGTGCAGTTGTCGGCAACAACGAAAACCCGAAATTTATCCTTTGGATATTCCTGCGCATGCAAGCTGTCAATCAAATTGCCGATCACGCTCTCTTCATTACGGGCACAGATCACAACGGCAAAATGATACAGCTTTTCTTCTATCTTTTTTCGCGGCTTTAGACGGCCGCAGCCATAGATTCCAATGTACACATGCCAAAGCGTGATAAGCCCGGAAAACATCCACAAAATCCCGGCCAGCACAGACAGCACAATGCTCAGAGCAGCCATATCGCTCTATCCCTCTTCTTCCCTATGAATTCTCAAACGATCATCGCGTCAGCAGCGAGAGCACCTCGGCGCGGGTACGCACGTCGGAACGCATCAACCCGCGCAAAGCCGACGTCTGCGTTTTGGAACCGGCGGCGCGCACCCCTCGCATCGTCATGCAAAGATGCTCCGCTTCGATGATGACCGCCACGCCCTGCGGATCCAATTCTTTTTCCAAAAAGTCGGCGATCTGCGCCGTCAGCCGTTCTTGGAGCTGCGGGCGGCGCGCATAGGTATTGACAATCCGCGCCAGCTTGGAAAGCCCGATCACCCGCCCGTTTCGCGGAATATACGCAATATGAGCCACGCCGATAAACGGCAGCAGATGATGCTCACACATCGACTGCAGCGGGATATCCCGCACCGTGACAAGGTCTTCTTCATCCTGTTCGGAAAACAGCTTGAGATGTGTGTGCGGATCTTCGGTCAATCCGCCGAAGATTTCTTCGTACATTTGCGCCACCCGGCGCGGCGTTTCCACAAGGCCGGGACGATCCGGATCCTCACCGATCGCGAGCAGGATCTCCCGCACCGCCGCCTCGATACGCGGCTTATCCATTCGGCACAAGCCCCTTTCAGTTTATGCGCTCAATTGCGGCGCATAGTCATGTGCATTTATAAAAATATGTAAGAAATCTGCAGGAAAGCCCATCCGCTCACGACACTGTCGCGTACAGCTGCCATTCGGTTTCCGCATCTGTCGTGCTGACCCAAACATCGTCATATCCGGCCACGGACAGCTGCGCCGGATAGGCTTTTGTACCGGCTGTCGGCGCATCGCCGATGTCGATTGTGACCCGCAGATCGCTCGCGGTAATCGCTTCGATCGAGGCTTCATTGCCGACAAGGAGCAGGTCATTCAGCTTTTGCTGCGCGACCGTCACGGTTTTTGAGCCTGCCTCGCCCTGGATCGTCACCATATCGGCGGTAACGGTCAGATCGAGCGCTTTTTCGCTCATGTTCTCCGTATCCAATGTCACCGTCGCTTCGGTTGCGCCTTCCACCAGACGAACCGTCGACGGCAGATCGAGGTCAAACGTCTGCGTCGGTTTTGAAAGCGACAGCTCGGCAAAGTCGACCGTGCCGATATCCTTCAGCAGTTCGGCAAGCTCTTCCAATTCACTTGCCGCGCCCAGCACCCGTATCTCCTTTGGCTCGATCGACAGGATCTCTTCAAGATCATAGCCGGACGGCGCATGCTGAATCGTATAGCTGAGCGGGATCGTTCGTTCCACCCATACAGGGACGGTCAAATTGACCGTTTTGCCTGTGATCTCTTTGAATGAACAATCGGCGATATCGATTTCGCTGCCGCTCGCATCCAGCGCCAGCACCTCAACTTCATACTGCTTGATGTCCGCAATGGTCTCTTCATCCGGGACGCGCGCTACCAGCGACGCGATTTTGTCAACCACCGTTTTGGGGCCTTCCACCGTGAGGCGGCCATCCGGGAAGGCGGTCTTATCGATCACAGCTTCGCCAAGCTGCATGTGATCGGGATCGCTTACCGAGATCTTGGACAGATCGGTTTCCACTTCAAACGAAGTGCCGTCTTCCCAATAATCGCAAACGATCGTAACAGTGTTCGGCGTCACCGACAAAATGTCATAGTCTGTCTCGATGCTGTTTCGGGAGACCGACAGCGACAATTCCACATCGCCCGGCCCGGTGATCGCACTCAAATCGGGGCGCACCCGAAAATCGCTGTCGCTCAGGCGCGAAATGACCGACCAGACGCCGGACACATTAACCCGCACGTCAAACTCGGCATTGCCGATCACGCGCAGCCCGCTTTGATAAACATAACTGTTGGTCAGATCCACCGTAACCTTCACAGGGATGGAGCGTTCCGAAACGTTGGACGGCCCGGTCAGCACCAGCGCCCAAATCACGATCGCCACGGCAAGCGACACGATCATCATCAATTTATCATGATAGAGCAATTGCCCAAAAGAGAAGCGTTTTTTCACAGCGTGTCACTCCCCTTCCACAGCTTCCTGAAAAAGCCGCCTTTTCCTTGATCGCCGCTTTCCAGATCGCTGAACATACCATTCTCAAGCGCCAGCTGCAGCGTTTTGGGGGTATAGTCCCGCGTGAGATTGCCGCCGGACGCCAGCGAAATGGCGCCGGTCTCTTCCGAAACAACCACGATGAGGGCGTCGGAATTCTCGCTCATCCCGACCGCCGCACGGTGGCGGGTACCGAGCGAACTGCTGATCTGCTGCTGCGTTGTAAGCGGCAGGATGCATCCCGCCGCGTGCACGCGTGCATCGCGGATGATCATGGCGCCGTCATGCAGCGGCGCTTTATTGAAAAACACGTTGCCGATCAGCTCGGGCGACGGGTCGGCGTTGATTAACGTACCGGAGTCGATGATTTCCCCCAATTTCGTATGCCGTTCAAAGACGATCAATGCACCCATTTTCTGACGCTGCAGCTGCTCCACCGCTCCGCAGACCGCCGTAATCGCGCGGCGCACGCTCTTGATGTCCTCATCGTTTGCGCCGTTTTTCTTGATGACCGATAGCGCCCCGGAAAGCCGCGACTGCCCCACGCGTTCAAGCGCGCGGCGAAGTTCCGGCTGGAAAATCACGACCAGCACAATCAGTGCATTGTCAAACAGGATGTTCAGCATAAATTTGACGCTCTTCAAATCCAGCAGAGCGGCAAAGGCATAGATCAGCAAAAACAGGACAATGCCCTTCATCAGCTGTTCGGCGCGCGAATCGCGGATCAGCTTGATTACACTGTATATCACAAACGCGATGAACAGAATGTCAATCAAGCTTGTGAAAATATTGATGGAAGACAAAAAGGTCATCACCTGCGACCAGATGCCCTCAAAGAAACTGCCGATCATCTCCCACATTCTGTTCACCTCCTCGGCACGGCGAGCCGCGCCTGCTTATACATCATATATCTGTTTATATTTATAATATTATATCATAGAAAGCAGGCAAAAGCAATGGATTTCTGTTCTTTTTCACCACATTTATGTAACTTTTTACCAGTTTTTCTTGCTTTATCCGTCAATATCCTGCAAAATAGCCGCTGCCAAACACGATGTTTTGCAGCGGCTATTCTACTTGGATTGCATATACAGCCTATCGCTTTAATTGCCTCACGGCGTATTGTCTTCCTCGTCCGGCGTCGCCACCCGCACCGGCACGTCGCTCACTTCTTCAAGTCCATACAACGGCTCGCCGGTTTGTTCGTCAATCCGTCGAAGCTCATAATAGTCCTCCGTTTGATCGGACAGGTGCTTCTTTTGCAGCCGCCGCTCAAAGTACCGGTTGACAAAAGCATAGACCACAGCGAATGCGGGAACGCCGAAGATCATGCCGGGCAATCCGAACAGACCGCCGCCCACCGTGATGGCGAAGATGACCCAAAAGCTTGAGAGCCCGGTTGTTTCACCCAAAATCTTCGGCCCCAGGATATTGCCATCAATTTGCTGCAGCACGACCACAAAAACGGCAAAGATCAGCGCTTTCAGCGGATCTTCCATGAGCAGCAGCAGCGAACCGACAACCGCCGCTATGATCGGGCCGAAAATCGGCACGATGTTGAAAAGGCCCACGACCGCCGAGATAAGCAGCGCATACGGCATTTGGAAAATGGACATGCCGATGAAGCAAAAGACGCCGATCAGCAACGATTCAAACAATTTGCCATTGATAAACCGGCCGAACGTGCGATGCACATATCGCGTGGTATCCACCAGATAATTCGCCGTACCGCTTTTGAAAAGCGAATAGGTCAATTTTTTGGCCTGCGCCGCAAACAGCTTTTTGCTGTTGAGCAGATATACGCAGAGCACAAGGCCGAGGCCGCAGTTGATCAGCACGCCAAAAAAGCCGATGACGCCGGACGTAAAGCCGTTTAAGAAGCCCTTTAAGCTCGGTAGCAATGTGTCTTGCGCCCACTGTGTCAGGGTATTGCTCGCCGTTGAGATCCACTCAGACACGGTCGGATTTTCCGAGAACGCCGCGCTGACCGATCGCAGCCAGTTCATGGCCTGCTGCGTTTTTTCCGGCACCAGCACCACCAGTTTGGAAATGCTGTCGATCATCTGCGGAATGACCATACCAAGCAGTCCCGCAAACACCGCGAACAGCACCAGCATGCTGACCACCGTCGCGATTCCTTTGGAAATTGGCTTCGCGAAGCGGCGCGGCTTTTCTTTTTCTCCGGCAAACAGCTTGAAACAGCCGCGCGCCACCGCGTCATAAAGCGGCGACAGCACCTACGCGAGCGCCGCGCCGACGATGAACGGCATCAAAATATTGGCAAAGTTGCTCAGCGCCGCGCTGACGTCGCCGAGATGCGTCAGCAGCAGATAAAACAAAATCAACGCCGCGATCACGATAAACGCGGTGATGCCTGCTTTGGCATATCCGGTATCTTTCCAACGGTTTTTCATAGCGCCGCTTCTCCTTCTATATCGGTTATCGGTCTCCAAATACTTACTATAGTATAAATGCCTTATGTAATAGTATACCAAACCGTTCGGTAAAAATCAACGGGTCTTCTCGGTTCTTTGCTGTTTTTGCTCTATCCGACCGCGATCACACCGGCGGCTTCGATTGTCGGCATCGCTTTTCCGGAATAGGAGCCTTTGTACTCCCACGATAAGGACGCGGCCGCGCCGACGGTCATCTCTTCTTTGGTAAGGGTAAACGCGGTTTGACCGAGAAATACCTCGCTCCATTCATCCTCGGATTTGACAATCTCGTTGGCCGGGAAAGTATAGGTCGCATCGCCCACCGTCAGCTGTGCGTCGCGCGATCCGATATCCAATCCGTAACAGGTCACAAACGCCTGCAGCGATACGGCATAATTGCCATCTTCCTGTTGATCCGCCGCCCAGCGAACGACTAAATCGAGCGCGGTGCCTGTCGCGGACGAGAATGTCCCATTGTATGCTCCTTGCGGCGCGTCCGGCGTTTCCGGGATCACATCGGCGACGGTCGTCGCGGTGGTTGCGGGTTCCGTCTCTGCCCGCGCCGCAGTCTCGACCGGCTCCGTCGTTTCGGGCGACGACGGCGCTGTGGTCAGCGCTGTCGGTACATTGGTTTGCTCTGTCTGCCGGTTTTCGGCCACTGTCGTGAACGTGTCCGCATCCGATTTGTCCGTTTGGCCGACATCGCCGGCGCAGCCACTCAAAGCTATCAGCAGACAAACCGCCAGCACTCCCGCAGCATATCGTTTTTTCATCGGTATCCTCCTCTTCATCATTGTTAAGCATGCGGCCGATATCATATGTCGATCTGTTCCACCGCATATCCCTCTTGTTCGAGCAGGTGCACGATACCGGCGTCTCCGAGCATGTGAGCGGCGCCGACCGCCAAAAAGACCGTTTTGCCGTCCTCCAGATAGCGTTTGGCGGCTTTGGCCATTCCAACGTTGCGATCATCCAGCAGCTTTTGATTGTATTCTTTCAGCAGCGCCTGTTCCTCTTCGGAATACTCGCTGAGATCATCGCCCATCCCGTTCAATGCGCACAGCTGTTCATAATCCCCGGCGAGCCATGCTTCATAAAGCGCTGCGGTCTGTTCGCCGTATTCGTCTTGGCTATCCAAAAGATCCTCAATCAGCCACAGATTCAGTTCGTCGGAAAACTGATCCAGCATGTGATACTGCTCTTCGGCCGATTCGATTTCCAAAACCGGGATTCCCTGCTTGTTAGCAGCAGTAATGATGTGATCTTCGACACCCCAGTCACTGTTTAGATCGCTGTATAAGCTGAGCGCCGCCTGCTCCAGCAGAAGCGACCAATATGCCAGGTCGAACTGGTCATAGAAATCCGCGTACATCCCGGCTTTTTTCAGCATCGCCACCGCGCGCTCGTACAAATCGGCGGGCATATGATCGGAGATGCGATATGTGGGTGATTCATAAAAAACAGTCGTGATTATCTGTGGTGCTTCGGGGGAATTTTCAAACGCGACCGTGTCCATCTCCACTGCCAGCGCATCACAGGAAGCCAGCCGATCCTGCAGCTTGCTCATCACCGCCGCCATCCGTTCGTCGCCGATGTGGATCGTACCGAACAGATACAGCGTATTGCCCGACGGCCCCGTCACCTGCCAGCAAAGCGGCGATATGCTGTCGGCGTCCGCCGCGGCGGTCGTCGTGGTCGTCGGAAAAGAAGGCGCCACGCTCGGCAGTCGACAGCCGGCAATCGCTATGAGCAGCACACAGGACAGCAGCACACAGGCTATTCGACGAATTTGCAACATCCTACTCTCCTTCTATGGTCATGACCGGCGGGTTTTCAAGGCGACGATCAGCGCCGCCATCGCCGCAATCACGGCGGCAATGGAAAATCCGAGTTTGGCGTAATCATTCAAAAATGCAGCGGTAGTCACACATACCGCGGAAACCGCGATCAAAACTGCAACAATTGGTTTCATGCAATCTCTCCTTTTTAAGAATCACAGGCCGATCGCATCAAAAAACGCGATCTCCTGCATGAGCTCCGCTTTGTGCTGTTCGGCATACTGCAGGCGGGCTTTATGTGTGCGGCGATTCTTGAACACGCCGTCGATCATCCGTTCGCCAAAGGCAACCGGCAGCAAGATCGGATACTTTGCGGCATAGGGATATCGCTTTTGAAGATAGGCGGTGGACGGAAACAGCCACCGTTTCCAATAGGATTGTCCGCTTTGTGCCCGACGGCGCATCTGCGACAGCGCCAATTTCTCATCGGCGCCGAACGTGCCGTTCTCAAGCAGACGCCGCTGCATCTCCTTGGCTGTCGCCGGTTCCACGGGAACCGCCGCCCCTTCCGGCACCGGCACGCCGAACCAGTTGCCGCAAAGGAACAGCAGCCGTCCGGCAAATTCGCGTATACCATACGGCTGCAGCCGCGCAAGCACCGCGTTCCAAAAAGCGGGATCGGGAAAGGCGCGGCACAGCACCGCCACATCCATCACCTGCCGGATCCCGCAGCCGCCTTCCACAAAATGCGCCGCCAGGTGCGAGATCACCTTCATCGCCTGCGCTTCATCGGTCAGCCGATACAGCGACCCGCTTTGCAGGCGGGCGTCTTCCCACACATCGTCATATCGCACGCTCTCCGCTTTTTGGCGATCATACAGCTTCAAGCTCACATGGATCTCCACCAGGCAGAGGTCTTTTTGATAGGATATCGTGTCGGCTTCGCGGCCGAGCCGTTCAAATCCGAGCTCCTGCATCGCCGCTTCGGCAAGCGGCAGGCTTTGTTCCTTGACCAGCAGATCGATGTCTCCCATACTGCGCAATTCCGGTTTCGGCCACAAGCGGCGGATCGCCGCGCCTTTGACATACAAATGCGGCACCTCACGCGCACTGAACGCTTCGGTGATCGCCTGCTGCGCCTCTTGCTGAGCGGTCGATTTGACCATCGTTTGATAGGCGTCACGTTTGAGCCGGGCGGTCACCGGTTCCGGCGCGCCTTCGGCGCACACATACAGCGCACCGGAAAGCGACTGCCGCAAAGCCAGCTTATAAAGCAAGCCCCATTCTTCCGCCGTCGTCGACAGCGGTTCCGCCTGCGAGCCGTTCACGACCGCCGCCATATAGGTCATAAAGCGGTCGTACAACGCATCCTTTGTCATCTTTTACGGTTCCTCCCCGGCTTTTTCCTGTGACAATATGACCTGGAAACAAAACTCTTCCAGTTCAGCCATCGTTTCCAAGCGACACGCCCGCGCCCGCAGCGCAGCAGCGTCCCGCAACCCTTTCATATACCAGGCGGCGTGCTTGCGCGCTTGCAGCAGAGCGATCTTTTCGCCTTTTTCTTCCACTGCGAGCCGCACCTGCCGGCACAATACCTGCATCCGTTTGGAAACCGGCGGATCCTGCAGGATCCGCCCCTCGCCCCAATAGGCCGCGATCTGCGAAAACAGCCACGGAGCGCCGAGTGCGCCGCGCCCGACCGCAATCAGATCGCACCCGGTTTGCTCATACAAAGCGGCGGCAGAGCGCACATCCGTCACGTCGCCGTTGCCGATCACCGGGATCGACACCGCCCGTTTGACCTCCCGGATGATCGTCCAATCGACCGGCGGCGCATACATTTGGTCACGCGTGCGGCCATGCACCGTCACGGCAGCGGCGCCGCCCGCTTCGACCGCCTGCGCGACCTCCACGGCATTGACATGCTCCCGATCATATCCTTTGCGGATCTTGGCGGTGACCGGCACATCCACTTCCTTGACGATCGCTTCCACGATGCGGCGGCAAAGCTCCGGTGAGCGCATCAGCGCGCTGCCCGCGCGGTTGCCCACGATCTTCGGTGCTGGACACCCCATATTGATATCGATCACATCCGGTGCATACGCCATCGCCTGGACCGCCGCCCGCGCCATAACATCGGGATCGTCGCCAAAAAGCTGGATCGCCGCCGGACGTTCCTCATCGTCGAGCGTCAGCAATTCCCGGCTTTTACGGTCGCCGTAGATGATGCCTTTGGCGCTCACCATTTCACCGGTGACGAAACAGGCGCCGAAATCGACGCACACCCGGCGAAACGCCGCGTCCGCCACCCCGGCCATCGGCGCAAGCGCCGCTTTTCCTGTGACCTCCAGCGATCCGATGTTCATGCCGCACCTTCTTACCTTTCATAAAATAAAACCGGCGACGCAGTTGCCGCCGGGATGGTTTGTTGCTCTACTTGCCTTGATCGCTTTCAGATTCGTCGTCCGGCACATATTCCAGAATATCCGCCGGTTGACAGTTGAGCTCTTTGCAAATCGCATTGAGCGTTGAAAAGCGCACAGCGCGCGCCCGATTGTTCTTTAAAATCGATAAATTGGCAAGCGTAATTCCCACGCGGTCAGACAATTCGGTTAACCCTATTTTGCGCTTTGCCATCATGACATCCAGATTTACCAATATTGCCATTGCCGCATGCTCCTTTCCGCTTTTTTTCGTTCAAAGATCAAATGGTCATGTCATTTTCCTGCTTATAGTTCACCGCTTGATGAAAAAGCTCGGAAAAGATCAGCATCACAAGACCCGCCAGCAAAAATGCCACCAGCACGACTGCCATCGAGATCTTGGTCATGCCGAAAAACAGCATGGCAATATAAAACGCCGCCATCACCAGGCATTCCACGCCGACGATTTTGATGCGTTTGACGGTATCCATGGAAAAAATCGTACCCTTGTTGACGTTGTGGATGATCCTCCGGGACTGCCACAAGATCAATTCCGCCAGCACGCCCGATACGAACAGCGTGATCAAATAGCGCGGATACCAATAGTCCGGATTGTTATTGAAAGGCATCATGAAATGCTGGATCGACCACGGAAGCGACACGATGATAACCGCACCCAGCGCCATCGAGATCCACAGCACCACTTCCAAGACGCCGGAAAGGCCGTGTTTGTCTGCCAGTTTCATAATCTTTTGTCGCCTCCCTTCATTACATAAAATTATTATATCGCAAATCAATAAAAACGTCAACAGAAAAAGTGCCGTATTATGGTGGATTTTTCCTCCGGAATATGCTATACTGATAACGCTTGCAGACTAACGAAAGGAAGGGAGGCGCTTTTTATGATCGAGCCGCACGCGGGATCCTCGATCCCTCCGGTGGGATTGACGTCGGCGCAGGTCAAGCTTCGCCAAAAAAACGGGCAGGCCAATACGTTCAAAAGCACCGTTTCCAAACCGATCTCCCGCATCCTTCTCGATAATATCGCCACCCCGTTCAACTTCTTCAACGTCTTAATCGGCGCGGCGCTGCTTTATGCACAATCCTACGTCAACCTGCTGTTCTTCATCATCATCCTGGCCAACACCGCCGTCGGTATTTTTCAGGAACTTCGCTCCAAACGGACGCTGGAAAAGCTGTCGCTGCTCTCCGCCTCCAAAGCGCGCGTGATCCGCGACGGGGAGACGCAGGAAATCCCCCTCAATGAAATCGTGCTTGACGACACGATCCTGTTTCAAATCGGCAATCAGATCCCGGTGGACGCCCGCGTCTGCGACGGGGAGATGGAAGTCAACGAATCGCTGCTCACCGGCGAGCTGACCCCCATCGTCAAGCGCCCAGGCGACGAACTGCTGTCCGGCAGCTTTGTCGTCAGCGGTCATGCTGTTGCCACGGTCGAACACGTTGGGGCGGACGCTTATGCCGCCCGTATCACGGCGGAAGCCAAAAAGTATAAGCGGTTTCACTCCAAGCTGATGGACGCCATCAACCGCATCATTCGCTTCACCGGCTTTTTCATTCCACCGTTCGGCGCTTTGCTGATCCTCACAGAAGCGCTCGCCGGGCGGTTCCAGCTCAGCACCATTATTACCAAAACAGCTGGCGCCCTGCTCGGGATGATGCCACAGGGGCTCGTGTTGCTCACCACCGTCTCGCTGACAGTCGGTGTGATACGTCTTGCAAAAAAGCATGTATTGGTTCAGCAACTGTATTCCATCGAAGCGCTGTCCCGTGTGGATACGCTTTGCCTCGACAAGACCGGCACCTTAACCGAAGGCCACATGCAGGTCAGTCATGTGCATATCCTCGACGAATCGCCGCTGCCGCAGGATTTTGCGCCGCTGATGCTGACCGCCGTCAAAACACTGGACGACCGCAACGCCACCGCCGATGCGATGGCCTCCTATTTTGCCGCCTCGGCCGACGAGCTGCCGCTCGTCGAGGTCGCCCGTTCGCCGTTTTCTTCTTCGCGCAAATGGAGCGCCATCAGTTTTGAGGGAGTCGGCAGCGTCTTTTTTGGCGCGCACGACCGCCTGCTTCCGGAAGGCACAGCGCTTCCGGAAGACATACTTGCCGCCGAAAACGAGGGAAAACGGCTGCTGCTGATCGCCTATTCCCCGTCTGTCGATCTGGAAGAAGCCCGGCAGTCCCTTTGGCCGATCGCGATGCTGACACTCGAGGATCGTGTGCGGGAAAACGCGCCGGAGATCCTCCGCTTTTTTGAAGAAGAAGGCGTGGACATCCGCATCATCTCCGGCGATCACCCGGCCACTGTGTCCGCGATTGCCCGCGCGGCAGGCGTCAAAAGCGCGGACAATGTTGTCGACGCCGGTACGCTCACCACCCCGGAAGCGATTGCGGACGCCGCTTCCCGCTATACCGTATTCGGGCGGGTGCTGCCTTCGCAGAAAAAGCAGCTGATCCAGGCGATGAAGGCCGCCGGTCACATCGTCGCGATGACCGGCGATGGCGTCAACGACGTGCCGGCACTCAAAGAGGCGGACTGCTCCGTCGCCATGGCCGCCGGCAGCGACGCCGCCAAGCAGGTGTCGCAGCTCGTCCTGCTTCATTCGGATTTTGCGGCGCTGCCTCAAACTTTGATGGAAGGCCGTCGGGTGGTCAACAACATCACCCGCACCGCCTCGCTTTTCTTAGTCAAAACCATGATGTCGTTCCTGATCGCCGTTTTAGCGATCGTCACCCCGATGCCCTATCCGTTTGAGCCGATCCAGCTGACGTTGATCGGGGTGTTCGCCGAATCCATTCCCGGATTTCTGCTGACTCTGCAGCCGAGCCGCGAACGGGTGCGGGACGATTTTCTCAAACAAGTCTTTTGCAACGCTTTCCCGAGTGCACTGCTCATCACCGCGATGATCCTGCTGATCGAGCTGCTGCTGGCGCCGTGGCTGGGGCTTTCGTCGCTTGAGGCGGCGACGCTGTGCGCTTACATCACCGGGTTTATCTGGCTGGTTCAACTGCTGCGCGTCTGCCGCCCGCTCAACGCGGTGCGCGGCATCATGTGGGGCGCGATGTTTGCCGGGTTGTTCGGCGGTTATCTGCTGCTCGGGGCAATCGGCTCCTCGCTGGTATCGAGCGGCATCCTGAGCACCCCGGTGGTCGTCTGGCCGACTCTCTCAATGTGGATCGCGTTTGTGTCGCTCGGCGCTCTTGCATATCCGCTGGAGCAACTGGCCTATCGCGCCACCCATCATATCCTGTATCGAAAAAGGAGGTCGAAGAGCCTATGACGCGGCATCTTCTGGATCTGGCGGATCTCTCTGTCGAAGAATGGGACGCGCTGACCACACTTGCCTGCGATGTGCGCGACCACATCGACCGCTATGCACACGTTTGCGATGGGCGGATCATGGCCACCTTGTTTTATGAGCCGTCCACCCGCACGCAAATGTCGTTCCAAACCGCCATGCTGCGGCTCGGCGGACGCTTGATCGGCTTTGATGATCCAAACAGTTCTTCGGTCGCCAAAGGCGAATCGCTCAAAGACACCATCCGCGTGGTGAGCGGCTATGCCGATCTGATTGTGATGCGGCACCCGCTCGCGGGATCCGCCAAAGCGGCGTCGCTCTATTCCCGTGTGCCGGTTATCAACGCCGGAGACGGCGGGCATCTGCACCCGACGCAAACGCTGACCGATCTGGTGACGCTGCGGCTGGAAAAAGGGCGGTTTGACGGGATGACCGTCGGGCTGTGCGGCGATCTCAAGCATGGCCGCACCGTCCACTCGCTCATCAAAACGCTTTCCCGCTTTCCGACCAATTCCTTTGTGCTGATCTCCACACCGTATCTGCGCATCCCGGCATATGTCCGCGCGATCCTCGACCGCAGCGGCTGTGCGTACCGGGAAGTCGATCGCCTGGATGACGCCATCGACACGCTGGATGTGCTGTATATGACCCGCATCCAGCGTGAACGATTTTCCTCGATTGAAGAATATCACCGCCAGCAGGGCGTGTATGTGCTCGACGCCGCCAAAATGGATCGGGCTAAGCCGGATCTGATCGTGATGCATCCGCTGCCGCGGGTGGACGAGATCGCCGTCGAAGTGGACGACGACCCGCGCGCCAAGTATTTTGAGCAGACCGAATACGGCCTTTACGCCCGCATGGCGCTGATCATGACCATGCTGCAGCATCCCGAAAAGCGGCTGCCGGACACGCTGCCGGTCGGGTCGCTGCACCGCTGCGGCAACCCGCACTGCATCACCGGGCGCGAACCCTATGTCCCCCGCGTATTCCGAAGGGAGGGTGACACACTTGTCTGCGACTATTGTGATGAACAAACCCTGCGCCCCTGACGGCATCGTTTCCGGACGCGGCCTGCTCGATCGGCTGGTGTATATGCAGGGCGACGCGGATGTGGTCGCGCCGACGCCGCTGCCGCTTGTAATCTTCGGCTCTCCCCACAAAGACGGGGAAACGGCGAAGGCGCTCGCCTCCTATTTGGACGGGGCGCCTGCTGATGTTGTTTTCTGTTATGACCGCGCCGTCGCCCCCTGCGACGACTGCCGCTACTGCTATGACCACGCGGCATGTTCCAAGTCGGATATGGAGGATATCTATGCGGCGGTGGAAAACGCCGAACAACTCATTTTTGCATCCCCTGTATACAATCGTTCATTTCCCGCGCCGATGAAAGCGATGCTCGACCGCTTCCAGCGGTATTGGGCGGCGCGATTTGTCCGCTCGGAAAAACCGCCCATTCAAAAGCCGAAAACCGCCGTGCTGATCACCACCTGCGGCAGCGACCGCGAAGACGGCGAGCAGCTGGCGGATCAGCTCAAACCGCTTCTAACAATTTTGAACGCGCAACTGACCGACACGATCCATGTGCGCGGCACCGATACATCTGAAACCGCCGGGACAATCTCCGTCGAAAACGTCAAGGCAGAAGATATTGTCGGAGAGTTGCATGACCGTGGAAGAAGTGGACAGCGCTGCGTCTCCGATCGCGTATGAGAAAACGGTGAAAATGGCGCACACCGGCAATATGTATACGTTCCAGTGCTATGCGCCGGTCAGCACCTTCCCGAATCCCGATGCGACCAAAACATGGACGCTCTCCTTCTGGGCCAAGGTGAACGGGCAGTATGGCGCATATCTGCAAAAAAAGACAACGAGCAGCGGGACACTGCAATCCCTTACGTTGACAAACGACGATGCATGGCATTATTACGTGGTTCCGCTGGCGCTTGGGGATAATATCACGCTGTCCGCCATCACGCTGTACTATTCGATTTCCCCGCAAACCACTCTCTCTCTCAACGGCGTCTCGCTGGTACCGGGAACGGTCGCGTTGGCCAACGACAGCTTCCAAAACAGCGCCGCTCTCAAAAACGAGACGATCCGGGCAAATGGCAACGCCATCTTCAACACGGCGATCGAATA
>JAFTBJ010000202.1 GCA_017455295.1 Clostridia bacterium
AAGAAATCGTATCCCGCCGCTTTGTGCTGGAAGAAAAGCCGAAAGCGATCATCAACATTGTGGACGCCGCCAACATCGAGCGCAATCTGTATTTGACAATGCAGCTCCTTGAAATGGATGTCCCGATGGTGGTCGCACTCAATATGATGGATGAAGTGACCGCCGGCGGCGGCACGATCAACGTCAATGCGATGGAAGAACTGCTCGGCGTCCCCGTCGTACCGATCTCCGCCGTCAAAAATTACGGCATCCACGAGCTGATCGAGCATGCGATCCACGTCGCGCATTATCAAGAAGCGCCGCTTCGGCAGGATTTTTGCAGTGAAACCGATGCGGGCGGCGCAGTACACCGCTGTCTGCATGGCATCAGCCACCTGATCGACGATCACGCCAAGGCCGCCGCGCTTCCTTTGCGGTTTGCCGCCAGCAAAGTAGTCGAGGGCGATCCGCTGGTCTTGTCCGCGTTAAAGCTGGACGACAACGAGCGGGAAATGGTCGATCACATTGTGCTGCAAATGGAAAAAGAACGTGCGCTCGACCGTGGCGCTGCCATAGCGGATATGCGTTTTTCCTTCATCGAACGTGTGTGCCGACGCACGGTCAAAAAGCCGAAAGAAAGCCGCGAAAGTCGGCGCAGCGATAAGATCGATCGCCTGCTAACAGGAAAATTTACCGCGATCCCTCTGTTTATCCTGATCATGTCGGCCATTTTCTTCTTGACCTTCCATGTCATCGGCGGCAAGCTGCAGGAATGGATGCAGCTCGGAGTGGATTCTTTGACGACATTGGTGGATCAAGCGCTGACCTCTGCCGGCGTCAACACAGTCCTTCACAATCTGATCACCGACGGAATCTTTGCCGGTGTCGGCAGCGTCATCAGTTTCCTGCCGATCATTGTCACCTTGTTCTTCTTTTTGTCGCTGCTGGAAGACAGTGGGTACATCGCTCGCGTTGCATTCGTGATGGATAAACTGCTGCGCAAGATCGGCCTTTCCGGACGCAGCATCGTCCCGCTGCTGATCGGCTTCGGCTGCACGGTCCCCGCCGTGATGGCCACGCGGACGCTGCCCAGTGAGCGCGACCGCAAAATGACGATTTTGCTCACGCCGTTTATGAGCTGTACCGCCAAACTACCGATCTATGCTTTTTTTGTCAACGCGTTCTTTCCACAGCACCAATGGTTGATTATGATCGGGCTGTATCTTCTGGGCATCGTGTCCGGTATCATAGTCGCTCTGCTTTTCAAGGGGACGCTCTTCAAAGGCGAAGCGGTGCCGTTTGTGATGGAACTGCCGAATTATCGCCTCCCGGGATTAAATAATGTTCTGCGTCTTTTGTGGGAAAAAGCGAAAGACTTTTTGCAGCGCGCATTCTCCGTGATCCTGATTGCCACAATCGTGATCTGGCTTTTGCAAAGCTTTGACTGGCATTTTAATCTGGTAACCGATCAGCAAAACAGCATGTTGGCGACGATCGCCGGGTGGATCGCACCTGTGATGAGTCCGCTCGGACTCGGCGACTGGCGCGTCTGCACCTCGCTGATCAGCGGCTTCATGGCCAAAGAAAGTGTGGTCTCCACCTTGGAGATCTTGTTTGGAGAAAGCATATCCTCTGCCTTTTCCATCTCAGCCGCCGCTGCACTCCTGGTATTCTCCCTGCTGTATACGCCGTGTGTCGCGGCTGTGGGATCCATCAGACGTGAGCTTGGCGCAAAATGGTCGATTGCCATCGTGGTGTGGCAATGCCTGATCGCTTGGATCGCGGCTGCCGTCGTCCATTTGATTGCCATGCTGCTCGGAGGTGGTGTTTGATATGTCGCTTTTGGATTGGATCCTGCTCATACTCCTTGCCGCAGCGATTGTCGCCGCCGTGTATCTGCTCATCCGCAACAGGCGGCACGGCAGCGGATGTTCGGGGGACTGTTCACGCTGCAGCGGATGTCCGCACATCGATCACCATTCCCGATAAAAAATGGAGACAGCTTGTAAAAGCTGTCTCCATTTTTTTGATATGGATTTTCAGTTGCCGTATGACAGGCGCTGAATCTTGAACATCCGACGCAGGATCCCGCTCATCCATTTCGGGCTTTTGATCAATACGATCTGCATACCGACTCACTCCTCTTTTAGGCTTTTGTGTGCAGGCAAGCGCTGACGATCAGCGCAGTTGTTGCCGCGATCAGCACCAGATGCGTGGGAAAAACCATTGCGACCAGCAATCCAATGCCGAAAGCCGCCAAAGATGTATGCCATACATGTCGTTTGGCCCTCATCGTGACCGCCCCCTTTGCTGCTTTCACTATAGCCTATGCCCAAAAGCCGAAAAGGTGCGGCCGGATCTTGCAATCGATTCGGTTATATGTTCACGATCAATAAAAGAAATCCTTTCAAGAAAGAGAGCTGCACATCGTCTGCAAGAAATTCATTGCTGACGCCAAGAGGAAACGATGAGGTCAGTACAGCATTTTCCAGCGGATAGGCGGCATGTTGCAGCGTCACACCGACGGCATCGCCGCCAAACGGAAAAAGAGAAAAATAGGTGTGCGGACGGCAGGGCAACGCATAGTCGCCCGGCATCAGCAAGGAGATCTCATGATGTTCATCCACCAGCAAGCCTTGTGCCCCGTGATCCGCTAGAAACCGCAGCAAGAACAGATTGGCCATTGTATGATCCAGACGTCCGCCGAGACACCCGAGCAGCAAAAATTCTCGATAGCCGCGTTTCAACGCTTCCCGCATCGCCGCCAATACATCGGTATCGTCTTTTCTTGTTGGAAGCGTCATGCAATCGGTGGAAGAACACGGTGGTTCGGATGAATCAAAATCGGCTACCAAAAGATCCGGTGTGCGTCCCATCGCCTGCAGCAAGTGCTGTCCGCCATCCGCCGCGATCAAATAATCATCCTCGCGCAGATAAGCGGACAGATAAGCCGCGTCCGTATAGGGCGCCGCGCCCGCTATGACACAGCGGCTCATCGATTCTTCCACTCTTTCCACTCCTTCGCTTCTTCATATAAAGCGACATAGCTTTCATGGCGACTGACTGCGATCATTCCACCCTTTACAGCCTCGCACACGGCGCATCCAGCTTCCTTTGTATGGGAGCACGAAGTAAACCGGCATTGCCCCAAAAACGGCAGAAATTCCCGAAAGCATTCGCAAAGCTCCTGCTTATCGATGTGTTCCACCCGTTCGGCATCCAGCGCGGAGAAGCCGGGCGTATCGGCGATATACCCGCCGCCGTCCTGCGGATACAAACAGGCGCTGCGGGTGGTGTGGCGGCCACGTCCGAGTTTTTTGCTTGTCTCCCCCACTTCCAGCGTCAAAGAAGGATCCAACAAATTGAGGAGCGTGCTTTTTCCGACACCGGAATTTCCGGCAAACGCACAGCATTTTCCGCGCAGAAACGCCTGCAGCGGCTGCACGCTATCCGGTTCGGCTGCCGACACGGTAAAGGGAGTAAACCCAGCCTGCCGATACAGACGCTCCAGCGAAGCGGCCGTTTTCAGATCGGCTTTGCTGAACACCGGAACCGGCTCAATCCCTTTATGCTCCGCGATTGCGATCATGCGATCAATCACCGAAAGATTGGGTTCCGGATCGGTCGTCGCGATCACCAGAACCAAACAATCCAGATTGGCGACCGGCGGACGGATCAAACAGTTTTTTCGCGGCAGGATCTCCGTCACTGTCCCGGTTTGGTCGGCAGCAGGGCGGATGCGAACCATATCGCCCGCAAGCGGCGTGCACCGCTGCTGACGAAATACGCCACGCGCGCGGCACTCGTATATGCCGTCGGCGGCTTCTACATAATAGAAGCCGCCGATACCTTGTAAAATGCGTCCTGTTAAAAGCGTATCGTTCATAAATCACGTATTCCTTATTCGCTTTCTTCCTCAGAAGTTTCTTCTTCATCCGGAAGTGTCGTCGTGGTCGCAGACGCCAGTGAAGACGGTTCGGTATAAGCGTAGTATTTCTCGCTCTTGACCGTTCCGCGTTCGCCGTCGATCTCAAATTCCGCATACGTCTCAAAATCGGATTCGCCGGACGGAGAAAGGCGAACGGTCACTTTATATGACGAGGAATTCTCGGTAAACGTATACCCTATTGTCGGAGAACCGGACGGCAGTACCGAACTTTCGCTGTCCCACAAGCTGCCGTCAACATACACTTCCACATCGACAGTAGACGACACAGACGGCATGTGGACGTTCACATCCACATCTTTATATCCCGAGCTAACAACCAGTTTAACTTCGCTGCCGGACGTCGCCGATTCACCGCCGGACGGCGACTGACTGACCACAGTTCCGGCAGAATATGACGGATGATTGACCGTCTTGATGGCAGCGCTGTCCACATAGAAACCTTTATCGCTGAGCTTTTTGATCGCATCAGCCTGCGCTTCGCCCGTCACATCGGGAACTTCGGTTGTTTCCTCCGGCTCCGGCCCATTGCTGATATACAGCGTGACCGTGCTGTTTTTCGGCTTTTTCGCTCCGGCTTCCGGCGATATCCGAACAACGCATCCTTTTTCCACTGTATCGCTGTTTGTCGGAACCATGTTTACCTGGAACCCGGCAGCTTTCAATTTGTTGACGGCGCTGTCTTTGGATTCGCCTTCTTTGATCGTTGGGATTGTAACCAATTGCTCGCCGCGGCTGATATACAGTGTCAATTCTGTTTTGACTTTCACTTCTTTACCGGCTAGCGGATACTGCCGAATGATCGTCCCGGCAGCTTTATCGCTGTATTCCTGATTGATCTTAATGACGAACTTTGCCGCCAGATCGGTGTTATTGGCTACTTCCGTCTCATAGTTTTTGCCGACCAGATTGGGAACGCTGATGTTCTCCGCCGGCGTGGCGGAAGGCGCGATGAACCCCGTGATGAAATAGATGGCAAAAATCACAATAGAAACCAAAATCAAGGCGCCGGCGATCCCCGCCAGGATCGGGATCACGGGCGGACCTTTTTTCTTGTTCTCTTCAATCTCCGCATGCAATCCCGCTATTTTGGTATCCATCGCCTCACTGCGGATGCGATTGAAAGACTCCCGATAATGTTCCGTATCGTCTTTGGGATCGGAGAAATATTTATATTCAAATCGGATGCTGGGGTTCTCTTTGAATTCGTCGATATCGTACAGCATCTCTGCCGCCGACTGATACCGCTTGTGCGGATCTTTCTGCATCGCTTTAAGCGTGATCTCTTCAAGGCCGTCCGGGATGTCCGGATTGATCGACTGCGGCCGCTCCGGCTCGTTTTGCATTTGCATGATAGCGACCGATACCGCGTTGTTGGATTCAAACGGCAGTTTGCCGGTCAGCATTTCATACATCATCACGCCGACGGAATAAATGTCGGATTTTTCGTCCGTGACCTCCGCTCGCGCTTGTTCAGGGCTGATATAATGCACCGACCCGATCGCCTTGTCCCCCTGCTCGGAAGGCTGCGGCGCGGAAGCGCGGGAAAAACGGGCGATACCGAAATCGGTCATTTTGATGGTGCCGTCCGCAAGCAGCAGAATATTCTGCGGCTTGACGTCCTGATGCACGATTCCTTTATCGTGCGCGTGCTGCAGCGCCTGCAAAATCTGTGTGATAAAATAGACGACTTCTTTCCAAGGAAGCACTTTTTGCTGCTCGATATACTCTTTCAGCGTAATGCCGTCGATATACTCCATCACGATGTATTGCAGGTTGTCGCCAAAGCTGACGTCACTGACGCGCACGATATTCGGATGCGACAAGATTGCGATCGCTTTGGATTCGTTCTTGAAGCGACGCGAAAACTCTTCGTTACGCAAATACTCGTCTTTCAGGATCTTGACCGCCACAATCCGATCGTCGACGTTGTCATATGCCTTATATACATATGCCATGCCGCCGACGCCGATGATCTCCCGGATCTCATACCGTCCGTCCAGGCGCTTGCCGATGTATTTATCCATCATTCGGACATCCCCTTCACTTGGTCTCAGATTCTCCGTTTTCTTCTTCCATGATGGCCACGGTGATATTGTCGCCGCCGCCGGCTTCGTTTGCCGCATCAATCAAAAGCTGCGGCGCCATACGATCCGGAGAATCGTTGACGATTGCCGCAATTTGATCCGATTCCAGCATATTGGTCAATCCGTCGGTGCAAAGCAGCAGCTTTGCTTCCTCCGGCAATGTCAGTTCCGTAAAATCACACGCGACCGTCACGTCGGCGCCGAGCGCGCGTGTGATAAAGTTCCGGCGCGGATGTGTACGTGCTTCTTCCGGCGTGATCTGCCCGCGTTCCACCATTTGCTGTACGACCGAATGGTCGCGCGTCAGCTGTTCGATCCCGCCGTCTTCCAGCAGAATATACGCGCGGCTGTCGCCGACATGCGCGATGAGAATCTCGCGATCCATGGCAACCGCCATCACCAGCGTCGTCCCCATTCCACGCAATTCGGGATCCATTGCCGCCCGATCATAAATCTCAATATTGGCCGCTGCAATCGCGCTTTCCAACACATTTTGCATCGAAGCGGTCGTCATCCCAACACGATAAGAGGACGCAATCCGTTCCGCGATCGTACGAATGGCAATCGCCGACGCCACGTTGCCGCCGTTAGCGCCGCCCATGCCGTCACAAACAACGGCAAACAGCACCGTGTCCGACAAGCGTCCGCAAATAAATGCATCCTGATTGTTCGAACGCAAACGCCCAATATCCGATTTTCCAAAGGATCTCACGAAAAACATCCTCCTTTCTGCATAAGGTCATGCGGCGCTGCCGCAGCAAAGACAAAAGCATTATACCACATTCTTTGAAAAAATGCAGTATTTCACAAAAAATTAACCGTTATTTTCCAAAGCGTGCCGCCGAAGCTGTCCGCAGCTTGCTTCGATATCTGCTCCCAGCGTCCGCCGAACCGTCACATTGACGCCGCCTTGCTGCAGAATACGACAAAAAGATTCCAGCCGTTTGGCATGACTGCGGCGATATGGCGTCCCTTTCACCGGGTTGACTGGGATCAGGTTGACATGACAAAGCGTGCCGCGCAATTTGGCGGCCAATTCCCGTGCGCACGCGTCGCTATCGCTCACACCGTCCACCATCGCATATTCAAACGAAACACGGCGACCGGTCGCGTCGGCATACCGCCGACAGGCGGCCAGCAGCTCGTCCACCGACCATTTCTTCGCGATCGGCATCAGCTGTTGCCGCAATTCGTCGTTTGGCGCATGCAGTGAAACGGACAGCGTCAACTGCCAGTTTTTCTCTTGCAAACGCTCGATTTGATCGACCAGTCCGCAGGTAGACAATGAAATATGCCGCATCCCGATTTGGACGCCGCCCTCTTCGTTCACCATTTCCAGAAATCGCATCACGTTATCAAAATTATCGAGTGGCTCGCCCATGCCCATCAAAACAAGGGAAGACACACGCACCCCCGCATCCACCTGCGCCGCTTCGATTTGCGCCAGCATCTCCGCCGGCAGGAGATTGCGCACAAGCCCTTCCTGTCCTGTGGCGCAGAAGGTGCATCCCATCCGGCAGCCGACCTGCGTCGACAGGCATTGGGAATACCCATGATGATACTGCATCAATACCGATTCGATCAGTTCCCCATCGGAAAGCGCAAACAGGTATTTGATCGTCCCGTCCAGCGCGGAAACCCACTTTTTTTGCACCGTCACCGACGGGATCATATACTCGTTTGCAAGCTGCTCACGCAGCGACAGCGGCAGATTTCCCATCTGTGAAAAATCGGTCACACCCCGATCGAGCCACGAACGGATCTGCCCCGCACGAAAAGCCGGGATTCCTTTGGCGGTCAGCTGCTCCCGCAACTGCGGCGTCGGCAGCGATTTGATGTCGATTTTATCCATAGACGCTCCTCAGTTTTTGGTAAACGAAGCGATGAAAAAGCCATCTGTTCCATGTATAGACGGCAGCAAGGTGATTTGGTGCGAGATAGCCTGTCCCGCTGCGGCAAAAGCCGCTTCCAGCGCCAAAAGCGGGCGCGGTAAGAAGTCCGGATACTCGTTGAGAAAGCGTGCGGCAATCTCCTCATTTTCGGCCGGGTTCCATGTACAAGTGGAATATTGCAGCACACCGCCGGGTTTGACCATGGCCGCCGATTCACACAAGATCCGATACTGCAATTGCGGGAGATCCTTAAAAGATTCCGGCGCTTTGTACCGGATCTCCGGGCGGCGGCGGATAACGCCCAGCCCTGAGCACGGCACATCACAGATCACCCGATCAAACGCCCCCACCCAGTCATCCGGGCACGGCGTGGAGGCATCCCGTTGTCTTATTTCGATCAAGTCGCCGCCGAGGCGTGCCGCACGCGCTGCCATCGCCTGCGTTTTTTCTTCATACACATCGCATGCCACGACCCGTCCTTTGCCGGCCATACGACAGGCCGTGGTGAGCGATTTGCCGCCGGGCGCTGCACACACGTCGATGATCATCTCGCCGGGCTGCACATCGAGTGCGGCGCACGCCCATTGGGAGGCGGCATCCTGAAAATAGTACCAATCGTCCGGGATCGATGAGTGTCGCAGCGCAGCAGCTTGTTCCACAATCAGCGCTTCCGGCAGGCCGTCAAGCATCGTATATGTGAATCCGTGTTGTTCAAACGCATCGATCAAAGCGGACACTGTCGTCTTCAATGTATTGACACGCAGCACCTCCGGCGGCGGATCGTTCAATCCTTCGATCATCGTCTTGGCAATTGTATCGCCATAAGCGTGCTGCCAGAACTGCCAAAGCGAAGGCGGAACGGAATATTGCAGCGCCGGTTCCAAATGATCCAGCACCGTTCGTCCGCTTTGCGCCACCGCTCGCAGCACCGCGTTAACATATCCTTTTGCATATGGCTGACGCAGCCGCATCGTTTGTTTGGCCGCTTCATTCACCGCCGCAGACGGCGGAATCTTATCCATATACAGCAATTGGAATGCACCCACACGCAGGATTGCACGTACGATCGGATGGGCTTTTTTTAGCGACTGACGGCTATTTTGTTCCAACACATGATCCAGCGTCAAACAGCGTGCAACCACACCATATACCAGCCGTGTCACAAGAGCAGCGTCCAGTGCCGACAGCGACGTATCGGTCAATTGTTCGTCCAATATGAGCGGCAAATAGGTCTGCTCGCGTTCCCAGGTCGTAAGCGTCTTGACCGCCACGTCTCTTGCGTTGGTCCCCACGAACAGTCCTCCCTGCTTTTAAATCGTTTCCAGCACTTCACCGAGTTTGATCGGATGCCCCCGCAAAAAATCGGCTGCTGCCATCCGCTTTTTTCCTTCATACTGCACGTCCAATATACGCAGCGTTCGGCCGTCGCCGCAAGCCACCGAGAGCGGATCCAGCGCACACACGGTTCCCGGCCGCACATCGGTTTTTTCTCCGACTGCTGTGCGGTACACCTTTAAGGTCTTGCCGTGCAGGCGGCAGGTCGCCACCGGCCACGGATTCAAGCCGCGCACCTGATCGTGCAGGGTTTTAGCCGGTTTTTGAAAATCCAGCGGAGAATATGTCTTATCAAGCATAGGCGCGTAGCTGCTCTCATCCGGCTGCTTTTGTGGGATCACGCTTCCGTTTTGCAGAGCGTCCAGCGTTTTCGAAAGCAGGGCGGCTCCATCAGCGCTGAGAAGATCATGCAATTCGCCTGCTGTCATGTCATCGGGGATCTCCCGTTTAAATGTGAGCAGCATATCGCCGGTATCCAATCCTTCATCCATCTGCATAGTTGTGACTCCGGCTTCTTTTTCGCCGTGAATAACCGCCCATTGGATAGGAGCGGCGCCACGATAGGCCGGAAGCAGCGACGCGTGCACGTTGATACAGCCGTAACGCGGCAGATCCAGCACCGATTTCGGCAGGATCTTGCCATATGCCGCCACAGCAATTAGATCCGGGGCAGCACTTGATAGTGTTTGGAGAGCCTCATCCGTCTTAAGAGATGTCGGCTGGAATACCGGGATCTCGTGCGCCAGCGCGCACACTTTAACCGGCGGTGGCGTGAGCGTTTGGGTGCGGCCGACCGGCTTGTCCGGCTGCGTAACCACCAAAACGACCTCATAGCCGTCCGCGATCAGCCGCTCCAGCGGCGGCACGGCAAACGCCGGTGTACCCATATATACAATGCGCATACGTCTTCTCCTTCACGCAAGTTCCGACGGATCCAACATACGGATCACATGCTGTTTAAATAGCACGCCGTCCAGATGATCGGTTTCATGGCAGATGCAGCGGGCTTTCAGACCTTCGCCTGTCAAATAAAACCATTTCCCCTGTCGGTTTTGCGCTTTCATCCGCACCTTTTGCGGACGGCGGGTGATGCCGAATTGATTGGGACAGGACAAACAGCCTTCCACATCCTCCTGTTCTCCTTCTCGCTCCACAATCTCGGGATTGATTGCTTCGACCCAACCGTCCCCGACATTCATCACGAAGATCCGGCGCAGTACGCCGATTTGCGGGGCTGCCAGTCCAACGCCATCTGCTTTGACCAGCGTCTCTTTCATATCGTCGAGTAGCTGCCAAAGCCGCTCGTTGAACTCCGTAACGGGACGACACACCTTCCCGAGTGTCTCGTCGCCTTCTTTGACAATATTTCGAATCGCCATTTCACGTTTCCTCCTCATGGCGCCATGCGCCTCTTATCAACTGTTTTCATCGCCTTTGCCGCGCTTATAACACAGCTGCCGGATTGATATCGACATAAATACCGACATGCTTGCTGACAGGGTCTTTCTGATAAGCGGCAAGCGCCGCTGCAATCATGTTTCGCAGTCGCGCACTATTCACTGTTTTCATCAATACTTTATAGCGATATTTGCCCGACATACGTGCCACAGCCGCCGGTGTAGGATCGAGCACGATCATTTTCAAGTCCTGATAGCGCGACTCAGCAAGTGTCTTCAGCAAGCTGATCAGCACTTGGCTGGCCTGCTTGACCTCACGCTCGGTCAATCCGGACAAGCCAAACACAAACAAATCGGTGTATGGCGGATACCCCATCGTACGGCGCGAAAGAATCTCTTGTTCATAAAACGTCTCATAATCCTGCGCTGCCGCTTCCACGATCACCGCGTTTTGCGGGACAAATGTTTGGATGATTGCCTCGCCCTCGCCACCACGCCGACCGGCGCGGCCGACCACCTGTGTGAGCAACGAGAAGGTTGTTTCATATGAGCGATAATCGCCGCCGAACAGTGCCATATCCGCCATCAGCACGCCCACCAATTCCACGTTTGGAAAATCCAGTCCTTTTGCCACCATCTGCGTACCGACCATCAAATCATAGTCGCCTCGCCCGAAGGCGGCAAAATTCTCACTATATGCAAAGCGGGACATAGTGGTATCCGCATCCATGCGCAGGATGCGCGCCTGCGGAAAGCGCTCATGCAGCACTTCTTCCACGCGCTGTGTTCCAAAGCCGGAATAGCGTACTTTATCCGATCCGCATTCCGGGCAGACACTGACCGGATCCTGCATCCGACCGCAATAGTGACAAACCAATTGGCGATTGGCCGCATGATAGGTCATCGAAATGCTGCAGGCTGGACAGGTGATCACATGTCCGCAGCTTCGACAGGAAGCAAACGTATGATACCCACGGCGGTTGTATAACAAAATCGCCTGTTTCCCGCGGGAAAAACAATCGGTCAGCGCCTGACAAAGCGGTTCGGTCAACAGGCCGTCATCCATCGGGTGTTCCCGCAGATCGATCAGTCGAACCCGCGGGAGCTGACCGGCACCGTAGCGAGCCGATAATTTGAAATAATGATATCGGCCCGAAACGGCATGGTGATACGTTTCCACCGACGGTGTTGCCGAACAAAGCAGCAGCAGCGCCTTATGCGCCGCGCACCGTTTTTTGGCCACATCGCGCGCATGAAAGCGCGGCGCGCTTTCGGATTGGTAGCTATGTTCCTGCTCCTCGTCCATCACGATCAATCCGATATTTTGAAGCGGTGCGAACACAGCGGAGCGAGTGCCCAAAACGATCGGCGCATCGCCACGCCGTACGCGTTTCCACTCGTCCATACGTTCTCCAATGGACAAGCCACTGTGCAAAAGTGCGACCCGGCGTCCATAGCGCCGCAAAAACAAATCCATCATTTGCGGCGTCAGCGAGATCTCCGGCACCAGCACCAGTGCCTGCCGTCCCGCTTGCAGCACATGATCGATGAGATTCATATATACCTGTGTTTTGCCGCTGCCGGTCACGCCGTAAAGCAGAGCGGCCTGCGCCTCATCTGCATCACAGCAGCGCACCAGTCCATCGTAAGCTATCTGCTGTTCCTCATTGAGCGATGCGGAAGCAAGCGGCGGCAGCGCTTCTTCCGCAGCGGGAGAACGCAGCACTTCGCGGTCGTAAATCTCCGCCAAGCCTTTCTTTTGCAAAGCCGAGACAACCGCTGTTGTCACCGATGAAAAATAGCATAGTTCTTTGACCGAAGCCGAGCCGACTTCCGCAAGCAACGTCAACACCTGTTTTTGTTTTTCGGAACAACGCTGTCGCTCCATCGCGGCAAACAATTCCTCACCGGCGAGCGTCGGACGCACAAAGCGGCATGTGGCATCTCCGCGCAGCCGCACCGCCGCATCCGCCCGTGTGATCAATCCTTTTTTCACCAGCTGTTCAAACGCGGGCGTATCTTTATCAAGGCCGCATTTTTCCACGATCTTGTCGGCAAAAACGCCCTCATCTGCTTGATCCAGCAACTGCAGAATCAGCTTTTCCGGAAGCGAAAGCGTTTCTGCCGCATCATCCGGCCGTGGGTGCACCGCTTCATATCGCGGCCGGATCTTCATGTAAAGCCCCGGCGGCAGCATGCCGTGCGCCGCTTCAAAAAAGGAGCAGAACACCCTCTCCTTCATCCAGGCGGCAAGATCCAACATCTCTTCGGTGAAAAGCGGTTTTTCATCCAGTATGGCAAAAACCGGTTTTAGTTTCCTAAAATCGGTTTCGTCAAGACAACGTATCACGATTCCCTGACAGCGACGATTGCCGCCGCCAAACGGAATCAATACCCGACAGCCGCGCTGAACAGGGCCCAGCCCATCCGGCACAAAATAGCTGTAGGGTTTATCAAAATGGTAAGCGGCTTTTTCAACCGCCACCTCCACAATTCTCGGGAAAGCCACGCCGGTCACGCTTCGTCAGCCTGATCATCGTCATGCCGCTTCGTGTAGATTTTGTAGCTGCCGCTTTTGAAGTCCTCGATTGCAACGCTGACCGGCTTTTCAACCGCGATCTCGCCGCTTTCTTTCCATCCGTCCGCGATCTCGCGTGCACGCTGCGCCACGCCGACTACCATCGCATAGCGACTGTTTTTACCTTTTAATTGTTCGATATCACTGGGTCTCAGCATTGTCTAATACCTCCATTATGCATTGTTCCATACGCCCGTAGCGCATTGTTTCCGCTTCTACAATCGTGTTGATCCGTTCGACCGCCAAATCTACCTCATCGTTAATGACAACATAATCATACCGGAACGCTCGCTGCAGTTCCCGTTTGGCAACGCCCATGCGAGCACGGATGGATTCTTCGGTCTCGCTACCGCGTCCGATAAGACGCCGCCGCAATTCTTCCATAGACGGAATGGTGATAAAGATGGATATCAGATCCGCGCGGCAATCCATCACGCGCTCCGCTCCCTGCACTTCGATCTCCAAAATCACATTTTTACCGGCCGCCAGCCAATCGCGAATCGGCGCTTCCGGCGTACCGTAATACTGCCCGTTATATTCCGCCCACTCAAGAAATTGATTGTCTCCCCGCATTTGTGTGAATTGTTCGCGGGTCAAAAAATAGTAGTGGACGCCATCGATCTCACCCGCACGCGGGGCTCGCGTTGTGGCCGAGATTGAGAGCACCATATCGTCGTGCTCTTTCAGCAACCGACTGACGATCGTACCTTTTCCGGATCCGGACGGCCCCGACAGCACAATCAACATCCCTTGCTTATCCACGCGCATCCACTCCCTCCGCGCGATCCTCCGTCATGCGGCCCGCCACCGTTTCCGGCTGCACCGCGGACAGGATCACTTGATCGGTATCCATGATCAAGACCGCGCGGGTGCGACGGCCATATGTAGCATCAATCAGCCGACCGCCGTCCTTCGCATCCTGAATCAAGCGTTTGATCGGCGCCGAATCGGGGCTGACGATTGCCAACAGGCGATCCGCCACCACCATATTGCCAAATCCGATATTCAACAATTTCACCGATCTCGCCTCCTTTATGTGCCGTTTGGCTTATTCGATGTTTTGAAGCTGTTCCCGGATCTTTTCGATCTCCGCTTTGATATCCACCACGATGCGGGCAATGGTAACATCCGATGCCTTTGAACCGATCGTGTTGGCCTCGCGATTGATCTCCTGGATCAAAAAGTCCATCTTGCGGCCGACCGCCGCATCCCCGAGCACCATATCCTGCAATTGATCCAAATGACTGCGCAGGCGCACTGTTTCTTCCGCTACGGCGATCTTATCGGCAAAGATGGCGGCTTCGGTAAGCAAGCGCTGCTCGTCCACCGCCGCGCCGTATAACAACTCGCGCATGCGGGCTTCCACTTTTTTCATGTGCTCCTGCACGGTTTGCGGCGAACGCTCCTCCACCTTTGCGACATTCTCCAAAATCGTTTCGCGCCGACTCAAGATATCATCCCGCAGACGCTCACCTTCCGTTTCCCGCATCGCAATAAAGCGGGCGATCGCTTCATCCGCAACGGTGCGAACCGCTTCCCAGATCGCATCCTCATCTTCCGCGCTGCGCTGCACCGTCAGCAGATCCGGCATACGGGACAATCCCATCACCGAAATGTCGTCGCGCAGATCGTAAGTCTTTTGCAATTCGCGCAGCGCTTCCACATAAGCGGAAGCCAAGGTATGATTGATAGCAACCGACGCGCCGGGGGCATCCACCGTTTGGATAAACAGATACACATCCACTTTTCCGCGCGAGATCGCCGATTGCAGATACGATTTGATTTTATCATCCAAAAAGCCGTAAGCGCGAGGCAAACGAGATGAATATTCAAAATAGCGATGATTGACGGATTTGACTTCGAACGTGATGTCCATCCCGTCGATTGTTTGGTGTGCTCGGCCATAGCCAGTCATACTGCGAATCATATAGGTTCCTCCCGAGATCGGTTTATGCAGAAAAGCCCCCGAGAGGGCTTTTCCTTGGAATGGTTAAACGGGATGAACTTGTTGATCGGCATTGTAGTGTGCACCGTCAACTCCGTATTTATGGTTGCGGCGATACTCAAAGAATTTCAGTGCCACCTGTCCAAACTGGGCATAGGTCAACACGTCTTCTTCCTGCTCGTACCACTCGGAAATCTCAGCACGCAGCCGGTCAAGCTCCGGCTGCAGCAGATCGGCCGGGCGGCAGGTAATCGGCTCGTCGTCGCCGATGATCTTTTTGACGAATTCGGGATCGATCGGCACAGGAGTGCGGCCGTATTCGCCGCGCACCAAACCGCGGAATTCCTTGGTAACCATCTTATAACGTTCGCCGTTGATGACATTGAACACCGCCTGGGTGCCTACAATCTGTGAAGAAGGTGTCACAAGCGGCGGATAGCCGGCGTCTTTCCGAACGCGCGGCACTTCCTGCAGCACCGCTTCCAGCTGATCCTCTTTGCCCGCCTGTTTGAGCTGACTGACAAGATTCGAGAGCATGCCGCCCGGCACCTGATAGATTAGCGCATTGGCGTCGACCTCCAGCATTTTCGGGTTCAACAGGCCGCTCTCCATGTACTTACGGCGCAACGTCTGGAAGTATTTCGCAACCTCGGTCAATTTCACAAGATCGAGACCTGTGTCGTATTCCGTCCCCTGCAAAGCTGCTACAATGGATTCGGTCGCGGGATGGGATGTTCCGAGCGCCAACGGCGACAAGGCCGTATCCACCACGTCGGCGCCCGCTTCAATCGCTTTCATCAACACCATATCCGCAATGCCGGCGGTGAAATGCGAATGCACCTGCACCGGGATCTTCACGTTTTCTTTGATGCCTTTGACCAGTTCATACGTTTGATACGGCACCAAAAGTCCCGCCATATCCTTGATGCAGATCGAGTCGGCGCCTGCCTCTTCAAGATGGCGGCAATAATCGACAAAATACTCGGTCGTGTGTACCGGGCTGGTCGTATAGGACACCGCGACCTGTACATGCGCGCCTTGTTCTTTCTTAGCGGCATTGATGGACGTCTGCAGATTGCGCAGATCGTTGAGCGCATCAAAAATACGGATCACGTCGATGCCGTTCGCCACCGATTTCTGCACAAAATATTCCACGACGTCATCGGCGTAATGGCGATATCCCAGCATATTCTGGCCGCGGAACAACATCTGCAACGGCGTATTTGGCATATGCTTTTTCAGCGTGCGCAAACGCTCCCACGGATCTTCGTTCAAGAAACGCAGGCACGAATCAAACGTTGCGCCGCCCCAGCATTCGAGCGAACGAAACCCGATTTGATCGAGCATTTCGAGCGCCGGACGCATCTCCTCGGTCGTCATGCGAGTTGCAATCAATGATTGATGCGCGTCGCGCAAAATGGTTTCGGTAATGCCTACCTTGGCCATAAAATGATCATCCTTTCGTCAAACGATTTTACCAAAGTCGGCCGGTTTACTGGATCGATACGAGCGGCGTACCGGATTCCACGGAATCGCCCTTGCGCACATGAACAGCCGTCACTTTTCCGTCCGTCGGCGCTTTGATCTCGTTTTCCATCTTCATCGCTTCGAGAACGATGAGCACATCGCCTGCTTTGACGGTATCGCCCGCCGCTACATCTACGCTGACAATGGTGCCCGGCATCGGGGAATTGACCGCTGTACCGGCTGCCGCAGCGGCCGGAGCGGGAGCGGCCGGAGCGACCGGAGCTGCGGGAGCAGCCGCAGGCGCTGCACCGGCGTCTACTTCCTCGACCTGTACATCATAAGCGGCACCGTTGACCGTGATATGAAAGTGTTTCATAGTGAACATCCTCCTTGAAATTTATAAAAACCGGTTGGAACTATTACAGCTGCATATTGGCGTGTTTCTTCGGCAGCTTGGTCACGCGCTTGCCGGACAGCATCTCCAGCAATCCGCTCAAGCGAGCCTTGGTTTCGGCAGGGCCGACGATATCGGTCACATAGCCTTTCGCTGCCGCCGCCTGCGGCGCATAGACCGTTTTGGCATACTCCTCCACAAGCTGCGCGCGCTGGGTCGTCGGGTCGGTCATCGCCGCCAGCCGATCCGCCCACTCGAGGCAAACCGCCGTTTCCGGTGCCAATGCTCCGATCGAAGCATCCGGCCACGCGAGGACCGCATCCGCTCCGGCGTGTTTGCCGGCAAGTGCGATGTACACCGGGCCGTAAGCGCGGCCGCCAATCACCGTGATCTTAGCGGTGGTCGCTCCGGCATACGCCTGCGACAGCTTCGCCGCGTTTTTCAGGCAGCAGAACCCGGCCGCATCCACAAATGTGATCACCGGCAGCGAAAAGCTGTCGCAGATCTGCACAAAGCGAGCCGCTTTTGCACAAGGCTTGCCTGACAGTTTATCTGCCTGCAGCACGACCACGCCGCAGGACACGCCGCTTACACGGGCAAATGCCGTCTTCACGCCGTCCTGATCCAGCAGTGCAATCACCGATCCTTCATCAGCAATCGCGTCGATCGCACCGGAAACATCCGCACAACTGCCGGTCGACGGAGCCGATTCATAAATGGGAGCAGCCGCCAGATTGTTGGCCGGCAGGGCTTGCAGCAGCGCTTTGACTTTTTCAAATGCCTCTTCAACGGAAGCGACGTCGATATCCGCTTTAGCCTGCTTGTCCCCGACGTTCAGGCGATAGTCGCTGCCTTCCACGGCGATCGTCACATCCGCCGCCTGTGCAAGCAGCGCCGCCGAACCAACACAGCCGCCGACGATGACCGCAATCTGCGGCACAACGCCGGACAGATCGTTCGCGGCAAGCAGAATGTCCGCCACCGCGTCCATCGCATCGATGCCCTCGCCGAGTTTCGCACCGTCGCTGTCATACACCGCTACGATCGGCGCGCCGTTTTGCGCGGCCAGTTCATAGATCTTCGTGATCTTTTTTGCCTGCGCCGCACCGACTGCACCGCAGCAAACGTCGTGATCCTGTGCAAATGCATACACAGGCGCTCCGTCCGTCGTGCCGTAACCGGCTACCGCTTCGGCGGGTTTGTCGCCATCCATCGCGAGGCGGTCGATCTCGACAAACGTCTCGGAATCAAACAGACCGGCAAGCAATTGGCGAGCCGCGCTGTTTCCATCCGCCGCGGAATACTGGATATCCATATTGTCAACCTCCATAGAAACAGTTTACACGTTCAATCGGGCTTTTGGGAAAGCCGGCAACTCAGCTCAATCCCCATACTACCCGAATTTATATAATTATAGCAAAATAAATATATTTTGACAAGGGTTTTTTATCCTTTACAGCCGTGATTTTCAAAAAAATCGGGAATTTTTATCTCTGCGATTTTGGCATCGGAGACATATCCGGCTTTTTCGGCAAATTGCCGCAGGGTTTCATCTTCGATCGCCGCCGTTTTCACACCGCGTTCTCCGGCGGCATGCAGAATCGCGCGCAGCAGCGCATCGGTCATTAAGCCATCCTGTGCCTCCAAAGACACAATGGCCCACCGATCGGCAACACGTCGGCAAAGAGCCCGTGCCAGCACGGTCTCCCCTTCTGTTGCTTCGAATGCGATATCGTCGTTCAAATTGGTTTGTTCGACCGGTGCGGCTGCTTCAGCGACGATTTTTATTTCGACCATACACGACTGCCTTTCCTTTTTTGATATACGAAGCGGCGATCTTTTGTGCGGTGTTGGTGTCCACCAACAGCGACCGCACCTCGTCCGGCGTCAAATGCCGCCAGTCACCGATCTTGAGGCGCCCCATACGCACAGAGCCGATTGCAGTCCGACGCAGGCGAATCACTTCGAGCCCCGCCGCTTCACAAGTACGGCGGATCTGACGGTTGCGTCCTTCATAAAGGATCACTTCGATCACGGTTCTATCCGGCTGCGACAGCACGATCACCGTTTCGGCAGGCGCGGTCTTACGGCCATCAATGACAATCCCCTGCGCAAACGGCAAAAGCTGCTCCTCTTTGACTTCTCCGCGCAAGGTGACGCGATAATATTTCGGCAGATGCTTTGCCGGATGGGTGACCGCGTTGGCAAAATCACCGTCATTGGTCATCAGCAGCAGTCCTTCTGACTCCCGATCGAGCCGCCCGACGGGATAGACGCGTGCGCCCGCTTCAGTCACCAGATCCGCCACGCATTTACGTCCCTGCTCATCCTGCATAGTTGTGACGTAGCCGCGCGGTTTATTGAGCATGATGTATACCGGCATATCCGCATGCTGCAATTTTTTGCCGCATACTGTGACCGTATCCCGGCGATCGTCCGCTTTGTCGCCCAGCGACGCCACACGTCCGTTCACCTTCACTTTGCCTTGCAGAATCAATTCTTCCGCTTTGCGGCGGGAAGCGATCCCGCGTTCGGAAAGCAGTTTTTGCAGACGCACAAGCGCCATACCGACACATCCTTTCTTTATCATCCTACCCAATCAATCGTCTAAAAAGAGTAAAAAAGCACCGTCCTGCCCTGAATAACCACGATGCCCGCTCCGACGCATATATGGTCTGTTCCGCCACAATAGGCATACGGACAATCTCTTCGCCGCGCAAGGTGACGCGTATCCACCCGATCGGTTGTCCGGCATCGACCGGCGCCCACGCATAGGCGGGAAGTTCCACCGAGACGTCCAGCTCCTGCACATCCTCTTTCAAAACCGTGACAGACGGCAGCGCATCGGCTTTGAGTGCCAGCGATAAGGCGGTCCCGCCGAATACCGGCACCGACGGCAGTGGCGGCATCATCGGCGTCACCGCAGTCAACAGCGAAAACCCGGCTTCATACAGGGCGATATGTTCGTTCCAGTCATCCGGGCAATCCAATGTGATAGCGATCAAAGTCACGCCATCCCGTCTCGCCGCCGAAACAAGACAGCGCCCCGCTTTGGAAGTATAGCCCGTTTTCAAACCGATGGCATCCGGATACAAGGATAAGAGGCGGTTGTGATTGCTCATGACCGCCTCTCGTTTCGGATTGCCAAAAGATACCGTTTGCTGCTTCAATGCGCAGATCGCAGCCAATTCCTCATTTTGCAGCACGGCTGCCGCGAGCAGCGCCATATCGAATGCGCTCGCGCCGTGATCGCCCTCATCTAAGCCGGACGGCGTGACAAACAAAGACTTTGTCATGCCGAGCGCCGCCGCACGGGCGTTCATTTGCTCAGCAAACGCCTCATACGACCCGCTGCAGCAAAGCGCCACCGTGTTGGCCGCATCGTTGCCGGATTCGAGCAGCATCCCGCACAATAGATCATGCCGGGAAATAGCATCACCGGCATGCAGGCCCATCGTGGTGCCTTCCACCGCGACTGCTTGCGCCGGCACGATCAAATCTTCATCGGGCGACAGTCGTTCCACGGCAAGCAGTGCCGTCATCAATTTGGTGGTACTGGCGATTGCGCGGCGGGCATGTGCGTTTTGTTCAAACAGCACCCGCCCGGTCTGCGGCTCATACAGCACCGCCGCGCCTGCCGAGATCGTCGCCGCTGTAGGCTGTTCGACCGGTTCGGCTGCCACCGTTACCGGCACGGCCAAAAGGAGCAGTGCCGATAAAAGCGCCGCCCAACCTGTCCATACATGTTTCTGCATATTTATCACCTGCCCTCTTAACTGATATGCGGGCAGGTGACAAAAAAGACGCCGATCAGTCGATCACGATCTCATCGACCGGCTTGATATCGGTCGGTTTCTCGGTCGCAGGCTTGTCCTTTTTGAAAAGGCCGGTCAACTTATCCACAAGTCCCGGAACCATTCCGACAATGCCGTCCTGCGTGTCCGGCTTGGAAACCACTGGCAGCAGCTTAACGTCGTCTCCCGTGATCACCAAAAACGCCACCGGCGTCACGTTGACACCCGCGCCGCTGCCGCCGCCGAAAATTTCGCGGTCAGCCTTGTTGGGCAGATCCGATCCGCCGGACGCAAATCCATAGGTGATGCGGGATACCGGTATGATTGTCGTACCGTTCGGCACCGTGATCGGATCGCCGACGACGGTATTGACGTCCACCATCTCTTTGATCTTGTCGATCGACACGCCGAGAAGACTGTGCACACTTTTTTCCATAACGCTGATCCTCCTACTATCTTGAAAATGATAACTGTCATGTTTTAGACTGTCGTTTTGATACTGCCGAACGCGCCTTTTGCGATGCGACTGTGCGAGTCGCCACAAAGCCGATCAGCATGCAAAGCCCGGCCCACACAACACCGAACGGCCATATCCACACGATCATATGCATCCGTGCTTCACTTGACCCAGCGGTAAAATCCGGCTGGACGAGTACCTGTTTTTTCCTGATGCGCAGCAGTTCCGACAGCAACGCGATCGAAGGAAACAGCGCCGCGCAAACGCGGCCGTAGTTGATCGCCGTTTGATCCGCTTCTTCGCTGCCGACTCGGATGCCGAGTTCCAATCGACGGATGGTGATAAACCGGCAAACACGCTTGAGCGTCTTGGCGGCAAGCGCCGCCAGCTTTTTGAAAAAGTCAATCACGCCGGATACGCCGTCTTTTTCATAAAGCCCCTGCAATTCCTCACGCAGCGACAATTTCTTTTTGGATTTTTGGGCTTCGTCTTTTGGCTTTTCAGGTTCTTCTGCCGCCGATTCCGGTTCTGATTTTTCTTTTTTCGGAGCATCCGAGCGAAAACGATAAATGGGAAGAAATCCAAACAAATAGACGGTAATTTGCCATGAGCGGATGTAGCGCACCCGCGCTCGAAGCGGCGTAAATAAAACGAGCAGCAACACGAACAAGATAAACAAAAGCAATCCCAGCAAGCCATATCCTATTGCAGCCAGCACCGCCATCGTGTTGTCGCCCCCCTTTTTTTGCACAAACGACCCGTTGTATTCTATGTCAAACGCCGTGCGGCGGTGTCAGGCTTCCGGATTCTCTCCATCATCGGGCATGTCCGCAATTTGGGCAGTGCTCTCACGCGCATCCGCGTCGCGGATCACATCATCCAATGTCTGTTCGCTCATCACTTGCTGCTGTTCCTCTTCGGGAAGCGGCGGCAGGTCTTCCAGCGATTCCAAATGAAAACTCCGCAAAAAGCCGAGCGTTGTGCCATATAGGAGCGGGCGGCCGGGCAATTCCAAGCGGCCGCGTTCTTCCACAAGTCCTTTTTGCATCAAGCCCTGAATAACCGCACTGCAATCCACGGCGCGCACTTGCTCCACAAACGCTTTGGTGACCGGCTGGTTATAGGCGATCACCGCGAGCACCTCCAGCGCCGCCTGCGAAAGCGGCGTATTCCGGCGCAGATCGAGCGCTTCCCGCACGACGTCGGCCGTGGACGGTTCGGTGGTGAATTGATAACTGTCATCAAGGCGTACAAGGCGGATCCCACCGTCGCGCATTTCATATTCCTGCCGCAGATCTTCGCACAGGCGCTCGACCGTTTCTTCGTCGATCTCCATCGCCTGCGCCATGCGTGCGATGCTGATTGGCTCACCCGACGCAAACAGGATTGCCTCTGCCTCCCGACGGCAGCGATTCACATTTTGACTCATACTGTTTCTCCTTCCGTGACCGCTTCGGGGACCTTTGAGAGCATGGTGATCTCTGTATGATCACCTTCTCCTTGAACGGCGATCCGCTTTTCTTTAATCAATTCCAAGAGCGCCAAAAACGTCGCTACCATTTCCGAGCGGGTACGCGATTCTATAAACAGTGACCGATAAGATACCTTCTTGGTATGATGCAGGCGCTGCAACACATACACGATGCGGGACGACACCGCCACGATCTTGCGAGAGACAATCCCACGGAACGCTTGCGGCGACGGCGGCAAGCGCCGTTTTCCACGCCCGGCAGCGCGCAGATACGCTTCGGCGAGCACATAAGGCGGATGCTGACGGCGATAGGTGTGATCGGGCGGCAACGGCTGCTCTTCCCGCTGGAAGAGGTCAAACCCAATATGCAGCTTGCCGAGTTTTTCCGCCATCTGCCGACAAAGCTGATACTCAATCAGATCGCCAGACAATTCCCGGCGCAGCTGCTCGGATTCTTCCTCATATTTTGGAAGCAGCATCACCGATTTGATCTGCACCAAGCGAGCCGCCATATCGAGGAATTCCGTGGCGACTTCCATATCGATCTCCTGCATCTGCCGCAGCACGGTCATATACTGCTCGAGCACATCGGCGATGGGGATATCGTAAATATTCAATTTGTTTTTCTGCACGAGATAGAGAAGCAAATCGAGAGGCCCCTCAAAATTCGGCAGTTTATACGAGATCACATCCATAGCCATCGATCCTTAAAAACGGTGTTATGCGAACAAATTCGGCAAGCCGAACATGCCGCAGATCAAAAAGCCGAATACAGCTCGCAGGAAATGGAGCGGTACATCCAACGCACCGGTAAAGAGAAGCGCCATCAACCCGATCGAAATATATAGTTGATAGCGTTCCATTGTCCGTATCCACCGATCGGGCAGGATCGCCGAGAAAATGCGGGATCCGTCAAGTGGCGGAATGGGCAGCAGGTTGAACACGGCAAGGCCGATGTTGATCGAGGCAAAGACATCGATCAACACAATTTCCGCGGAAAATAAGAATAGGGCGCTTGCATAATCGGTGCCGCTGGCAAACAACGTAATGATCCGGTAAAGTCCCACCGAGATGACAGCCATCAACAAATTGGAAACCGGGCCCGCCAGTGCCGTCAGCGCCATGCCGCGTTTTGGTTTGTCAAAATTATAAGGATTGACCGGCACCGGTTTGGCATAGCCGATGCCAACAGCCAGCAGCATCACAGTGCCGAAGATATCGAGATGCCGCAGCGGATTCAGTGTCAGCCGTCCGTTGTATTTGGCGGTGTTATCCCCCAATTTGGTAGCGACAAATGCATGTGCAAATTCGTGAACCGGCAGCATAAGAAATATGAGAGCGGCGTAAGACAACACGATCAGCGCTATACTGAGTGGCGTGTTTCCGCCGCCTTGAATAACAGAATACAACGTTCGTAGCATGAGATTCGCCCTTTCACAAAATATTCCAAGTATCAGTATATCGGAAAATCACAAAAAATACAAGTGTCCTGAGAAAAATTTCACAATAAACATCCACCCGTAAAACGGGTGGTTTTTCTTATGCGGGCATAGCCCTCTGTTCCTCGCAGACGCGTCAAACGCGTAATGCGGTCTGCCAGCCGCGTCTTTGTTACTTCTTTTCTTTAAATGGTCCGTTCAGCTGTTCACCTAATTCGTCCTCTTTTAGCTGGTTCTTTATATACTCCGCAAT
>JAFTBJ010000027.1 GCA_017455295.1 Clostridia bacterium
CGTTTCGGCCGATGCGTTCTTGTTTAAAGTTTGCAGGGCCGGGCGACTCGATCCGAATCAGCAGCGCAATGATCAGCATGAGCGGGAATAATAGCACCAGCACCACCGACGCGATCACAATATCCAGTAAGCGTTTAAAAAGACGGCGATACCATGAATGTTTCATAATGCTATCCCCGCCCTTTCGTCACTTGTATTACAAAAATTTCAATAGGAATGAAGCGTATCGACCACATCCGCTACGCATTTGGCTACATCCTTCCGATTCGCCTCAAACATCTCGTCGCTCGCCGTTGCACAAATCGCTTCGTACTCCCGCAGCGTTTTCATGCCGGCCGCAAACATCCGATCCATCTCATCCATGCTTTTCATCTTATTGACGTTGCAAAAGCTCCGCGACAAAATAGCACGGGTAGAACCGAGACGATAATGCTCCATAATGACCTTTTCCGAATGCAAAAGGCCTTTGCCGAGACGGGCAATACCACCAAAGCCATAGGGAATCCCTTTTGCTTTGAATTTTTTGCACAGCATTTCCACCGTGCCGTTTGAAAGCAATTCAAACATAAAGGTAAGCCCGTATGAAAGATGGAGATCATTCAGGCCGATATGAATCTCGTCAAAGTCGAGCTTCAGCACCTCATCGACACACTCCACCGCTTCTTTCGTTTCCAAAAGCAGCGTCGTTTTGGCGCGCCGATCCACCATCTGCAAAAATTGCCGCACGTCATCCACCGATCGCCACATGGGAAGCATGATGATATCCGTCCCACCCGCGATCACCGCATCGATTTCTTCCTGCGAATGCTCGTGTATCGGATTGACACGCACCAACAGTTCGGATCGTGTCAGCACCGATTTGATCAGGCTAACGTCCTCGATCGTATGGTTGGATTTGACCGAATTGATATTCTTTTGCCGGTCTTCTTTACCGAGCGTTTCCAAATCCACCCAAATACGATCCACACCGTACTTTTCGGCGATCAGCGCGACTTGTGTATTATTTGTAATGTAAAACAAGGTCAGCGCCATAGCGATTCCAACTTTCAATAGATTCAAACGTATTCAAAAACAGGTTAACCTGCTATCTGTCCCGCCGTATCCGGCGGTATCCGATCATCCCTCGAGCGGGCGATAAAACAGCTCAAGTACCATCGCTTGCAGTGCAGCATCGTCGGCTTTGAACTGCATGTATCCATCCACGACCGCCGTCTCACCGGATACCGTTTCCAGCTCAGCCGTTTCATAAGATTGCCACAGCTTCGCGATGTCCAGCATTTGATTGACCGTCATGTCGGTGAGCAGGCAATCGCCGGCCGCATCGAGCAGTGCTGACGGAAAACTGCCGTCCTTCTCGAGGCAGACATTGAGCGCATCCATCCAGGCAGACATATACTGCCGCTGCCGCTCCATACGATGGACGTTGGTGCTGTCTTCCAGCCCTTTTCGACTGCTGACGTAGCGTTCCGCCTGGTCACCCCGCAGAGTGATGGTCGCGCCCTGCGCCATTTCGGCGTCCAGTTCGGAAAAGTCGTCGAGCAGCGTCAGCGTCACGCCGCCGACCGCATCGTTGAGCTGCGATACAGCGCCGAGAGTGAGCGCCGCATAGTGGTCGATCGAGGCATCGTACAGTAAGCTTTCCACCGCCGCCACTGTATTCTCGCAACCGGTTTTGCCGCCGCCGCCATACGAATAGGCCAGCGCGAGCTGCGCCGTCACCGTGCCGGTCGATTCCCCGGTCAGCGAATACTTCCGAATCGTCGTCATCGTATCCCGATTGAGCTGCACAAGACGGCAGGTATGATCGGAACGATCAAACACCAACAACGTGTCAAAATCCGCTCGCTGTCCGCTTTCCTCCGGCGTCTCGCCATCGGTGCCGATGAGCAGGATCGTTTCGATGTCGCTGCGCTTAACGTATTTTTGCCCGTCGACGTAAATGACGCCGACGCCGGTATCCGCCGACCGGGAACTATCCGGTTCCACGGTCGCGCGAAAATCCCATACGTTCATAATCACAAGCACGATCGCTATGACCGCCACAACGGCGCCCACGATCAGCAGAACCCGCAGCGTTTCTTTTGACAAACGCATACTGTGTTTCCTCTTTCTATCGTTTGGTTCAGGCCTTCTGCTTTTTCGCAGCCTTCACAAAGAACAGGACTGCAGCTGCCGCAAAGAGCACGCCAAGCGTCGAGAAGACAACAACCTGCCAGTCGCCGGTTTGCGGAGAAGCCGTGCCGGGGTCGGCCGGGTTGACATTCGTGCCATAAACCGTCTTGACGAACGCAAACTGAGTGAAGTTCTTAACGTTCAACGTCACGGTGCCGTCGCCGTTGACCGTGTAGTCGGTGAAGACATGCCAGCTGCCGTCCTCGTCGCGCACGATCATGGTCACAAAGGGCTCATTATATTTCACGACGATCTTTGCCGTGCCGCCGTCCGGAATCGTATAATCCTCAGCGCGCACGTCAATCAGCTGCGACACAGCCAGTTCTTCCGGAGTGATATCCACGCCGCCGTCTTCCAGGAATTTTTCCAAATCAGCCACGACATCGCCCAGATTCTCAAAGCGAGACAGGTTGTCAAACGCGTCGGTCAAATCGCTGTTGATCTCCGTGTCGGCATTGTCTTTGTCCGAATAGGTGGTCACGATCACGCCGCCCTCTTGGTCAATGGTGCCGATAACGTTGCCCTCTTGGTCGTAAATGATCGCCGAAACGGGATTTCCGTTCTCGTCGGTTTGCACTACGACTTCCGCATTGTCTTTGTCGGCGATGCTCGGAACAAACATGTCCGCCGACGCAACGGTCAGCAAGCTGAATGCCAACACGAGCGCCATTACCACTGTCAGTACTTTTTTCATAGATCCTCATCCTTTCAGATTAATGAATAACAATTTTATTGTGAACAAACCGCCATCACCAAAAATCGGTAATCGTGGTTGCCTTCCAAACAGGTGGATAGAACGATCACTTGATCGCCCGCTTTCGGCCATACATCGGTTTCAAGGATGCCGCCGAGGGTACGCGTACGGGCCAATTCCGCAAAAAACTGGTCAAACACCACGCCGTGCGAGAAGGGGTAATAATATAATAAATGCAATCGGCTGTAGGGCAATGCCGCAAAAATGCGGTAATGCTTTTCTTCGTGCGGCAGATATACCGTCACGTCCCGATGCGAATCAAAAAAAGATTTGTCGGAATAAAACTCCTGCAGATTGCCAAACATCGAGCCGTCGATCATATTGTGCCCATACATCACCGTGAGCGGATCGGAAAAATCCGCCGTGTTGTACGCATGCTCCGTGAAGATCGCGCCGTAGACGCTTTCGTTTTTATCGCTATCGTGATCAAGATAAAACCGATCGTCGTCGGGGCTTTGCACCACCGGATAGGAAATATCGGTGCCATCGATCTGCAGCCATGCGCACACATCCGGGTTGAGCGCCTGCAGCGACGCAAAATCCAGCGGGCTGACGTAGGGCGCCGTGGTGACCGTTGTTTCGGGAGCTGTGGGCGCCGCGGTCGTCGCAGCCGTCGTCGGACGAAAATCGTTGGTGGATGGGGTCGGCGCCGACCGTATCCACGGCCAGAAAAAGCATCCGGCCGCCAGCAGCAAGCACAAAACGCCGCACCCGATCAATACGGGAACTCGTTTTTTCATATATCCTCCAGCCCCATCACATGCATCCCGTGGATCTGCAGCCGGGAAAATGCGTCTTCACCAAGCCGCTTTGTGATCCGCTGTGCCGCGACGCCGACGTTCGGCGCACGCGAGGTGGTATTGTGACAATCGGACCCGATAAAATCAATCTGCCGCGCCGCCATCATGTTCCACACCCGCCGTGCAAAGTGCGGACGAAATGCTTCCGCGTTGCATTGGATCAAAAAGCCGTCTTCCATCGCTTCGTTGATCAGCGCGTCATTTTCCCGCTGAAAATAGCGTTCCACATGCGCGAGCACCACCCGCACCTTTTGGAGCGACCGCAGTTGACGGAGTTCGTCGAGCATGCCGCTGCTCCAAGCCTCAAACGGCATTTCCACGAGCAGCAGATCGGTACCCTCCAGCACCAGCGCCCGCAGCTCCTCTGTGCGGCTCATGCCGCGATAAAAATACACTTCGGCGCCTACACGGAGCGCGGGAGTATTCGAAAGATCGCAGGCAAGCAGGGAAGACAAGCAACGCTCCCGCCGTTTTAAAAAAGCATCGGGCGCTTCACGGTGCGCATAAAAGTGCGGCGTCGCCGCCATCAATGTGACCCCCTGCCCGGCGGCTGCACGCAGCATTTCCACCGATTGCTCGGTCGAACGACTGCCGTCGTCCATGGCAGGCAGCACATGGCTGTGAAAATCAATGATTTGCATCGGAGGTCGAACCTTCTCCCGATTTATCGCTTCTCGACCGGTGGTGCGAAGAGCCGTAGCCATATCCGTAACCATAGCCGTAGCCATAGCTGCCGCCATACCGGTAATACTTCCGGCGATAATAATACGAGCGTTTTTCCGCGCGGGCGCAGGTAAACACAAAACCGATCACTTTATCGCCGACCACGCTGAGCTGCCGCATCGTTTCACGCAGCATACCGCGCGTGCAGACGTCCTGCCGCACGACGACGATCATCGCATCCAGGAACGAAGACGCAACCAACGCGTCGGACACCGCCATGATCGGCGGCAGATCGACGAAGACAAAATCAAATTCCTGCACCAGCGTTTCGGTGATCAGCTTCATGCGATCGGATCCGAGCAGCTCAGAAGGGTTCGGCGGCACATCGCCGGCCGGCACCACTTTCAAGTTTTTGTGCAGTCCCGACTCACGCAGCACATCCCGCGCGGCGGAAAGTCCCGCCAGCAGGTTGGAAAGCCCCGGCGTGGGATCGATCTCCAACCGAGTAGCCAGCACAGGCAGGCGCATGTCGCATTCGATCAGCGCAACCCGTTTGCCGGACACCGCCAGCGCATACGCCAGGTTGATAGTGGTTGTACTCTTGCCTTCACCGCGCACCGAACTCGTGATGCCGACCACACGACCGACATCCCCTGGCGGAACCGAGAAGAACAGATTGGTGCGCAGCAGTTTATACGCTTCCGATGCGGCAAAGCTCAAGTCTTTTCCGATCGGCGACATTCCTTTTGCCGATGAGGACGACTCCGATTTTTTCTTTCCAAACATCGCCATCAATCCCCCTCGCCCTTTTTGTAATAATAATAGCTTCCTTTATGGTGTGTTTCGTTCAGATCCGGTATGACCGCCAACAGCGGAATATCGAATGTGCGCAGCAGATATTCTTCGCTGCGGATATACTGGTCAAAGAATTCATGCAGGAAGATGGCAACCACGCTCAGGATCAGGCCGATCACCAGGCCGATCAGCGTATACCGCATCAAGCTGGGCGACGCTTTTGCCGACGGCAGCACCGCATAGTCCACGATTCTCACTTCGCTGCCGACGACGATATCCGCGATCTTATCCGGCAGTACCTCGCAAATGCAGTTCGCAATCTCTTCCGCTCGCTGCGGGCTCGGGTCGGTCACGATCACTTCAAACACTTCGGTGGAATTGACCGGCGCCGCCGAGATGTGAGATTTCAGCGTTTCATAGGAATAATCGATCTCAGCTTTTGTAATGACCTCTTCAAGCACTTTGCGGCTTTCCAAAATGACCATATAGGTATTCACAAGGCTTTTGGCGGCCGTCAAATCGGAGTTGGTCAAGCTGAGCGTCGCACCGCCGACCGAAAAGGAGCCGTTGTTGACATACATCATCGCGCTGGCCTTATACTGCGGCGTCACCAAAAACATCGCATACGAGAACATCAAGCCGCCGCAAACGATC
>JAFTBJ010000203.1 GCA_017455295.1 Clostridia bacterium
AAGATAGAAAAATACCGGGACTACATTACTGTAATCTCGGTATTTCTCTTGCCCTGCGAATGCTCGGCTGGTATGTTTGGCTGACTGTCCTTAAGAGCGCGCGGCTTCGGCTGCGCACTTTTTTATTTTAGGAGGAAGACCGATGACAAAAACAACAACAAAACTCTTGGCACTTTTTTGTAGTATTGCGCTGTTGATTGCTGTAATGCCAATAGTGGCGATTGACATTTCGGCGAAAGTTCTCTCCGGATCTTGTGGAAAAGAAGGGAATAACGTGACATATACGCTGGATACTTCAAGCGGCTTGTTGACTATTTCTGGTACAGGAGAGATGAAAGATTATGGTCTGGGGGAAAGTGGACCTTGGGGGAATGGTATTAAAAAAGCGATTATCAATAAAGGCGTAACGAGTATAGGCTGTGATGCATTTGATCGCTGCACAAGTTTACAATCTATCGTACTCCCGTCGGGAATAACAGAAATTGGTTATTGTGCATTTTGTTACTGCAGTAGTCTGCAATCCATCATACTTCCGGACAGTGTGACCAGAATACAGGCAGAAGTTTTTGCTGATTGTAAAAATCTCCAATCAATCACCATTCCCGTTTCTCTTAAAAAAATATCTCATATGGTGTTTTATGGTTGTAATAATCTTCAAAATATATATTATGCCGGCTCAAAAATTGAATGGCAAAAAATAGAAATTATTCCCGGCAACGATCCTCTCCTTAAAGCTCCTAACCAAAACAATTGCAAAAATTTCCCCGATGTCCCGGCAAATATGTGGTACACCGATCCGGTGAATTATGTGGTGGAAAAAGGCTTTATGTCCGGCTATCAAAGCGGCAAATTTGGACCGGGCGATAAGCTGCAGCGGCAGGATTTTGTGGTGATCCTCTCGAAGATCGCCGGGGCGGATCTCTCGAAATATCAAAACAGCACCGGCGGACTGAAAGACGTGGTGAAGGGTAGTTATTACGCCCCCGCCGTGGCGTGGGCGGTCGATAACGGCATTGTGTCGGGCTACCAAAACGGTAAGTTCGGCGTTGGCGACCCGATCACCCGCGAACAGGTCTGCACCATTTTCTGGCGATATAAAGGTTCGCCCGCTGTTCCGAACGCCGACGCGCTCTTAAGTGCGCACAAGGATGCGTTCCGCATCAGCGATTTTGCCAAAACGGCGATGGCGTGGGCAAAACAAAATGGCGTGATCAGCGGCATGGCGGACGGGCGCATTGCGCCGGTGGACAAAGCCTCCCGTGCGCAGATCGCCGTGATTGTCACGAACATGGATAAAAAAGGCATGTTCTAAATAACAATGTGAAATAGAAAGTGCAAACACCGCCACGAAAAAATTCGCGGTGGTGTTTCTTTGTGTGGATAATAGAATTTGATTTGTTGTCGTAGGGCTCGGGTGTGGCATCCGCTACGAGGAATACCACAAATTTGCGGCGGAGTATCGGACATGCCTTCCCTTTGAGGGGAAGGTGGGTGAGCGCAAGCGAACCCGGATGAGGTGAAAATGATGATCACCACAAATTTTCAGGCAACTCTCGCGGCGCGAGCAAGCCCGCGCCCTACGTCACCGCTGTAACTGTGTGTGTTATCCCGACAATAATCGCGCTCTGCGTTGGGACGGTAGATAGTAAAATAGTCATAACCACCGGCTAAGCCGGTGGCTTGATTAAGCCCTAAAAGGGCATTATACCGGCGAGCGTCTCAAGACGCATTGAAAAAATTTGCCACTTGCATCGACTGCCCCACCGCCCGTGAACGGGCATAATCGCTCTGTTTTAGTTTCTGCGAATATCAATTTTCATTATTAGCAACTCGCTTCGCTCGTCGCTTGAAGCTAAAGCTTTTTACCCCATCCTCCACCGGCAGAGCCGGTGGTTTCCGAAGTCAAAAGAAAGCCGCCCTGCCAGGAAAAACCCGGCAGGGCGGTCGCATTATGCTAGAACTGGTTTGTGCCGATTCGATCAGGCGGCGCCGGATACCTTGCGATAGAGGGCGAAGGCGTCCGCCATATTGACGATGCCGTTTTTGTCGATATCAGCCAGCGCTTCCTGCGCATCGGTCAGCGTAGTTTGACCGGATACCGCACGATAGAGGGCGAAAGCGTCCGCCATATTGACGGTGCCACTGCCGTCCAGATCACCAATTTCAGCAACTGGTTCTTCTTTGATTGGTTCGGAACCGAAGAACATATAGCTGACGGTGCAGTTCTTCTGCTTGTAGTTATAGAAGGTGACCGAGTTGACGATCCAGGTTCTCCACGCGGGATCGTTGACATACTCGCGCATGTCGATACAACCGGTTTCGCTGCCGAAGACGTACTGCTCGCGGTTTTGATACGCGTCCCAATTGGCAACGTTCTTCACCAGTCCGGCGCCGTCGGCGTTGGTGTCGCGGAAGATGAACCACGGCACCTTCGAGCCGGAGTTGTCGTTATACAGGCCAAAGGTGAAGGAGGAATCGTCCGCCTGTGCAAACGAGTAGTACAGATACGGCGTCTCGTTGAGGTCGACCTTCAGGTTCATCGACTTGTTCATCGCCGTCCAGGCGGAGAAGGTCGGGTGCTTCGACAGACCAAGTGCCTCAAGCAGATCCACTTTCTTTTCCACCTGCGGGGCTTCTTTAGCGGCGTGCGCATAGTAAGGATTGTCGGGCGTGGCGGCCTCACCGTAGGTCAGGCTCTCATCCCACGCATACGTGTCATAGAAGACCACGTCGCAGACGGAGAGAGTGAGGGTGCCTTCGCCGTCCATGAGGATAATCATTTGATCCCAATAGACAGAGGACTTATCGCCGATGCCGGTGCACAGAGCGGCGAGATCCAGCGTAACGTCGTATTCGCCCGCCGGTACGCGATCGTTCGCAATATCAAAGACGGTGGTATACGAGGAGGTCGTCGGCCAGTTGCCGGCAGTCTGCGCAGCGTCGCGCACATACCACGCCATCTTGAAGGGAACGGTCGAGTTAATCTTCAGATACACGCCGTTGAGCTCATCCATGTTGTAGAGCTTGGTCGGGCGGCTGACGATGCGGTAGTTGTTGTTGGCGGTCAGCGTGAGCACACCGTTTTCCAAGGTGTAGGAACCGTCATAGTTGCCTTCAACCTCGGTGATCTGCTCGGCGCTTTCGGGCATCATGCTCGTCTTTTCCTGATACACGAACGGCGGGGCTTCATAATCGTCCACCATCCACTTGCGAATGGTGACGGCGGAATTGGCGGCGGAGCCGACCGCATAGACGCGCAGCTTCGTGATGGTGACGCTTTCTTTACCGGCAAGCTCCTTGATCGAGGAAAGCGGGATGCCGACCTGGTAGGTACCGGCACCCAGATCGCCGGCGGAGTTGGTGTTGGCGGCGGAGATGTAATCGGTCATCCGAATCCAAGTGCCGTCGATCATCGCGTACATGTTGGTATTCTCGCCGACCGTGACATCGATCGTGAATTGCTTATCCACAACCGTCGTCACATAGGGCGTCGGCAGCGTGTAGTCGGCGGACGGCCACTGGCTGTTGGTGTTTTGCAGCACGGTGTAGCCGTTTTCGTCGCGGTAGATGTCCATCAAACCGGCGGAGATTGGCACCCACTGGCCTTCGTCGGCGGGCAGGAGGCTGTTCTCCGGCTCGGGAACGATCTCGCTGAGCAATTTCAGCTTACTCATGGCATCGCGCAGTTGAATAACCGTCAGGTTGACGTCTGCTTGCACGGCGTTCTCGTCGTCGAGCATCTGCTGAGCAGCGGTGATTGCCGTCTGGAGACGGTTGTAGGTGGTGATGGTGTAGAGCGAACTGTCATAGGCATTGGCGGTATTGATCAGCTCTTGCAGGGCGGTCTTGTCCACGGTGCCGTCGGAAACGTCGGTCAAAAATTCGATCTCATCGAAAGTGGCGGCAGTGGGAACGATATAAAGAATGGTTCTGGTAATCGTGAAGGTGGCAGACGGATCGAATCCGGCCTTTTCAAAGGCGGAGGTCACGTCGAAAACGCCTTGATAGGTGCCCGCATATCCGTCCGATTCCGGATTGTTGAACGCGCCCTGGATCGCCTGATTAAGGCGTAGGTCACGCTGCGAACCGCCTTGATCCACTGTCAGATAGATGCACCAGGAAGACTCGGCGATCACGTCAAGCGAGATATAGATTTTTCCATTGTTCGGCTTCACGGTCAGCGCGTTGCCGCTGTAGTAAGCGGACGGCCAGTCGAGCTTTGAGTTGTTCTTCATATAAATGCCGCCGCCTTCGCTGACGGAGGCTTTGATATAGGAATCGTCCACCGCGAGGCTCATGTTCGATTCGCTGCTCTTCCATTTGGAAAGCTCCATCGGATAAGCGAAGATACTTTCAAGCGTCGATTTGTCAATGGTCGGTTTCACCACTTCCAAACCGCCGTATGCATTGAGCAATTCGACATAGATATCGGAAATATCACCGGCTCTGGGATCCATAACGCCTTTTGCTCTGTCGAGGGCGGATGCCAGTCGACTCTCGCTTTCCGGCGTATAGATAATACCGGTGGGAGCATCATCGTCAACCAGAGCAATCAGCTTGGTCAATGCCGCATAATCGTTGGAGGCGGTCGCTTCATACGGTACGCGCTCGGGCGTCGTCGGGAACACGACCGGCGTATAGGAGGTATGCCCGTTTTGGGTGGCCGCCGCGATCCAGGCGTTGTCGGTGTCCACCGTCACGCTGTTCTCGCCAGAGGTGATCTCCTCGCCGAGGACGACCGCCGAGAACGCGGAGGTATGGATCTCACGATCCGCCACAGCAAAGTCGGCGTTGATGGTGAAGTCTTCACGGTCGCCGTAGGGATTGTAACGGCCGGTGATCGGGGAGTAGGTGATGCTGTGCATATAGCTGCCGGTAATGGTCATCTGACGCAGATATCCGTCGCCGCAGCAGCCGGCCACTTTGCCGATGTAGTGCTCAAGGCCGTTGTAGAAATCGCGGTCTTCCGCTTCGACAAACTGATAGTCGGAGAGGATCTCATACACCACGCGGCCGTCCGATGTAGTAGCTTCAAGCACCTGAGCGCCGTCGTCATGGCCGCAGAGGACCATCTTGACATTCGGGTTCGGCTCCACGATCTTATTGAAGATCAGGTTGGCGCGGGAGTTCGCATAGCGAGCCGCAATGCTGTTCTTCAAATATTGGTGGGTCGCGATAATGGCGGAACGATGGCTGTAGGTTTGCAACACGTTGTTCGCCCACTCGATCGTTTCGTCGGTCGCTTCGAGACCGTAGCCGAGATACAGGATCACAAAATCGACGTTGCCGATGGTGATCAAGTCATAGTGAGAGGTGTTGTTGTTGATACTGCCGCCGTACCAGGGCAGATCATTATACCGCTCGACGCCGAAGGTCTTACCGAACATACTGTAGTCGGAGGAGGTATTCTGCTGGCTGACATAGTTCGGAT
>JAFTBJ010000204.1 GCA_017455295.1 Clostridia bacterium
CATTTCCGGCGCGCCTTGGTAAAAGCGGCGCACATTCTCATTTTCTGTCATTGCTTCGCTACCGCTCGCAATGACGTGAATTTAGCAGGACGTGATGAAGGGCTGGGGGAGCGTTACCGTTTGCCAAAAATCGGCTTCAATTCCGCGATCCGTTCACTGAGCGCCGCAAACTGCGCGGGGGTCAGCGATTGCGCGCCGTCCGAGAGGGCGTGCGGCGGATCGTTGTGGACTTCGATAATCAGGCCGTCTGCACCGGCGGCAAGTGCTGCCAATGACAGAGCAGGTACCAGCTCCGCTTTGCCGCCTGCGTGGCTCGGATCGACGACTACCGGCAGGTGAGAGAGTTTTTTGAGCAACGGGATCGCCGAGATGTCCAGCGTATTGCGGGTCATTGTCTCAAAGGTGCGAATACCCCGTTCGCACAAAATTACCTTTTCGTTACCGCTTGCCATGATATATTCGGCGCTCATCAGCAGTTCTTCGATCGTGCTGGACAGTCCGCGTTTCAAAAGGATAGGCTTGTCCACCTTGCCGAGTTCCTTGAGCAGTTCAAAATTCTGCATATTTCTGGCACCCACTTGGATAATATCCACATCCTCGAACAGCACGAGATGCGCTGCCGACATGATCTCCGTGACGATCGGCAGCCCCGTTTCCCGCCGCGCGTGGCGAAGGAGTTCCAGTCCCTCGGCACGCAGTCCCTGAAACGCATAGGGAGAGGTGCGCGGCTTGAATGCGCCGCCGCGCAAAAAGCTCGCGCCCGCCGCTTTCACGTCTTTGGCGAGCTGTACGATCTGTTCTTCGCTTTCGACCGAGCAAGGACCGGCGATCAGGGAAAAACTGCCGCCGCCGATTTTGGCGTTGCCACCGAGATCGATCACGGTGTCATCCGGATGGAATTTGCGGTTGGCTTTTTTATACGGCTCCTGCACGCGGCGCACGTCTTCGACGATGCTTTGCGCCAAAATATAATCGGTGTCGATGGCGGTGGTATCGCCGAGCAGGCCGAGAACGGTCGACTGCTCGCCCACCCATTTGTTGACGCGTACGCCGTGGTCGGTGAAATACCGGGAGAATTCGGTGATCTGTTGTTCGGTAACTTGCGGTTTTAGTACGATAATCATTGGTAGGACTCCTTTTTAGAACAAGTAAAATCAAAAGTGGATAAAGAGGGCGTCATCCTCTCGAAAGATCGTCTTCAAAGTGTGTGGCGACGACACAGAGGTACACGCGACCGGGGGTGAGGGTGAGTTTGCCGCCGCTTTCTTCGGTCATGATAAAGCCGTCGTCGGTGCGTTCCCATTCAAATTGGCGGGTCAGTCCTTTGGAAAACACATACCCGGTGCCGCTTTGCAAGTAGAAATCAATCGTAATATCCGACTCCTCAAAGCGGTCGGTGTAAAGGATGATGATGTTTTCGGTTTGCAGCGGTTTTCCGTTTATATCACAATGCAGAATATTGTCAGAGCCGTTGTATTTGCTGTAAGAGCCGGAGGCACTGTCGTAATCGAAGGCAATGGTTTGCGCGTCGGACATACGAATACCTATGTGACGGCAGTCGTCACCTGTCGGCGTGCCGAACGTCCACGGGATTTCTTTGAGCGCGGTTTGGCTGTAGTCGTGATCCCGCATGAATTTGGTCAACATATCGCCGGAAGTGCGCAGACGGAATTCGTAATCGTGCGGATAATTTTCGTCGCGCCAGCAGTAATCGCTCACATTCTCAGCGTCAAGATCGATGTTGCCGACGCCGTCCACCGAGGAAAGAAGATCGAGTGCCGGCGCACTGCCGCCCGCATGGGCATAAGCGAAATCAAGCGCGTCTACCACATGGACAAAGGGAGAGCGGGCGGAGCGGATCGGACCGATGGAGGACGGGACGCGGGCGGTGTTGGCAAACACCGCCATGATGCGGGTGATGCCTGCCTCCGTTTCGGTTTCCATCCACATATCGGCATCAGCGATGCCGACCTGTTCGCCCTGCATAAAGTCGTTGTTTGCGATCATCACACCGACGGGACGGTTGGTTGAGCCGCCCATGTCGTCAAGACCGGTAAGCGGGTTTTTTGCGCCGGTGCCGGGCGTGACTTTGCGTTCCTGCTCGGAGGATGGTGATGCTTGCTCGGAGGAGTTTGCGGCACCGCCGTTGTCGGCAGGGGCTCCCGCACAGCCGGACAGCAGTCCGAGAAGCAGCGACAACGCCAGCAAAACAGACAGCCAAACTCGTGATTTCATAAAAATTGCCTCCCGGAAAATATAATTAGAGTAA
>JAFTBJ010000205.1 GCA_017455295.1 Clostridia bacterium
ATGGACAGGTCGTGCAGATGAATCGCGGCGCTGCGGTGTGCGTCGGCGATCTCGTCGTCATACACTTCACTCAGCCAGTAGTTTGCGGTGATCGCGCCGGAGTTGGAGAGGATCAGGCCACCCACCGAATAGGTCACAGTGGAGTTCTCCTTGACGCGCCAGTCGTTGATCTTCAAATAGTTGTCCACAAGATCCTTATAGTTTAGAAGCGCGGAATTGACGTTGCGGACCTTCTCACGCTGACGGCGATAGAGGATATAGGCTTTCGCCACATCCGCATAGCCGGACTCAGACAGCACTTTTTCCACGCTGTCCTGAATGTCTTCGACGGTGATTTGATCGTCTTTGATTTTCTCCTCAAAGTCCGCCGTCACATGCAGCGCGAGCAGCTCCACAACACTGGGATGATATTGTTTGTTCAGCGCCTCAAACGCTTTGGCAATGGCGTCGCTGATCTTGGAAATGTTGAATTCCACGATCTTGCCGTCTCTTTTTACGACCCGGTACATACTTTCATTTCTCCTTTGTTATGATACTATATATTTCCATTATAATATAGAATGAGAAGAGAAGGAGCGCCCTCGCCGAGCGCTCTTTTCGACTGCTTTGCCATTATAGTATAATCCGGGTCGGATGTCAATATATTGTGTATATTTCGTAACCAAAAATCTATATATTGTTATTTCTTTGCAATTTATGCGTCGACGCCGCGCAGCGAAACGTCCGGCAAAATGGCCGCCGCAGTTGCCGCGAAGCCTTGCAATTGCTCGATCGAGGGGGCGTGCAGCCCCTCAAACGGGACCGAGTCGCGGTCGGTAAACCGCTGGAGATAATAGTGTTTCGCTCCGTCGATCCACTCAGCAATCAACACTATATCTTGTGGTTCGTGCAATTCCTGTACCACCGTGGTGCGAAACTCATAGTCGACGTTGCTGTTTTTCAAAAGTTCGATGCTTTCGGTGATGCGGGACAGGTCGATCGTCTCCACGCCGCAGGTGACGGCATACTTGTCGGGACTGTTCTTAATGTCCATCGCGACGTAATCCACGAGCCCTTCTTCGAGGATCTCCCGCAGCCGGTCGGGGTGGTAACCGTTAGTGTCCAGTTTGGTGGCAAAGCCCAGCGTACGGATGTCGCGCAGCAGGTCGGGGAGTCCCGGGTGCAGGCACGGTTCGCCGCCGGTGATCGCGACGCCATCAAGAAGCCCTGTGCGGGTTTTGAGAAAGGCGAGCAGCTCTTTGTCGTCCATGATCGGTTTCTCGCTGCCGTCGATCAATTCAAAATTGTGACAAAACGGGCAGCGAAAATCGCAGCCGCCGAGGAATACCGTGCAGGCGACGCGCCCCGGAAAATCGAGCAGCGTCATCTTCTGAAGTCCGTGAATGTTCATCGTCCTGTCTCCTTTTCTCAAATGCCCGCCAGAATATGTCGGTTGCGCAGGTCGGCGTCCTCAATGCCGTCGTTGACCGAGTAGGCGTGCTTTTCAAGGTCGCCGCAGATCGCCTCGGTGAGCCCTTGCACTTGCAGTTCGTCGATCACGTCGGCGCAGATGCCTTCAATCACGTCGTATTTTTCTTCCTGCATCCCGTCGTCGTTGCCGGTGGTGAGCAGGTATTCGAGCAGCTCGGCTTCGAGCGCCAGCTTCGGCAGCGCCCGCATCGCGCGAAAGCTCCATTTGTAATACGGCTGATACCGATCGTTCAGCAAAAAGACGACGCTCATCGCGCTCTTGACAAATTCGGTGACGGCAAGCTGCGCCGCCGCGCCTTCGCCGTGGCGGATACAGCGCGAATAGTTGTATTGCCCCGCCTGCGCCATGAGTAGCAGATGCCCGGCGAGCTTTTTGCGCCGCACATCGGCCGGGTAGGAGGCGAGGGCTTCGCGGATGCGGGTCACCTCGCCGTAAGGGTCGTCATATATTTCGCCGTTCACACATTCGGCCAGCGCCTGCTCGGGCACGGTGAGCCACTGCCCGAGCGACAGCGTGCCGTCCGGCGCGCCGATCTTGTCGCTAAAAAACTCCGCCGTCCGCAGCACGCCGTGCCGCGCACCGCCCACCGGCTGCATCATCGCGCGCCGCACCCCCATAAATTCTTTCGGGAGTTTGGCGTATGCGCGCTCCAGCAAAAACGCCGTGCGGCGGTCGATCACATCCTCGCCCGGCAAAAAAAGACAGAACCCCGGCTCAAAATCGTGATCGCGCGAGAGCTCGTCGTCATAGCCGAAGCATTCCGACCCGCTGCCAAACAGCCCCGCCGCGAGAAACGGCATCCATTCGGCAAACTCCGTTTGCAGCATCGGCTTGCCGTATTCTTCATAAAACGCTCTGGAAAGCTCAAGCCCGTTCATAGATCTGCTTCGCCCTTTCGTTCAACTCGTTCGCCGCCGCAAAATAGCCGTAATAGGAAAAAGTCGGCGCGCATTTTTCACAAACGAACGCATAATACCCGTCGCGCGGAGCAGAGGAGTCATCGAGCAGATCATACGCCTGATCGAGTAGCTCGAAAATGCGGGATTCGCCCGCTTCGAGCCCTTGCTCCGCTTCGATCGCATTTGCTACATTCAGACAGGTGATCGCCTGCTCGAGCACCCCGCCCGGCACCTTGGCCATCTCTGCGGTCGCCTTGTCATACAGCGCATACGCCTCGGCAAACCGCCCGAGCGCGACGCAGGTCAGCGCCATGTTGTTATATAGCCCGCCCAGCAGCTCCGGCGCGGTGCGCGGGATGGCTTCATACACCGCTTTTGCTTTTTCAAAGAGAGCAAGTGCCCGCTCGTTTTCGCCAAATGCGTTGCAGGCGGTGGCGGCGTTTGTGTAGGTCGTCCCGGCGCTGACTGTTTGCTGCATCTTGAGCGCATCCACCAGCCGCAGCGCCTCGTCGACGCTGTCAAACGCCTTGTCCCGCTCGCCCGTTTTGCGGTAATGCCCGATCATCTCGTTGCGGATGAGCAGCTCGCCCCGCTGATCGCGCCCGAGCTTCGCTTCTTCGAGCCAGTAGAGGAGATGCCGCTCGGCGCCCGCGTAATCCCGGCGGCTCATATAGTCGTTCATCTTGTCGATGATCCGCTGCTGCGGGATCGCCTTGATCGGTTCCTCGACGCCGTAAGGCGTCTCGCACAACAGACAGCGCGGCTCTACATAATCCTCCGGCTGCAGGATCTCGTTGTTCGCCATTCGCATGCACCTCTTTTATAAATAGTATAGATACAGTATACCAAACCCGCCGAGAAAAAACAAGCGCGCCTCACACAAAACAAATTTTTTTGGGATGACCCCGGCTTTTTTCACTGTACACTTGACAAACGGGGGAAGAATATGCTATGATTAACCGCGTTGCAGAAGCGAAGAGCGTTCATCTGCGGGTGTAGTTCAATGGTAGAACCCCAGCCTTCCAAGCTGGTCGCGTGGGTTCGATTCCCATCACCCGCTCCAAATCGCTCTTCGCCTGCGGCGGACATATGCGCCTGTAGCTCAGTTGGATAGAGCATCTGCCTTCTAAGCAGAGGGTCAGGGGTTCGAATCCCTTCAGGCGTGCCAAATATGGTGGGTGTAGCGTAGTTGGTTATCGCGCCAGATTGTGGCTCTGGAGGTCGAGGGTTCGACTCCCTCCACCCACCCCACAGCACTGGGATATGGTGTAATTGGCAACACAACAGACTTTGACTCTGTCGTAGTAGGTTCGAGTCCTGCTATCCCAGCCAAACGAAAAGCACTTGCGTTTGCAAGTGCTTTTTTTATTCAATCCGAAAAATTTGGTATGAAATATGCTGCAAGGCGTGTATGGAATCGACCCCAATATTTATGGAACAACTCAACGTTCAATAAATGCGACAAGGTTTGTTTGGCAAATTTTGTTTATCAATGCGGCGTCATCCAGGATGACCGCTTCCACGATCGCCGCGTTGTTTTCTTTTTGCTCCAATTTGTTTCCCGGAGCAGCATAGATCCAAGTCCCGTTTATATACGCGATATAACCGCCATAATTCTCGGTTGTCGCTACATTGCTCCCGTCGTAAACATAATAAAAACGATTTCCCTGAATATAAACATTATCAATCGAAAACTCTTGTGTTTCGCCGCGGTATCCTGTCAGTTCCGATACCATATCCAATTCTTCCTGCGCGGCGAGAACGCATGTATTCTTGCTGCGAACCGCCGGATCAACGAGCACTTTCGTGACGGTTCCGGACGTGGGGACAGAATAGCCTTCTTTTATATAACAGCCGGTATTGTCGTTTCCTTCAATTACCATATAAATCGGGTCGTCCGTGTTTCCGATGGCATACACACGCGCGCCGTTGTCCGCCCGCCCCAAAAGCTGTTTATCCTCGTCTGCACAGAAAAAATCTTTTCCCGTATACGCAACGCCGTTATACGTAATTTTCCAAGCATTTTCGTTTCCTGTCAACCCCGGCAGCTCCGGCAGTTTGGAACACGAAATGAAACAGAACAAAGATAGGATGGCCATGATCGAAAGAATACATCTCTTTTTCATATGATCCTCCTCAAATCCCGGCTTGCCGGGGTTTCTTTATGTTTTCTTTATTTTTATTATAGCGTAGAAATAGCAATATGTCAATTCGACGATAGGGAAGGGGCGTGCAGCTATTCAATTTCCCGAAAATCCTGCGAGGGAAAGAGGGGACGAAGAGTGAAGAGTGAATAAGAAAAAATCCCGCGCTGGCGCGCAGGATTTTTGTGTTTAACAGACAAAATAGCCCAAGGGTGAAAATGAAGTAAAATCAATATTTTAGACACAATTTTAATATGATCGATAATTATGGTTTTTACACCAACAAAATAGCCCAATAGAATATCGACAATTCATTTATCCCGACAAACCGGAATTTGTCGAGATTCACACAACCGCTTTCATTTTGAAGAGCAAGATAAAATTTCTGGCTTTATATCGCTTATCACTTTCTTCTGCCACGACTTTTTGCCGCATTTCGGGCATTTCATATAACGCATCCTGCCCATGTGCATAGCTAAGTTCACGGCTTTGTAAGACGGAACGTATCTGTGCCCGCATTCGCGGCATTCGTAATAACCCGCGACCTGCTCTATGCGGAGCGCAAACATCATACATACAATAAACTGTACGAATCCCACGCCGACCGGCAGGATGAACGCCCAGACGGGCTTTTCAAGAGTCATGAATATGATGCCCACGGCCAGCATGGCAAAAAGGAATACCGTGGACGTCAGACCGATGACGATTTCCATCGTCAAAAGTCTTTTGTCAGCTCGTTCTTTTTGCTTGATCA
>JAFTBJ010000002.1 GCA_017455295.1 Clostridia bacterium
AAGCCGACCTCGTTGACCCAATCCACCAGCTCGCGCCATGTGCGGACGCGGTACGGGTCGTCCCACGCCAGCCCGCGCATGATCCATTCTCCGTTTTCCACACTCATAGGCTTGCTCTCCCTGTCTCCGGATCGGTGTTTTAATCAATCGGCACGATTCCGCGGCACTTAGGGTACGCGGAACATCCGAAAAAACATTTGCCGGCATTTTTCCCATTTACGGCTTTTCTTTTCACCATGGGCGCGCCGCATCTCGGACACTTGACAACTTCGTCGTCTGTCGCAGGCTCCGGATGAGCCTCCGTTTTTGCTTCGCTTTCATTTGCCAGCATCTCCCGAAACCGTTCCGTGTAATCGACCTCGCGCTTTTTGTTCGCGTCCATAAAGAATCGGGCAAGATTTTCCATATCTTTTTCGCTGCTCGCAACGGACCCCGGCGCGCTGTCACGCGCTCTGATGTACTCGGCAAGCTGGTCGGCGCGGATCACCTGATCCTTGACCGATTTTTTCGCATACCTTGTGTTCAGCACCGTCTTGGGATTGGCAAGTACCACGACAGATTGGTAATAATTGTAGAAATTCTTTTCAAACAGTGCTTTTGACAACACGCCCCTACCCTCGCCGCGCATTTCTTTGATCAGCTCAAGATGGCGGCGGTTTTGTGTGATGGGGGAATATATGCCTTCCTTCTTTTTGATTTTACCATAGGTCAACGTTCGGATAAAGTCCCCGTTGCTGTTGATTTCTATGTCCCCAAAAAGGTTTTTGCACTCAATGACATATTGGCGAAAACGCGTGATGATCAGATAATCAATTTGTGAGGTCAAGCCGTTGTGTTCCAGAAACAAATCGTGCAGAACATACATCGGAATATGGCTGTTCTCCAATTCAAAGTGAATCTGCCGTTCCCCGGCAATACCCGTCTTCACGATCTGGATCTCTCTTGCGATCGCCTCAGCGGCAGCGCCGGACGCTTGCGCCGTCAAGTCTTCCAACGCGCGGAGCTGCTGCTCTGCGTCGCTGTCGTCCTTGTAAAAATCGGTCCCTTCAGCTTGTCAAACAGTCTCATATCCGATTCCTCGCTTCAAATGATCGTAAGCAAATACTACCACGGGGCGAACGCGGATTCAAGAAAAAATGCCACAAGACCGTCATTTTGTTGGCATTTTTGGTATATCATCCTCAAAGCGCAAAGAAAAAACCGCCAAACTGTTATGTTTGGCGGTATCTGGTGGACCTGAAGGGATTCGAACCCACGACCTTACGGATGCGAACCGTACGCTCTCCTGAGCTGACACAAAACATCACGGGGAAAATGCGTCGATCCGATGCAATTATTCTGCCGATTCGCCGCTTTCGGGTTCCGTGCAGCACGCTTTTGCCCAGTCCAGCAGCTCGCCGGCGTGTTCCAGTGCCGCCTTCGCGTGCCGCTCCTCCAAACCGAGCTCACTCGGATAGCGCACCGCCACGCCGTAGGGCGTCAGCTCGTCGGCGTAATCGTAATACTTCTCGTCGATCTCGACCATGTTTTTGATCTGGTTCAGGAGGAACGACAGGTCGTGCAGCTTCGGCATCCCGCCCTGCGCGCCGTGCGCGACAATGACCGCCTTGATTGCCTTCTCCGCCGATTGCTGGCAGTGATAGCAGATGATTTCCAGCGGCTGCGGGCGATAAGTCTCAAACAGGTGCCGCGCCACGCCCAGATCGGTCTGCGCGAAATCGAGCCATTCCTTCGCCGCGTTATCCATACAGAAGCACCCCTTTTCGGAACACCTCGTTTTCGACGGTGGGCTGGTCCTTCCGCTCGTTGAAGCGGCTCTCCGTCCCGACGATGATATCGACCGGGCGGCGCTTGATCCGCCGGATGGAG
>JAFTBJ010000206.1 GCA_017455295.1 Clostridia bacterium
CCGAGGCCCGAAACACATGAGAAAACGCGCCTCCCGGGGAGTAATCCTCGGGAGGCGCGGTGTTATGCAGAGATTCCGAACATCAAGCGTCTTCGGAATGCCGGTCGCCGACCTGGAACTCGTCCGCGTGCTGGAACATATACAGCACGGTGAGCGGCTCCTCGCCGGTCAGCTTTTGGAAATCGTCGGTCTTGATCGCCATTTTGCCCTCACGGATCGCCTGCGCAAAGGTGACCATGCCGTCGGAAGAATAGGGCGCTTCGCTGCCCTCCTGGAACACGCCGTCGGTGGTTCTCGGCACGCCCATGGCGTCGAAGATCTGATAGTTTTCTTCGTCGGTGAGTTCCTGATAGGTGACGTGGTTGCCGGTGGCCTGGTTGCCGTATTCGCAGAATCTCGCGATGGTCATCAGCTCGGGGCCGTTGATATTCAGCACCGCGTGGCTGTACTCCGCGCCGCGATGCAGCGCATAGGCCAGCGCCTTGGCGCAGTCTTTGCGTGAGATATACGCCATCAGGCCGTCTCCCTGGCTGTTCTTCAGCACGCTGTCGATGTGCACGAAGGTGAAATAGTTGGTGATCATCGCCTCGGCATACTGCGAATTGCGCAGGAAAATGAAGTCGAGATCCTGCTCGCGGATATACCGCTCGGTGTAGATGTGATCCTTCTTTTCGACCGACGGATTGGTTTCATCGTCCGCGTTGACCAGCGACGTATAGACGATTTGCTTGACGCCCGCCGCTTTTGCCGCGTCCACCGCGTTGCGATGCGCCGCCTGCCGTTTCGGGCCGACGAACGGCATGGAGATCAGCGCGAGCCGCTCGGCTCCCCGGAACGCCTCGACAAGGCCGTCCGTGTGGTTGAAGTTTGTGACCCGCGTTTCAATCCCCTGCGCCGCATACGGTTTGAGGGCCTCGGGGTTGTAGCCGCAGAAGATCAGGTTCTCCTTGTCTTCCAATGTGAGCAGGATCTTGGCCGCTTCGGCTCCCAGATTGCCGTCCACGCCGGTGAGTAATAGTTTGCCCATGGTGTGTGCCTCCTTTTATTTTGGAATAGTTGGTGCTTTTATTATAGTTAAAGAGAGTCGAACCCCATGCGCCTCTCATCGGCCAATTTCGGCGTTTTTTGCCGTCTCGTCTTAGCAAGGCGTCAGCCTTGCGGCATCCTCACCGACAAAAATCGCTCAAAATTTTCTCGACGAGAGGTGCTTTGCAGTTTTTGCCGATTGGCTTTTGTTTGCGGCAAGGTTAAAAACGCAGGAATGCTGGCGCATTCCGAGGCTTTTATACGCCGCCGCAGGCAAAATTGCATCGGCAAAAACCGTATGTGTTCGACTCCCTTTAATTATACCAGATATCAGCGCCCTTGTCTATCGCTTTTCCGGTTTCGCTGCCTTTATTGCCCCGATACGGCGCGATACAGTTGGAACGCATCCGCCATGTTGATCGTGCCGCTGCCGTCGAGATCGCTGATCGCTTCCTGCGCGGCGGTGAGCGTCACCTGCCCGCTGACCGCGCGATAGAGCAAAAATGCATCCGCCATGTTGGTCACGCCGCTGCCGTCGAGATCTCCGAACAGCGCGTCGCTACCGCCGATGCGCCAGGTATAGATGTCGCGGTCTGCCGCCCAGCCGAGCTGTCCGGCGTATTCCTCCGGTTCCGCCTTGAGCTGGATGCGGTCGGCGTAGCAGGCGTCGTCATAAAGATAATAGTCCGTGACATATTCGCGATAACTGCTGTCGATCTCCGTATAGGGCAGGTAGTCGCCCCAAAGATATCCGTAATACTGCGCGAGGTTTGCATAATCCACCTCGTCGTCCGGCACTCGCCTGAGCCCTCTAAAAAAGCTTTGCGGGTCGACGTCATAATAGCCGCCTTCGAGGATCAGGTTCGGCTTTGTGCCGCCCTCGCCCATCACCTCAAAAGTCATCCCCGCGATCCGCACATTGTCCGAGACGGTCATGCATATCGTCGGCTGCTCCTCGTCGGCATAGACGGCAACCTCCACATCCTGCAGCTCGGCGTTTCCGGACAGGTAAATATCCAGATTGGCCTTGTCGCTGCCGTTGTTGAAGAACACGCCGCCGGTAAAGCGCCCGCCGCTGATATGGATGGTGCCGCCGTCCGCGGCAAACCGGCCGCCGATCTCGCCGCCGGTGATGTAGTAGGTATCGGCCGTCCACGGCTGGATGGATACCCCGATCGTGCCGCTCGAGCGGAACACACCCGGTACGCCGCTGTCGATGCTGATGGGGGTGGGCTGAAAGCCGGAGATCTCCTCTCCATCCTCATAGCGGGTGTACGGGACGCCGCCCGTCAGCGTACCCTGCACATCAAACGTAAAGCCGTTCAAATCGAGGCGGATCGTGCTGTCGGAATCGACCTCCCAGGTCTCTCCCTCGGCGACGGTCGCATCCTGATACAGCATGACGATCGGGTCGTAATAGTTGAACCAGTTGTCGTCCTCCGGCAGATCGGCGAGTTCGTCTTTATAGTTGTTATACCGCTCCGGCTGCGCCGCTGCCGTCAGGGCTTCCTTCGCGCCCTGGAAATAGGTGATCGCATAAAAATGGCCGATCCACGCATAGCTCCCCGCGTTTTTCTGCAGCATCAGGTAATATTGCACCATCGACGCGCCGAAGCATTCGCTCAGCGTATCCACCACGATAAATTTCGCACCCGCGAGCACTTTGACGACACCGCCCGTCACGCGGCCGGTGCCCTTGGAATCGATGATGGTGAGATGACCGCGCACCTCCAGCATCCGGCCCTGCGACGCCGCGGTCGCGCTGCCGTCGATGCTGTGCCCGGCGAGGTCGAGGATCACCGTCACCCCGGCAGGCACGAACAGGTAATCGCTGTCGCTGCCGCCAATCAAATCGCTGTCAAGCGTGATGGTGCCGAGATCGGTGCCGGGCTCCGCATCCAGCATCGCCGCGAGCGCATTCCACGGCGACCCGACATTTTCCCCGGCAAACGCCGTCAGCGGCATCGCGCCGAGCACCATCAGCATCGCCAGCAGGATCGCCGTCGCGGTTGTCCGCCATGTTTGTTTCATCGTGGTTCCTCCCTCTCGGTATGCCGTAAATTTGGGCTTTATCTATTCATATTATACCGATTTTTTCTAAAAATTGCAACCCTTCCGGGCGTTGCCGGTTGCGCGCCGCTGCGTTTTGGTGTATACTAGGCGACAGAACGAGCGCAGCAGATTCAGCACCCTCAAAGAAAGGACGGCGAGCATATGCCTCATTTTTTCGGATGGGATACCGCCACAATCCGGGATCGGTACGGCCTCACGCCGCGGGAGTATTATGACCGCCTGTCGGCGATCTGGTGCGCGGACACCTGCGCGCCGCGGATGCGGGATCGCTGGACGCCGGATAATAAGACGTGCGGACAGTGTTCCATCACGGCGTTTTTGATGCAGGATCTGTTTGGCGGCCGGGTGTACGGCGTGCCGCTCGAAGACGGCAACTACCATTGCTTCAACGTCGTCGGCGATTGCGTGTTTGACTTGACAAGCGAACAATTCGGCGACCGCACACTTTCTTATGTCGATTGCCCGGAACAGTTCCGCGAGGTGCATTTCGCCAAAGAGGAAAAGCGAAAGCGCTATGAATACCTGCGCGCCAAACTGCTCGAAACCCTGCCGACTGCTCCATGATAAAACGCTCCAAACGACGGTATCGTTTGGAGCGTTTTTGCAATCATTCTATCCCGAGCAGCGAGGCGCCGATGAGGCCGCCGTCGCCGAACAGCGTCGTGAGGGCGAGCGGAGTATCGGTCACGCGGTGGGGCGCGATCAAGTCGAGCAACGTCTGTCCCGCTTTGGAAAGCCCGCCCGACAGCACGATCACCTGCGGCCGGAAAATGTAAGACAGGCTGTCCACCCCGAGGGCGAACCGCCGCCCGTATTCGGTGAGGACATCCTTGGCAACCGGGCACCCGGCCGCCATCGCGTCAAACAGCGTCCTACCCTCGAGTCCCTCGCGGCTCATCTTCGCAAGCACGCTGTCGGGGTGCGCCTCGATCGCAGGCCGCGCCATCCAGACGAGCGCCGACGCGGACGCGAACCCTTCAAAGCAGCCATAGAGATCGCCCGAGCGATAGTGGTGATCGTTCATATCCATCACAAAATGCCCGAGCTCCCCGGCGAGGTTGTCGACCCCGCGGTAGATCTTGCCGTCGATGAGAATCGCGCCGCCGAGCCCGGTGCCGATGGTGAGCAGCAGCGCGTTTTGCATCCCCTTGCAGGCGCCCGCCGCCTGTTCCCCCCGCATCGCGCATTTTGCGTCGTTGTCGAGGAACACGGGGCGGCCGAGCAGCGCCGACAGTTTCGGCGCCACCGGCGTGTGCGAAAACGGCAGGTTGCCCGACCGCTCAACAACGCCGGTGTCGGGGTTCACCCGCCCCGGCGAGCCGACCCCGACCGTCTCGATGCCGTACTGCTCGCAAAGAGGCCGCGCCGCCGCGGCGATCGCCTCGAGAATGTCGTCGGCGGTGAACTCTTTTCCCGTTTTCACTTTGGCGCGCTCCACGATGTGAAACGCCTCGTCGACGACCCCCAGCTTTGCGCTGGTGCCGCCGATGTCAATGCCGATCCGGTAATTCATAGTGGGTTCCATCCTTTTTCGTGCCACCGTCAGGCGGCATATCGCATTGCCGTAAGGCAATATATCGCATCGCACGGAATGCGCAATATATCGCATTCGCCGACAGGCGAATATATCGCTGTCACGCGACAGCGTGACGGATGAGGTGTTTGCCGCAAATTAACGATGAACAGTGGTTCCACCTCATCCGATTTTGCGTCGCAGATGCGTCGCAAAACCACCTTCTCCTCAAGGAGAAGGCATCCTCGCACACCACAAAATGGTGATTATTCCCCGGCGGATGCTGCGCCCGCGCTCTACACCGTCGCCACAAAATGATGCGTTATCTCGGCGAGCGCAAGTCTCCCGCTGTTCATGTATGGCGATCGATCCATTGCGTATACCATGCGGCGGAATCCTTTGGAATGCGCTGCTGCGTTTGATGATCCACATACACCAGCCCAAACCGCTCGGTGTACCCGCGTGACCACTCAAAATTATCCATCAGCGACCACAGGAAATAGCTATCGATATCCACGCCGTCCTCGGTTGCTTTTTCGAGCTCAGCGAGGTATGCCTCCAAGAAGGTGATGCGATTCGGATCGTGCACCTTGCCGTCCGGAGAGACGACGTCGTGCGCCGACATCCCGTTTTCGTTGATTACAATCGGCAAGCGATAGCGCTCGTATAAAAAGCGCGGGCCCCAGCGCAAAGCGGGCGGTGTGATCGGCCAGCCGATCGCCGTACCCCAGAGCATGGATTTTTTAAACGCCCTGGTGATCGACTCCTTTATTTTCCATTTTCAATTTTCCATTGTCTCCAACAGCGCTTCGCAGCCGCGCAAAATATCGTCAAACGCCGCCTCGAAATCGCCGCTGTACCACGGGTCGGCGACGCTGCCGCCGCCCGCAAAACCGAGCAGCTTTTTCACTTTTTCGTCCGGGTCGTCGCCAAAAATTCGCAAGGTGTTGCGACGGTTGTTCTCATCCATCACGAGAAACAGGTCATATTTCTCATAATCCCGTTTTTGGAGCTGCACGGCGCGGTGGCCGTCAAAGGGCACGCCGTGCTGCCGGAGCGTCGCCGCCGCACGGCGGTCGACGGGATTGCCGATCCCGTTCCAAATTTCTTCTGTGGACGTAGCGGAAGACGCGACGATAAAGCGATCAGACAGACCGCGCTTTGCCGCTAAATCTTTGAACACAAATTCCGCCATGGGGCTGCGGCAGATATTGCCGTGGCAGACAAACATGAGTTTTGTCATAGCGTTTCCCGTTTCTTCAAGACGGCGATCGCCGCATAGTGTTTCACCGTAAATGTATCGGGCGCGATACGATCCAGCAGCGCCTTGTGATCGCATTCCCACGCGGCCAATCGCTCCGGCGACAGCGACGCGCCGATCCCGCGGCAGGTCCTCATCCGCCCGTGCCACGTTTCTTTTGTGAAGGGTACGTCGAGCATGTATTCCTCGTGGTCGACCGGATCGAAATAGGCGGTCACCGCGTCCGGGATCGCGATGGGACGCATCCGCTCCCCTGCTCCCGTCCAGTCGGGATTCACTTGCAGCGCCAGCCGCTCGGAAGCCCCCGCGATCGGGTCCTCGTCCGGCAGCCACGCCATATAGAGCACGGCGAGCCGCCCGCCCGGTTTCAGCCAGCGGGCAAGTTTTGGGGACAGCGCCGCGTGGTTGAAATAGGAAAAGCATTGGCAAGCAGTGACGCCGTCAAACAAACCCTCGGCAAACGCCGCCTCTTCGGCGGCCACCGCCTCAAAGCGGATGTCCATCCCGCTTTCGGCGGCGAGACGTTTCGCCTCGGCAATCTGCTCCGAGGAGATGTCGACGCCCGTCCATCGGGCGCCATAGGAGTACATCGCCCGCGGCAGCACGCCGGTGCCGGTGCCGAGATCCAATATCGATTGCCCGGCAACGCCCAGTCCCCGGTCAAGCAGTTTTTGAAAAAAGATCGGCGGGTAGATGTCGCGATAGACCGCGTAATCGGCGGACGTTCTGCCAAAATCGAACGCCGCCCCGCCGTCGATATTTTGGTTTTGTATGGTCATTTTAGGTTTCTCCGTTATAAAGCCGCTCCAGCGATAGATGACGCCGCTCCTGCGGCATCAAGTTCGCCTTTGCATATTTAGCCGTATAGCCACTCTCCTCCCAACTTTTGCAAAGGGATATGTGATACATGGCGTCGTACGATATCATCTTGGCGCTCTGCACCTTGTCATCAACGAGCTTGCCGATAAAGCCAAAGGATATCACGCCGGTCTCATCGCGC
>JAFTBJ010000207.1 GCA_017455295.1 Clostridia bacterium
AGGGGCTGAAAATGTGGTGGATTGCAACCGATTTTGCTTGAAATTTTGTAACACGATTCCTGCATACATTTCGGCGGTCTGTGCCTTTTTTGACAGACTGAATAGTCCCGAAACCCTTGCGGTTTTCGGGACTTTTGGTGTTTTTGCAGGAAAATCAGCGTTTGCTGAACTGCGGTGCACGACGTGCGGCTTTGAGGCCGTACTTCTTTCTTTCCTTCATACGCGGATCGCGCGTGAGGAAACCGGCTTTCTTGAGCAGCGGGCGAAGCTCGTCGCTGTTGTATTGCAGCAACGCACGAGAGATGCCGTGGCGGATCGCACCGGCCTGGCCGGTCACGCCGCCGCCGCCGACGCGGCACTCGATGTCGAATTTCTCGGTGGTCCCGGTCAATTCCAGAGGCTGACGAACGATCAGCTTCAAGGTTTCAATACCAAAGTAATCGTCGATGTCGCGGCCGTTGATGGTCACACTGCCGCTACCGGCATACAGACGCACGCGCGTGACGGATTTCTTTCTTCTGCCTGTTCCGTAAAAATACGGTCTGGTATTATAATCCATAGTGTTTCAGCCTCCTTCTTTACAGGGTGTACTCTTCCGGCTTTTGCGCCGCATGAGCATGGTTGGCGTCTTTGTAGACGCGCAGACGGGTGCGCGCCTGACGGCCGATGGTCGTGTTCGGGATCATGCCGTTCACGGCCAGCTCCATCGCCTTTTCGGGGCGAGTCGCCATCAGCGTGCTGTACTTGACTTCCTTCAAACCGCCGATATAGCCGGTATGACGATACCAAGTTTTCTTTTGCAGTTTTCCGCCGGTCAGGACCGCTTTGGCGCAGTTGATGATGATCACATGATCGCCGCAATCCACATGCGGGGTGAAGGTGGGCTTTTGTTTGCCGCGCAGCAGGATCGCCGCTTGCACCGCCACACGACCGAGGGGTTTGCCCGCCGCATCGATCACATACCATTTGCGCTCGACCTGGCCGGCTTTTTCCATGTAAGTGGACATCGTGAAAACCTCCTTAAAAACAATTTCTCGTTGTCAACGTCGCCCATCATACCACATCCGTTTTCCCGTGTCAAGTGCAAAATCCCCGTTTTTTTAATTTAGAACCTGCTTTCTCTCGTTTTCTCTTTATTTTTCTCGTTTTTGCTCACTTTCTCGTTTTTCATTCACAAAATGCAAAACTCCCGCCGCAACGCGGCGGGAGAGGGTGTTTTTCCCGAAAATCACACGGGAAGCAGCCGCCGAAGCCGCCGCCCGAGCAGGATCGCCGCCGCCATTTTGACAGCGTCGATCGGCAAAAACGGCAGCACGCACATCGACAGCGCGGCGCCGAGGGTATAGGGATTGCCGCCGCTTTGCATCACAAGCAGAAACTGCGCCGTCCCGGCGGCGTAGCACACCAGCAGTCCCGCCGCCATCGCGCCGATCTCAACCGGCAATCGGTGACCGAAGAGCGTCGTCGCACCCCAAAACAGCAGCGCCATCAGCAAAAAACCGGTGATATACCCGCCGGTCGGCCCGAGCAGAATGGCGACGCCGCTTTTGAAGCCGGAAAACACCGGCACGCCGACCGCGCCGAGCAGCACATAAACGACCAGCGCTCCAAACGCCCGCCTCCCGCCGAGCAGAGACAGCGCCAAAAACACGGCAAACGTCTGCAAGGTGAATGGGACGATATCCAAAAAGGCAATGCTGATCCAGGAGCACACCGCGATGATCCCCGCAAACGTCGCCATATACACCAAATCGAGCGTCCGGCTTTTCGTTTTAGCGGTCATCCCTGTCCCTCCTTTACACGCTTTGCACCAGTATACCACCCGCTCACCAAATTGTCAACTCAAATTATAATGTCGGTTGACAATTTTATACAGCCAATACCTTGCCTTTTGCGCTGGATTGCGGTATACTAATACATATTCATATGTACATTTTTATGCGAGGTGAGAACGCCGTGTTTGCATTTTTCTCCAATTTGATCCAAAGCGCCGATAAATGGGTAGCCTCCCTCGGCGACTGGGCGGTTGCGCTGCGATGGATCCTCACCGTTGCGCTGCTAGGCGCTGTGATTTGGGGGCTTTTGAAGCTCAACGCCTTTATCTTCAAGCAGATCCAGCGCAAGAAAAACGGTATCCAGCTGCTGTTTTTTGAGCGGATCACCGCCGTGGTCATTGTGGCCGCCATCATCATTTTGTTCTTCTCGTCGCTCAGCGGCGTCGATTCCGTTTGGAAAACGCTGCTCGGCGGCACCGCCGTCGTCAGCGCCGTGCTCGCTTTTGCCGCGCAGGACGTGATCCGGGATATTCTGGCGGGCTTGATGATCAGCATGAACAAGCCGTTTGAGGTAGGTGACCGCATCGTGCTGGAGGACGGCACCGCCGGTATCGTCATGGGCATCACCATCCGCCACATCATTTTGCGGCAGATCGACACGCTGGACATCATCATCCCGAACAGCAAGATCAATGCAATGCGGCTGACCAATTTCAGTCACGGCCGCACCGATAAATCCGCCCATTTCCGCTTTTCCGTCAGCTACGACACGGATGTGGAGCTGGCCAAAAAGGTGATCGCCGACGCGATCGAGCAAAGCCCCATCACCCATCCGCGGGCGCAGTTGCTCGACGGGAAAATCGTCTATTCCCCGGTTTACTTCCTTGCCTTTGAGGATAGCGCGCTCATCTTAGCGGTCACCGTCTATTGCGACCGCACCGTGCCGACCGAAGTGATGATGGACGACGTCAACACCCGCGTGCGGCAAGCGCTGATCGATCACAACATCGAGATTCCCTATAACTACATCAACGTGGTCAATAAAGACGACAATTGATAGCAAAAACAGCAAACCGCGTCCGGCAATTTTCACCGGACGCGGTTCTTTTTTATATTGTATTACAGCGGCAGGCCAAGCAACTTGGCGCCGTTTTCATACAGCACCATCCGCTGTTCGCGTTCCGAAAGCCCTACAGCGGCAAATCGCTGCAGCTCCTCCACCGGCTTCCACATCGGGTAGTCGCTGCCAAACAGCACGCGATCCGCACCGTAGCGCTCAAACAATTTTTTCGCCGTTTGCGGCGAAAGTGCATAAAACGACGACGAGCAATCGACATAGAAATTCTCATACCGCCCGGCCAGCTCCTCAGTCGCCTGTTCCCACATCGACCAGCCGCCGAAATGCGCGCCGATCACGGTTAGGTTGGGCAACTCGCGCAACAGGTTTTTCACCTGCGGCGGGTTGGAATACTGATACCGAAAGTCGCCGGTATGGATCAGCACCGGCAAACGCCCTTCCAGATGCGCCAGCATTTGCAGGGATTTATCGCTATCCAGCGCAAACGCCTGCACATCGGGATGGATCTTCACGCCTTTGAGGCCGAGCGCGATCAGGTGTTCCACATCCTCGGCGATTGTTTCGCTGTCGGGGTGCAGCGCACCAAAGCCGGTCATACAGCCGCCGCTTTGCGCCACCTGCGACGCGATGAATTCGTTGATATGCGCCACCTGTGCCGGCGTCGTGGCAACCGAGTGAACCAGCAGATGCGTGATCCCCGCCCGCTGTTCCTCGCGAAGCAGGGTATCCACCCGCCCGTCGAGATCCATGGGAATATCATAAAAACTGCCGATCCCCGCCGCCGCTTTCAACGCGATCTTATCAGGATAAATGTGGCAATGCGCGTCCAAGATGGGTAACATATATCGGTCTCCTTTGTTGATTCACAAAATTCGGATTTATTTTAGCACAACCTGCTGCCAAAACGCAAGCAAAAAATCAACCTTTTGCGGCGCAAAAGGTTGATTTTTATGTGGCCTTTATTTATTGTCCCGATACTTGGCGATAAAGCGCAAAGGCATCCGCCATGTTGATGATGCCGTTCTGATCCATGTCCCCGCGCTGTTTCTGCTCGGCGGTGAGCATTACCTGACCGCTTGCGGCGCGATAAAGGAGAAAAGCGTCCGCCATATTGACAATGCCGTTACCGTCTACATCGCCGAGATCAGAACTGTCAGGCATCTTCATTTCCCACTTCGGGAACAGCTCAGTATCCGCCATAATGGGCGCGGTCGGATCGTAAGGTGTGATAAGCGCCCTGTCGGTGTACCATCCGCCGAACTGGGCGTTTTCGCGTGCCGGCTGCGGCGGAAGTCCGAACACACTGCCCTTTGGTACCGTAGCACCGGCGGTATATTCCATACTTGACGGGTCTAAATACCTGTAAACATTGCACGTTTCCGCGTCGTCAAAGCCCGAAACGGTTACGGTAAGGGTACCCGTTGCACCGCCGGGTGCGGTGGCGGTAACGGTTGCCACGCCGTCTTTGTGAGGCAACAGTGTTATCCAACGTTTATCGCCCGGCGCTTTGTGGATTTTTAAGATACTTTCGTCAGAACTTACAAAGGTAAGGTCATCGTAAATATCCGCCGCGCCGGAGGGCTTTAAGTGCGCCATTACACCCTTGTTACTGCTTGTGGGCGTTACGGTAATAACGTTGGGATAGAAATTAACTTCGGTAGCGTAAACCGATTTACCCTTTATCGAAATATAACGGCATTCGCTTTCGTATACGCCGCCATTACAGTTTATGCCAAGGGTGGGAGCGTAGGGTGTTACGGGTTTGGTTTGCGAGTTTGCGAATTCACCTTTTTTAAGTATTTTAATATCGTAATAATCATTGGGGAAATCGTCGCCCCAGGTAGACATGGCGTCTTCGTTGTCCTGCTGAATACATATAAGCTGGGCGTGGTTTTTTATTATCATACTGCCCGAAACTTTCAGCGCCGGATAGTCCTTATCATCCTCGGTCTGGTAGGACATACAGGTAATCTTGGCGTTGTTACACAAATCGAAACCGGCCTGGTCGCCGTCAAATTCCATTCTTGCGCCGTATCTGCCTTTAAGTACAAACTCGACGTCTTCGTTAAAGGAGACCGAGGTGCCGAAACCTATCATTCCGTCGTTATCGTTATAAGATTCGTTTACCGTAAACTCACCGTCACCGTAAAAGTTAATATAATTTTGCCGACCAAGGCAGATACCGTGGGCGGTGGAATACTCGCTGCCCAAACTGTTTTCACCTTTAATTATTACGGCAATATCTTCGTTTATAAGTATCTGCGCCTTAACAA
>JAFTBJ010000208.1 GCA_017455295.1 Clostridia bacterium
CCGATGACCGACAGGCAAGAATTGGTGTCTCCAAGCACCAGCACAGCGTCCGGTTTCACCGCTTCCATCAACGTATAGGACAAGGCGATGATATTGCCGCAGGTCTCGCCGAGATTGCCGCCGACGGCGTTCAGATATACATCGGGATCGCGAAGCCGCAAATCCTTAAAAAAGACACCATTCAAATTGTAATCATAATTCTGCCCTGTATGCACAAGCAGTGTATCAAAATAGCGCCGACATTTGTTAATCACAGCGGCAAGCCGGATAATCTCCGGACGGGTGCCGACGATGATCATCAGCTTGAGTTTGCCGTTTTCCTGCCATTTTACATTATCAAACATAGCGGTTCCCCTTTTTATTGATCGATCTTTCGCGCACTCAATCGGTCAAATAGATCGCGCGAATCTGTGCGATCTCTTCAGCTGTGACCCCGACCGTATTCGTCAAATAGTTCACAATTTTTTCTTGCAGGGTGTTCCCTTCGACCTTTTCCAGCCCACTGCAAATTGCCATATAAGACGTAGAGGTTGCAAAATCCGGATGAGTAAAGCCGGTGAGCTGATACTCCTTTTGCATGTCCTCTTCAGATATATTCAGCACACCCTGCAGCAAGAAGATAATGGTACCGGTGCGATCGGCGCCATATGTACAGTGCATATACATCGGATAATTCTCCGGCTTCGCAAGATCCGCAAAGATCCTACGAAGCGGTTCTTCGGCGCTGACATTGAAAATCGTGCCATAAGACGGCGAATCATAAAAATCGTGTCGCACGTCCGCACCGAGCCGCGACTGATAGTCGACGTTGGAAACAGTCGGCGAGCGCAGATCCATCTCATAACGGAATTCGAAGGTATCCTGCATCGTCTTCGCCGCGTCATCGGTAAGATAATAAATATTGGTGCCTTTGCCGTAGCCGTCCAGCTCCGTGCCGCGGATCAGCAAACCTTGCTTGACCGTTTTGCCGTCAAGTGTTTTATAGCCGCCGATATCCCTCGTGTTGATGATACCGGGGATCTTGATAAACCGATTGGCGGCCGCCGTGTGGAACGAGCCGGGATAGACGTCGTCCCCCACTGTAACGGTGTAATAATAGGTTGTGCCGGTTTTCAGGTTGTCAATGGTCAGCGCCGTGCTTTTTTTCGACATCACATAGGTCGTCGCATCGGACAAGTCTTCATTTTCCGACAGCGTCAGCACACCGTCTGCGTTGTTCAATCGATAAGAAAAGGTCATCGCACGATATGGATCGCCGGTTTTGATCGCATCGGCCACCGATAGATCGCCGTCAAACACCTGCTTGGCAGCATCCGAACAAAGCAGGATCTCCTCGTCAAAGCTTGGCAAGCCGACCGTCCGCCCGGTTGTATCGGGCGCCGTCACGGATGCCGGATGAGACATAGTCTCCGCCAGCCATACGGCGCCGAAAATCAAAACAACCGCCGCTGCCAACGCGACCAGTGACCACACATATTTGCGGGATACTTTTCGGCTGCTCTTACGGCGTTTCGAGCGGCGTTTGACCTTTTTGGTCCTCTTGATAGGCGCCACATATGAACCCACGATCAGTTTGTAATCGTCACCGAATGTGTATCGTCCATGCGGTAGGATATCATGCGTCATGCCGCGATGCACGACGTGTTCGCCTTTGACTGCCCGGCCTTCGCTGCCGATGTAATAGATCGCGTCATCCACCCGGATCAATCCGGCATGGCACGGCTGGTCGTTTTCATAATAGATCAATTCGCCGTCTTCAAACAGCAAGCCGTCTTTCATGTCATCACTTCGCTCTGTTAAAATTTATAACGTACGAGGATTATTCCATCGAAAAATCGGGATCTTCCGTCAAGCACGAAATCAGCACATTGACGTCGTTCTGCATCTCCTGCAGCGTATCATACACCTCTGCGGTGTAGGCGGTCTTGTCGATCGTATAGGACAGCATATACACCGGTGTGCCTTTGTAGCTGCCGAGCAGATAGCCGTCACAGTCGACATAGCAAACGCCGAACAAGTTTTGGCCGGAAGCCGACACGATCACCGTGTCATCCTTCTTTTCGACCTGCACTTGATCCTTCCATTTGAGCGGATACTGCAGCGGCGCCACGCTGTCGTCCAAGGTAAAGGTGGCGCGTTCTTCATAGGTGACGGCCTCGTTGACGACAAACTCATATTCGGCGACGAGATGCTCCATCATCGTGGTGATACCGTTTTGATATTCGCCATATTCGAAATACCGGGCGTCGCCGCTGTTGAGAGGCGCAAAGTCCGCATACATCACGACACAGCGATCCTCCAGCACCAGCGTGCCGAGCAGATTGGGGGTCTCTTGACCAAACAGAATGGAGAACAGCTCCGCGCCGTCGTTGGCTGTAAATTTCAGCGTATACGGATCCTCCGACGTCACCGTATGCTCAACGTTGCCCTCGAAGCTTTGCGGGAACGCCAACGTACAGTAGGGTGTCTCCACGGTGATGTACGGATCGTTCAATGTGGTGATGCGGGTCGTTGTGGTAGCCGCCGCCGTATCGGTCGTATCCGACGAATCCGGCGTCACCGGCGTGGTCGTTCCGCCGCCGTTGCATGCGCACAAGCACAGCAAACATACCAATGCGATCAAAAGGATAGCTACTCTTTTCATACTTCATGTCCTCCCGCTTCTTATCGAGACTCCTGCCACTTGCACAGTTCTTCCTGAATATAGGCAAGAGACGCGATCTTTTCTTTTGTCTCCGCCACCGTCAGCATCCGGGTGTTGTTGGAGTTGAA
>JAFTBJ010000209.1 GCA_017455295.1 Clostridia bacterium
GTAATGCTTTCCCGATTCGCTCAGGGGCAAAGAATCTGTTTTTCCCTTAAACCGGTGCAAACTTCCCGGAATATATATTTTCGCATTTATTCCTTCTTCTCCGAGTTGATTATACAGCAAAACAGCTCTGTCAAGTCTTTTCTCGAATTCTCTGCCGGGTGTTCCGTTCTTGCTCAGCGGATGCTGAGCGGCAACTTCGATTAGATCGTATTTCCCGTCTTTGAAAAGTGTGTTTTGTTTTGCGGTCTCATACAAGTTTCTCCAATAATCCTCTGCGCTTTTGTTTTCAAGAAAGAATTCGTGAAAATCTGGGCATTTGGATAAGCGGTAATAAGTATTTCTTTTTATTGCAAGGGCTCTCACTGAGATTATGTGATCATAGATCAACTGACCTACGGAAACAGTACCCGTAGATGCCGAAAACTCAAAAGATGGGGTGCCGTCAACCGTTCTTTTTGGAGGTATAGTTATTGAAAGCCAGCCCCAAATTTTATTATTCTGAACGGCAAGAATTACGGTCTGACGAATAAGGTTATATGAACATCCCAGATATACTTCTCCGCAATTATCCGGATTCAATACTGCGGCCCTTTTCAAACAGTTTTTCAGGTTATAAATCACGCTGTCGAATTCACGCTCAAAGCGATCCGCGTGCTCCTCGTAATCCTCCGGAGCTTCAATCTCCGCCACGTCGGAAATGAAAGAAGACCGCCGGTTCGGTAACAGAACTGTGAGGCACATCCCCTCTGCCAGCGCAGACGGCAGGAACTCCGATGACAATGCATTGATAAGGTTTGAACCTGTTGTGGCGAGAATATAAAGATGATCACATCCATTGATCCGTCGTATCAGCTCGTTTATCGGAAGATTGGTATTTTTGAAAAGATTGATGCCGTAATTCTCGCAGTATTGATCAATATTGTGGTAGTTTTCGCCGCTTCCGATATAAGGGCGCTGAGGTCTGCCTTGTTCGCCCTGTGTGAAAAGGCGTATCAATTCATCAAGCAGGTGCGCTTGGCTTTGGTTACTGACGACAAAGCCGTTGCTTGCCATTGAATTGATCATTTTGGACGCGTTGAGCTCTATACTCTTTTTTTCCTTATTTTCCAGGTCAATATATATAACATCCTCTCCCATTAATTCGACCAAAAAGTCTTTGCCGTCTTTATCAAAGACTATCGGAATAATCGTTTTTTTCAAGTACCAGAACACGCTTATCTCCTGGATGCATATAATACTTCGTAAGTAACTGTCGGTTATTACTGCAATCATAATATCCGATTCCTGCAGAGCTTTACGAATAGCATCACTTCTTTTATCTCCGATATAGGTGCTGTCAACTGCACCGGAGGTATAGAAAAAAGAATAACCCTCTTTGTCAAAATGTGAACGTAACTGGTTTTCAAGATCATTCAGAAAAATGATGTCTTGGGAACTGTGGCACTTTTTAGATAAAGATGAACTGTTACCCATAAGTTTTTCTCCTTAAAGTATGTCTGTAAAAGTCCTACCGTACCGTATGGCTAAAGCGAGATTACATATTAGCAGTAATACTCTATGCTCGTATCATCAATACTACCGTCTCCACATGCTTCGTCCTTGGGAACATATCCACCGGTGTAACCTTCTTCACTTCATATCCTTTTTCTGCAAACCGGGCGCAGTCGCGGGCGAGCGTGGCGGGGTCGCAGGAGACGTAGACGACGCGGGAGGGCGCCATCGTCACGATCGTGTCGATGAGGCTCTCGTCGCACCCTTTGCGCGGCGGATCGACCACCACGACCGTGGGGGTTAGCCCCTCTTTTTCAAGCTGTTTTGCCGCTTTGGCAGCGTCGGCGCAAAGGAAGCGCGCGTTCAGGGCACCGTTTTGTGCGGCATTCTTCTTCGCGTCCTCCACCGCCTGCGGGACGATCTCGACGCCGATCAACTCCCGGACATCCCGCGCCATCGTCAGCCCGATCGTCCCGGTGCCGCAATAGAGATCCAGCAGCACGTCATCCTTGGTCAGCGCGGCAGCATCTTTGGCGAGCGCATATAGGCGCTCTGCCTGATCGTGATTCACCTGATAAAACGACAAGGGCGACAGCCGGAAGGTCATCCCGCACAAGGTATCCTCAATCCACGGGTCGCCCAGGAGCGGGAAGGTGGTCTCCCCCAAAATCACGTTGGTATCTTGTTTATTGATGTTGACACACACGCTTTTGACCGCGGGGATCGCGTGCAGTCTTTCAAGCAGCCGCGGCACCGCGGGCAGCTTGCCGGAGGTGCAAACAAGGCACAGCAGTTGCTCCCCCTTGGCGTTTTCCCGCAGGTAGATGTGCCGCAACAGCCCGCTTTTGGTTTGCTCGTCATAGGGCGGCACGCCCGCTTCTTTGATCCACGCCCTGACCGCCTCAACCGTCTCGCTAAACGCCTTCGGCTGCAACGGGCATCCCGCCGCTTCGATCACGCGGTGGCTGCGCGGCGCAAAAAAACCGATTGGCGGCTTGTCGCTCGTCCCCGCGACCGGGAACTGCGCTTTGTTGCGATAGTGCTCGATCTTATCGGACGGCACGATCTCGTCCACCTCGACCGGGAGGTTGCCGACCCGCGCGAACGCGTCCGCCACCCGCTGCCGTTTATACCGACATTCGGCGGCATAGGTCACATGGCGATACACGCAGCCACCGCACTTGCCGTACACCGGGCAGCCGGGGTTTTCCGCCCGGTCGGGCGACGACGTGATCAGCCGCTCGACCATGCCGTAGGCAAAGCGCTTTTCCGCCTTGACGATGCGGCAGTCGATCTCGTCGCCGATCGCCGTTTTCGGCACAAATACGGCAAGCCCCGCCGTGCCGTCCTCGTTTTGGATATGCCCGACGCCGCTGCCTTCCGCCGTCATGCCGGTGATTGCGAGCGTCACCGTTTGATTTTTCGCGACAGTCATAAGACAACCTCGTTTTTCCGTATATATCTATCAGCCTTTCGGCTTCTTTTCCTGACAATTTGCCATTTTCCATTATACCAAAAAATTCCCCGTTTGGCAAGATATTTTCCCGTCGCATACACTGTAAAAAAGCGAAGGGGGGATATTTTGTGAAACCGGGTACACTGCAGCCGCTTTCCGCTCTCCCTCTCGGGCAAACCGGGGTCGTGCAGACGGTCGCGGCGAGCGATATGACCCGCCGGTTTTGGGATCTCGGGCTGATCCCCGGGACGGCGGTGACGCCGCTCTTGGTCAGCCCGTCGGGCGACCCGGTCGCCTATGCGTTTCGCGGGACGGTGATCGCCCTGCGGCGGCAAGACGCCGCGGCTGTTTTGGTCACGGCCGCGACCTGACTTTTTCTACAAAGAGGCGATGTTTTTGAACCCCGATCAATCGGTTTTTACGGTGGCGCTGGCCGGCAACCCCAACGTCGGCAAAAGCACCTTATTTAACGCGCTGACCGGGCTGCGCCGCCACACCGGCAACTGGACCGGCAAAACGGTGGATGCCGCGGCGGCAGAGGTCACCCACGACGAGCAGCGATTTCGGCTGCTCGATCTGCCCGGCGCCTACTCGCTTCTCCCCCACTCCGCCGAAGAGGACGTGACGCGGGACGCGCTTTGCTTTGACCGCCCGGACGCGGTGATCGTCGTGTGCGACGCGACCGCGCTCGAGCACACGCTGCCGCTCGTGTTGCAGGTGATGGAGCTCACCGACCGCGTCGGTGTGTGCGTCAATCTGATCGACGACGCCGCACGGCGACATATCCGGGTAGACAGCGGGCGGCTGTCCGCCCTGCTCGGCGTGCCGGTGGTGGAAACCGCGGCGCGGCGGCGGCGAGGGCTCGCGGCGGTGATGGATATGGCGGCACAGCTCGTCCGCTATCCCAATCGCCAACAGCTTTTGCGCTATGACGACGCGATCGAAGCCGCTGTTTTACCGCTCGAAGAAGCCCTGTCGCCGCTGGTCGACGACCCGTTTTATCGCCGCTTTTTGGCGCTGCGGCTGCTCGAGGGGGACGACCGAACGCTCGACGCCGCCGCACCCCGTCTCGGGTGCGATCTGCGGGACGATCCCGCCGTGTCGGCGGCGCTGTCGGCCGCCGCGCTGCCGCCAAAAGAGGTCGGGCAGGCGATCGCGAGCAAGCAAATCGCCCGCGCCGAAGAGGTGGCGCGGGCGGTGGTATCGTCGCCCCTGCCGCCCAAAAGGGCGGGGCGGCTCGACCGCATATTGACCGGTCGCTATACCGGGCGGCTGTGTATGGCTGCGCTGCTGTGTGTGCTGCTGTGGATCACCATCGTCGCGGCCAATCGCCCGTCCGCGTGGCTGGCGGCGGGTTTTTCCGCGCTCGAATCCCCGCTGCGAGCGGGGCTTGAAGCAATGCAGACGCCGCCGTGGCTCCTCTTGCTGCTGCTCGACGGCGTATACCGCACGCTTTCCTGGGTGGTCGCTGTGATGCTTCCGCCGATGGCGATCTTTTTTCCGCTCTTTACCCTGCTCGAAGACAGCGGGTATCTCCCGCGCATCGCGTTCAATCTGGACGGGCATTTCCAAAAGGCGGGCGCCTGCGGCAAGCAAGGGCTCACGATGTGCATGGGGCTCGGGTGCAACGCGGTCGGGGTGACCGGCTGCCGCATCATCGACTCCCCGCGCGAGCGGCAGATCGCCATGCTGACCAATTCGTTTGTCCCCTGCAACGGCCGGTTCGGCGCCATCTTGTCGCTAATCGCGCTGTTTCTCGTGCTGCCGCTTTCGCTCGGCGGGGTCGCCTCGTCGCTGCTGTCGGCCGTGCTGCTGTCCGCTGTGATCGTGTGCGGCGTACTATGCAGTCTGGCCGCGTCGCGGCTTCTCTCCCGCACCGTATGCAAGGGGCTGCCCTCATCGTTTGCGCTGGAGCTGCCGCCCTATCGCCGCCCGGCGATCCTGCAGGTGCTCACCCGGTCGCTTTTTGACCGCACCCTCAAAATTCTCGGTCGCGCGGCGGCGGTCGCCGCCCCCGCCGGGCTTGTCATCTGGGGGCTTTCGCATCTATCCGTCGGCGACCTGACGCTGCTGCAGCACATCACCGAAGCGCTCGACCCCGTCGGGCGGCTGCTCGGGCTCGACGGCGTGATCCTCACGGCGTTTTTGCTGGGGTTCCCCGCCAACGAGATTGTGCTGCCGCTGGCCTTGATGGGGTATCTCTCCGCCGGCGCGCCGGTCGATTTGTCGGATCTGTCCGCCTTGCACACCGTGCTCGCCCAAAACGGCTGGACACCGGTCACCGCCGTCTGCTATATCCTGTTTTCGCTGTGTCATTTTCCCTGCGCCACCACCTGCGCGACGGTGTATAAGGAAACAAAAAGCCTGAAGCAGACCGCCCTTGCCGTGCTGCTGCCCACCGCGTTTGGGGTGGTGCTGTGTATGGCAGTCAATGCCCTTGCGCATATTTTATGACCGCGCGAGCGGTCATTTCATCGCCCTTAACAATCCCTCCGTCGTCGCGCGCGGTTCCGCGCGACGACACCTCCCTTTGCTGGGGGGAGGCAGGATTCTAGCGCCGCCGGAAGATTGATGCTAAGCCCGCGGCACGATGTGGGGACGTTTGCGAGCGCCCAGTGGGCGATGAAGCGAGCAAAAAGGAGTGGCGGCAACACGGTGAAATGAGCCGCAATGCTTTGCGGCGAAATTGAGCCGATGTTTGGGCAGGGTCATCGCGCCCTGCGGGTCGCCAAAAATGGGTGGTAACCATTGTTTCCACCTCATCCGATTTTGCGTCGCAGATACGCCGCAAAATCACCTTCCCCTCAAGGGGACGGCATACCCGCCGCAGGTTTGTGCGTTATCCCCGGCGAGAGCCCCGCCCCCGCCCTACAGGTCGCCGCAACCTATATCAAAATCCGTCGCGCGTGCCAC
>JAFTBJ010000210.1 GCA_017455295.1 Clostridia bacterium
CTGATCCGCCGTCCGCCCGGACGTGAGGCGTATCCCGGCGACGTGTTCGATCTGCATTCCCGTCTGCTCGAACGCGCGGCGTGCGTCGCGCCGGAATTCGGCGGCGGATCGATCACGGCACTGCCGCTGATCGAGACCCAGGCGGGCGACGTGTCGGCCTATATTCCGACCAATGTCATCTCCATCACCGATGGTCAGATCTTCCTTGAGACCGAGCTGTTCCACGCGGGCGTCATGCCGGCCATCAACCCCGGCATCTCGGTCAGCCGCGTCGGCGGTTCGGCGCAGCTCAAGGCGATGAAAAAAGTGTCGGGCGAGCTGAAACTGCTCTATTCGCAGTATCGCGAACTGCAGTCGTTTGCGCAGTTCGGCAGTGACCTCGACGCCGACACGAAAGCACGTCTTGCGCTCGGCGAACGCATCGTCGAGGTGTTGAAGCAAAAGCGCAACGCGCCGGTGCGCGTCGGCAATCAGGTGGCGATCATCTATGCCGTCATCAATGGATATTTGAACGATGTCGAAGTGGCGAAGGTGAACGAATACGAAACGCGGCTGTTTGAAAAAATGGAGCGCGACTATAGTGAGCTGCTGACCCGCTTTGAAAGCGGATATTTCGACGACAGCGACGTCGAAACCTTGAAACAAGCACTTTCCGAAATGCAGAGGTGATAACGTATGGGCGCCGATATCAAAAATCTGCGCACCCGCATCAAAAGTGTCAACTCCACCCTGCATCTGACCAAAGCGATGGGGCTGGTGGCATCCTCCAAGATCCGCCGCGCGACCGATGCGATGAACCGCAGTCGGGAATATGCGGCGGCGGTCAGCGACGCCGTCAAGGTGCTGACCACCTGCAACGAGTGCCGCAAGAGCCCCTATATGCGGGAAGCGGACGGCGGCAAAACGCGCCTGATCGTCATCGCGGGTGACCGCGGCCTTGCAGGCGGCTACAACGCAAATGTGTTTCGCACATTGCGGGACTATCCCGACGCCGAGGTGACGCCGATCGGCAAACGCGCCTGCGACCGCTATGGCGCAGGGCCGACCGCCGAGTATTTTACCTTTGCGGATGCAATGGAGATGGCCAAAGCACAATGCGCCGACTTTGCCGACGGGCAGTATGACCGTCTCGGCATCGTTTGGACGAGATATGTCTCCATGATGTCGCAGGAAGCGACGGTCACCTGGCTGCTGCCGCTGACACAGAAGGAGGCGACGTCCGGCGCGGGCGTGGTGTTTGAGCCGGATGAATTGACCATTTTGAATGCCGCCGTACCGGAATATGTGGCGGGGCGGCTGATTGCCGCGGTGCGGGAGAGCTTTGCCTCCGAAGTGGCGGCCAGACGCACGGCGATGGATTCCGCCGGCAAGAACGCGACGCAGATGATCGACGATCTGCAGCTACAGTATAACCGGGCGCGGCAGGGCGCGATCACGCAGGAAATCACCGAGATCGTCGCCGGTAGCGGAAGTTAAGAAAGGGGTTGCCTTTTTATGGCAGATACAGCAAAAGGACGCGTGTCACAGGTCATGGGACCGGTTGTGGACGTGCGCTTTGAGGAAGGACATCTTCCCGCAATTTATAATGCCCTTACCATGCCGATCGGGAAGCGGACGCTGACGGTTGAAGTGGCGCAGCATATCGGCGACAATACAGCGCGCTGCATCGCGATGGCTTCCACCGACGGCCTCAAGCGCGGCACGCCGGTCACCGATACGGAGAGCGCCATCACCGTGCCGGTCGGCCGTGAAACGCTCGGCCGCATTTTCAACGTGCTCGGCGACGTGGTGGATAAAAAAGAACCTCCGGTGACGGAGGAGAGATGGAACATCCATCGCCCCGCGCCGGAGTATGACGAGCTCGCGACCTCCACCGAGATCCTCGAGACCGGCATCAAGGTCATTGACCTGATCTGCCCCTATTCCAAGGGCGGCAAGATCGGCCTCTTCGGCGGCGCGGGCGTTGGCAAGACGGTGCTCATCATGGAGCTCATCAACAACATCGCCAAAGAACATGGCGGCCTGTCGGTATTCACCGGTGTGGGTGAGCGTACTCGTGAGGGCAACGATCTCTATAACGAAATGATGGAATCGGGCGTGCTGCAAAACACCACGCTCGTGTACGGTCAGATGAACGAGCCGCCCGGAGCAAGAATGCGAGTCGGGCTTTCGGGGCTTACCATGGCGGAGTATTTCCGCGATAAGGAAGGGCAGGACGTGCTGCTCTTCATCGACAACATTTTCCGCTTCACGCAAGCGGGCTCCGAAGTGTCGGCGCTGCTCGGCCGTATGCCGTCCGCTGTGGGCTATCAGCCGACGCTTGCCAACGAAATGGGCGCGCTGCAGGAGCGTATCACGTCAACGAAAAAAGGCTCGATCACCTCGGTGCAGGCGGTCTATGTCCCGGCGGACGATTTGACCGACCCCGCCCCGGCGACCACCTTTGCGCACCTGGATGCGACGACGGTTCTGTCCCGTGCGATCGCGTCGCAGGGCATCTATCCGGCGGTCGATCCGCTGGAATCCACCAGCCGCATTTTGTCCGCCGATGTGCTCGGCGAAGAGCATTATACCGTCGCACGCGAAGTGCAGCGCATTTTGCAGCGGTATCAGGAACTCATGGACATTATCGCTATCATGGGTATGGACGAACTGTCGGACGAGGACAAACTGCTCGTGCAGCGCGCGAGAAAGATCCAGCGCTTCCTGTCGCAGCCGTTCCACGTGTCCGAAAAATTCATCGGCATCCCCGGCACCTATGTGCCGCTGTCCGAGACGATCCGCGGCTTCAAGGAGATCATCGAGGGCCGTCATGACGACCTGCCCGAGTCGGCGTTCCTGTTCGTCGGCACGATCGACGAAGCGGTGGAGAAAGCAAAGAGGAACGCCTGATGAATACCTTTCATTTGATCGTCTCCTCGCCGGACGGCAACCTGTTTGACGGGGACGCCTATCGTCTCATCCTGCGCGGCGCCGAAGGCGACCTCGCGGTGATGGCGGGGCATATCCCGTTTATCACGTCGGTGCAGCCGGGCGAATGCCGCCTCGAGCTGCCGGATGAAACCACCCGCGTCGGTCAGACCGACGGGGGGCTGCTCACCGTGTCCGCCGACGTTACCACCCTGCTTTCCGGCAGTTTTACATGGACGGAAACCGAATAATCAAAAAAGCGGCTGTGCGAAAAGGACATAACAGCCGCTTTTTTAGCAAAAGGAGAGCCGGATATCGCCCCGGGTTGCGGCACGCAATTATGCCTTCTCCTTGAGGAGAAGGCGGGTGAGCGTAAGCGAACCCGGATGAGGTGGAACCAATGGTCACCACACATTTGCGGCAAACACCTCATCCGTCTCGGCGTTACCGCCTCGACAGCTTTTCCTTGCCGGAAACGGCCACCCTTTTGTCCGCTTCGCGGACATTTCCCCTGTCAGGGGATCTTCCTCAAGGAGAAGCCTTGAAGATACGCCGCCACAAATTCCCGGCAACCCTTGCGGCCGGACCAAGGCCCGGCCCTACGTCGGCACGGGAGATGGGGCAAACCGTACACACATTTTCGGTGCGCCGAATCGGCCATAAACCTTACGATATGTTTGGAGGAATCTACAATGAAACGAGTCACGGTGCTGATCGCGTTGCTGATGCTGGCCGCTTTGCTTTTTGCAGGATGTAACGGGCAGTCGGCAACCCTTCCACTGAACTATGAGACGGGCGACGAGACGGTGTACGGCTATTTCGGGGACATCCCGATCTATCAAACCGAGATGGACTATGCCCATTTGTTGAAGGAACAATCCATCCTCCGGGAAGACAAGGAGAACGCAGGCAACAACGACGCGCTGGCTCGTGAAGTGCTGCAGCGGAAGCTGCTCCTTCAGTATGCCGCAAAAGAGGGTATCACCCCGGACGAGACTTGGGTGGAGACGACGCTGGCTATGCAACTCGACGATCCGCAAATGCCGGAATCGATGCGCGACGAAAAATACCGGGACGCCATGCGGCTGTGGCTGCAAGCCGAGTCGGTGTATGACGCCTTTTCGGTGACCGACGCTGTCGGCGGCCAATCGGTGCAGGAATATTTCGATAAGATCATCGACAGCGGCAGCCAATGATACAGATATAGGCAATATATAAACAATGGAAAAGGAGA
>JAFTBJ010000211.1 GCA_017455295.1 Clostridia bacterium
CACCGCGCAGGCTGCGTCCCGTCTCGAGTGAAATATAGTCTTCATGGATGCCGGAAAAGGGCTTGACCGGTCGGGCTTTATAGACGCCGAGTCCCACAAGCGCCGCCGGCAGCAGATCCGCCATCGCAAGCCGCATATATCCTCACGTCCTCTCGTTGTTGTCGGCGGTGAAAAACCGCCGCAGTTGCTCTTTATAATCGGGCGCCAGATCATACGCCGCATGCCCGTATCCGTCGTACCACACCGCTTCGACGTCTTTTCGGCCGTCGAACGCCCGGATCATCTCCTCGGTCGCCGCCGCCCCCAGCACCGCATCGTCCCGCGCACCGAGCAGCAGCACGGGGCAGCGGATCTCGGACAGCCGCGCCGTCACGTCAAAGCCGTCGCTGGCAGCGTTGGCCAGAATGACAAACCGATCGAGATCGTCCTCTTTCACCGAGCGGCCGAGCATCGCAAACGCCCGGCGATACCGCTCGAACATGGCCGGGGGATACACCTTTTCGCCAAAGGCGAGATAGAGCCCCTCCCCGTCCCGCGCTTTGGCAAGCGCTGTCCATTCCCCGATCGCGGGGAAGGAGGTTCGGTCCACCCGCGAAGCCGTCGAGCCGAGCGCGAGCTTTCCCACGAGATCCGGCCGGTCGAGCGTGAGCTGCAGCGCCATCATGCCGCCCTGCGACGCGCCGAATAGACAGACGTCAAAAAGCCCCAGCGCGTCCATCGCGGCGGCGGTGTCCGCCGCCATCTGCTCGAGGGGATAGACGGGCGGCAGCTCCTTCCGGCGATCAAACAGGTAGACGGTGAAATCTTCCCTCAATTTCGCATACGCTTTTTCGACGGCGGAGGCGGCCGCGAGCACGCTTTGCACGCTCAGCCCCGGCAGAATGACAAGCGGCCGATCTCCCTTTCCGAACACGCCGTAATCCATGGAAAAATCCTCGGTTTGCACCGTTTTGATGGTCATGGCTTTCTCTCCTTGATTCTTTTGCGGTCAAAGTGCAATGGCCTCTATATCCTTGTTACAAAATCCGATATTACGAAGGGCGGAATACACTGCCGCTAACGCCATATCCCAAAAGCCCTCTAAGCGATATGCTTTTAAGCGCGCGGTTACATTTGCTAGCGACAAATTGCCTTGTTCATCAATATATGAAACAAATTCCAGCGTACTTTTCTCGTACGGATCCTTGTTGGTCGGGTATGTGCGCAGGATGTCTTTCGCCGTTTGTGGCGTAAAAATGGTGCCTACCCAATTCCATTGACCGTATTGCTTGTCAAGCACCAATCCGTTTATTATAATCCGTAACTCGTCTCCACGTTCTTTTGATACTTCTTCTGCATATCCACGATGAATCTCGTTGACCAAATAATTTTCTTCCAAAAGGCAACGATCGCAGTTGCGCAACCCTTCTACAACGGAGCAGTCATATTCCAAGGTGCGGATTTGGCGTTTTTCGCTCCGCCGTGTAAACAGCAGCTTGTGATCCGCCGTTACCACCATAAAGGCCAGTCCCATGGAGTTCGGGATAGGATAGTCGACAGGTTTTTTAATATCATACTCGTATATAATCTGGTCTAACCCAAGGGGATCTTTTAACGCCAATGCTTTTTTAAATGTGTTATGATCGCTTTTTACGAACCGGATCGTCACACAAATTTCTTCCGTATTATCGGTAAGTCGTAAATCTGCGCCCACTACGGAAATGGCATCGTTGTTTTGTTCGTCTTGTTGATATTCTACATTGGCATTTTGAATCCGCGAAAATAATGCCGGGGGGGTTGTGCATAATTGAAACGAAACGTGTGCCGGGTTGATTTGGTCTTTATCTTCACCCCATACAACAAAACAAGCGGACGTAGCCTGATTCCCGAACGCAAAGCCGTCAGTAGCGTTTTTTTGCTGAAAAAAGCTATTTGGCAGAAGTTCATATTTCAATTTATCAAACAGCTCTTGTTCATCGTCTTTTCGGGTATTAAAAACGACTTGGTTGCATTTGGTAACAATTTGTGCGTCTTCCCGAGACAGTTGATTTTTTACGAGCAGGCTTTCCAGTGTTTTCGCTTCTTCTTCCGAGAATCCTGCCTCACGGCTTAAAAAGATTGTGATAACGGTAAATTTATCAGGCCGCGCTTTTTTATTTTTCACAATTTCAAGGACTTCTGCTGCCGTTACACAATCTGAGTTTGAAAACCCTTCGGTAAAATTTTTGTCTATGAACATCACAGCACACGTTGCCTGTCCCAAAAGCGGAACAGGATCCGCTTTATAATTCCCGACATTTTCGAGATCGGAGTACCAAACCTCTCCCGGAAAATCTATTCTTTGAAGATATCGTTTGAAAAGCTTTGCCGTTTGGGCGCCTGCTTCTCGATAACAAAAGAATACATCTGTTTTTTTCATAGTTTCTGGTTCTCCTTCTTCTGCCAAGTATTGTCGCACTCAACACCTTTCAGTATATACGGTTTTTGTCGAGATTGCAAGATGCAGGTTTGTCAAGGCCACAAGTTAAAGGGGCTATGCCACGGCGCACCCTCGCCGCCTCCCACGCGCTCAATATGATTCGGCGGTCGCCAAATGAATAGCGGATAGCCGCTATCCGTATTTTCTCTTGACGGTGGCGACAAAATCGCGTACAATATAAAGTAGCAATCTTAAGAACGAGGTGTTGAACCGATGCTGAAAAAATCTTTCTGTTTGCTGTTTGTCGCCCTGTTTCTGCTGGCTGCCCTGCCGCTTAGCGTTGCCGCTGACGGCGGCAAGCTGAACACGGTCGCCGTGACCCTTCAAAAATCGGGCGACGGCATCGAGCCGCTCCCGAACGGCAAAGAGATGTCGGCATATATCGCCGAGCAAAAAGCCGCCTTTGATGAGCGGATCGCACAGCTCACCGCCGGCAAGGATGAGGCGGTTGTCCCCGATTACAGCAACCTCTTTTCGGGCAACATGTATGCAGTTATCACGCAGGTGACTTTTGCCGGCACCACCTATCAAAACAGCGACGATCTGATCGCGATCGGTGACCCGGACGACTGGGAAAACCTGTATGTCATCTCCGGCACCGCCCGCAAGGTCACAAACTACACCGTTAAATACGCCTGGATAACCGTCTCCGGACCGGCGTCCGCCACCTGCACGGTCACCTTTGATCCCGGCACCGGCACCGGCGAGATGGACGCGGATACCGCCACCGTCGGCCGGGAATATGAATTGCCCGCCTGCGCCTTCACAAAATTTCACGCCTCGTTTTATAAATGGAAGGTGGACGACACGCTGTATGACCCCGGCGACACCGTCACGCCGCAAGGCGACACCACCGTCAAAGCCGTCTGGATGCTGCGCTACTTGATGCTGGACAACTCCACCGACACCTCCACCACCACGGTGGACGCTGATCTTGTGCTGACCGACACGCGCACCGGCAAAACAGCGCCGATCCAGATCCAACATAACGAAACGGCGGCGTCCTTCTCCCAGCCCTCCGACCCCACCGTAAACGCGTGGATCGAAGACGCGAAAACCGCCCTGCAAGACGCGCTCGCAACCTATCACGCGACGGCGTCCGGCGACTCCAAAATCGACTTGAGGATGGACTCCTTCGGGGACGATCGGGTGTACACCTCGACCCCCTGTGACCTTGCTTTTGACGACAACGGCGACGCATATGTTTCCGTGACCGAATCCACCGGCGAATACTTCCACCGGTGGCACTACACCGTCTCGCTCGCGGCGACGTTCACCTCCCTCGTCGGCGATCTGGATCTGAACGGCACCGTGAATATGGCGGATGCGTTCCTGCTGTATCGCGGCGTGTCGGGACAGCTCACGCTCAGTGAGCTGCAGGCGGCAATCGGCGATATGGACGGCGAAAACGGCAACAATATGGCGGACGCGTTCGCGCTCTATCGGACGGTTTCCGGACAATAAACGTAAAACCAGTATAGAAAGAAGGAATCTTATATGCTTACCATCCAAAAAGCAATCGAAAATGGGAACGCCCTATTCACGCTCGCCGGGCGGCTTGACACCACCACAGCGCCGGAACTGGAGCAGGCGATCTCGGCGTCTTTGAACGGCATCACCGCTCTCGTGCTGGATATGGCCGAGCTTACCTACGTGTCGTCTGCCGGCCTGCGGGTATTGCTGTCCGCGCAAAAGGCCATGGCAAAACAAGGCACGCTGACCATCCGCAATGTGAACGAAACCGTGATGGAGATCTTTGAGGTCACCGGATTTTCCGATATTTTGACCATCGAATAACCCCCTCACCTACCCCTTTTTTTGGAGGCGAACCCGATGATAACCAATTTGTCCATCATTGATCTGATCAACTGTCTATTCATTGCGGCAGGCATCGGCATCTGCTGGCTGTGCTTTTTGCAGATCAGCTCGTCGCAACATCTGGAAAAGAAGGTGCAGCTGTATTTTCAGCTCTTTTTCCTGCTGATCCTTTTGTACATTTCGACGCACCTCGCTCGCCAGCTTATGGACGGCCTCCCCGGCGAAGGGTGGCGAGTAGCACTCTATGCGGTCACCTTTGTCGAGATCCTCGCCGCCGGTTTTATGGCGCATATGATGTCGCTGCTCATCCTGTCGGTGACCAAGCCTAAGCACGCGACAAGGGCGATTTTTATCACGCTGTTTGTGCTGCTTTGCACCCACGCGGCGATTTTGATCGTCGGGCTGTTCACCGACTGCATCTATCACTTTGACGAGGCCAACGTCTATCATCGTTCCTCCGGATACCTGCTCTCCAACCTGTGCCCGCTCGCGATGCTGGCCATCGACATCGTGCTGCTGGTGCGGCACCCCAAATGCGTCTCTAGACGCGTTCTCATCGCGTTTTGGATTTATATGATCGCGCCGGTTATTGCCATCGTGATCCAGTCTTTCTCCTACGGCATCCAGTTCATCATCATCGCGACCGTTTGTTCCGCGGTGTATATGTTCTCGGTCATCGTGCGGAGCTTGAACGACCGGTACGCGAAACAGCAAGTGGAATCCTCCCGCATCGAGACCGAGCTGAATATGGCCTCCAGCATCCAGGCGGATATGCTGCCGAGCATCTATCCCGCGTTCCCGGATCGCCCGGAATTCGATATCTATGCGACGATGGATCCCGCCAAAGAAGTCGGCGGCGACTTTTATGAGTTCTTCCTTGTGGACGACGATCATCTGTGCATGGTGATGGCGGACGTGTCCGGCAAGGGTGTTCCGGCGGCGCTGTTTATGATGGCGTCGAAGATCATCCTTGCCAACAACGCGATGCTCGGGAAATCGCCCGCCCAGATCCTTACCGACACCAACGCCGCGATCTGCTCAAACAACCGGGAAGAGATGTTCGTCACGGTGTGGCTCGGCATCCTCGAGCTGTCGACCGGCAAACTCACCGCCGCCAACGCGGGGCACGAATACCCCGTCCTCAAGAAAGCGGACGGCCGTTTTGAGCTGGTCAAAGACAAGCACGGCTTTGTCATCGGCGGGATGAACGGGATGAAATACAAGGAGTACGAGCTTCAGCTGGAACCCGGCTCCAAGCTGTTTCTGTATACCGACGGCGTGCCGGAGGCGACCGACGCCGCTCAGGAACTTTTCGGCACCGATCGTATGCTCGCGGCGCTCAACGAAAACACGTCCGTCGACCCGGAAGCCATTTTGAAGCAGGTGCGGCGAGCGGTGGACGCCTTTGTCGAGGACGCACCGCAATTCGACGACCTGACGATGCTTTGCCTCGAATACCGTGGAGACGTCGCACACGCATAAACAAACCCTTTCAAAAAGAGAAGGCCATCCTGCGGATGACCTTCTCTTTTTGCGTTCTCAATATTTCACCTTGTCGGGGATACAGCGTTCGAGTTCCTCTTTCGGGATGGTCAGAAAAATCTCCACCAGCTCCGGGTCGAGCTGGGTGCCCGCCACATCCCGGATGATCGCGACTGCTTCCTCATGCGTGCGCGGGGCTTTATACGACCGGCGCATGGTGATGGCGGAATAGGTGTCCGCGATCGCCATGATCCGCGCCGCGAGCGGGATATCCTCCGGCGGCACATGATAATAGCCGTTGCCGTCCATCCGCTCGTGGTGGCAATAAATCCAGTTTTCGACCTCTTCAAAATTGTGCAGCGGCCGCAGCAGATCGACGCCGATCTTCGGGTGCTGCCGCATGAGCTCCCTTTCTTCCTCGGTCAGCTTGTCCGGCTTGTTCAAAATGGATTCCGGGATGCCGAGCTTGCCGACGTCGTGCATCAGCGAGGCGTATTCGAGGCTGACCGGGTTTACCTGCGCTTTCATCGCGTGCGGCAGGTGCTCGTACAGCAGCATGGTCACCTGCTGCACCTGCACGCTGTGACCGTTGAGATTCGGGTCGCGCGCGTCGATGACGCTGATGAGCACCTTCGCGATGTCGAGGCTCTGCTCCTTGACGTTATCGAGCAGCTTGAACATAATAAACAGCACGATGGTCACAAAGACGCTGCCAAACAGCAGGATCAGCGCCATCATCATATCCGGCTCAGAGAAGAGCCCGACAAACAGATAGCCGATGAAAAAGAACACCAACAGCACCAGTCCCAGCCGCCGCCACATCGCGTCTTTTTTGTCGCCGGCGGACAGCACGTCCCGCGTGTTGCGCAGAAAATGCGCATACCACACGATGTCCTGCAGCATGATCACCGCGCCGAGCACGATCAACAGAATTTCCACAACGTCCATGGTGTTTGTCTCCGTTATAGTAAAAAGAAATCGACACATCCGATTTTCGCCGATGCGAAGCGTATCGGGTTATGCCACCGTCAAACGGTGCACCGCGCCCGCCATCCCTTGCGAGCCGATGATCTGCGGCTTGCCGGGCGCGAGCATGGTCGCCGTATACCCGTGCGCGTGGCCGCACAGCACCGCTTTGATCGCCGGGTGCGTTTTGCACAAGCGGGCAAAGGCGCGCCCGCCGTCGTCCGCTGTGTCTTCGTCGATATAAAAATAGTCGTCGAGCTTTTTCAGATCCTCTTTGCAGGCCGCCGTCGCGAGCGGGATGTGGCACAGCACGATCAGCGGCACCTTTTCTTCACAAAGCGCTTGCAGCCGCCGAAGATCCGGTTTTGTGACGGTTTTTTGCCGGTTGTCGACCCCGACGAGGCGAAAGCCGTCAAAGTCCATCGTTTGCACCCCCGACTCCCACAAGCCGGGGCAGGCGGCCGCTTCGTGGTTGCCCGGCACACAGAGAACCCGCCCGCCATACTCGCGCAGCCGCTTTTTCAAATAGCGTTCCCCCGCGGGGTGCATATAATCGAGATTGTCCCCGGTCATCAGCAGCGCATCCGGCTGTTCGGCCGCGGCCAAGCTCAGCAGCTTGTCAAAGGCGTTCACGGTGGAGATCTTCTGCGCGTCGCCGAACGGTTCGCCGCTGATGCGCGCAAACTCCTCCTTGACCGGCTGCCACAGCCCCTCCCGGCGGATGGATTCCGTCTTTTCTTCTTTGGAGCTTTGCTCGTCCCACACGCAAAGATGCGTGTCGGTGATATGCAGGAACCGGTGCTCTCGTGTCACGCCGGGGATCGCAAGCCGGGTCTCCCTGACCCAGATAAAGGGATCGTGTTGCTTCATAAAGCGCCTCTTACACAAAGTTTTTTTCCGCCGCCTCGGCGGCCGCGATGTCCCGATAGAACGTGTAGCCGTTGCGGCCGCGGCGTTTGGTCTCATACATCGCGCGATCCGCCTGTTCAAACAACTCCTCAGTGCTTTCCGCGGCGCAGCCGTGCGCCGCGCCGATGCTGACGGTGATCGCCGGGACGGATTCCGCCTCGGCCGCCAGATCGCGGCGGATCGCCGTCAGCTTGTCGGCGACCATCGCCTGCTGTCCCGCGTCGGCGTGGGTCATCATTACCACAAATTCGTCCCCGCCGATGCGGCAGACATAATCGTCCGCGCGGAAATGGCGGCGGATCGCCTGCGCCGTTTTTTGCAGCACCCGGTCGCCGACCTCGTGCCCGAAATCATCGTTGAATTTTTTGAAATTGTCCACGTCGATGAGCAAAAACCAGGTCGTTTTGAGCTCGACGCCGGACAACAGCAGATCGTACCCCGCGCGGTTGTAAACGCCGGTCAGCTCATCGTGGGACGCTTTATAGTTCAAATGCCGGATGCTCGCGTGATAGTGCTCATACATTTTGTTGTATTCCTGCGCAAGATACCGGAACTCCCGCGCCCCCATCGCCGGGATGCGGCTGCCCTCCCGGATCTTGTGCACCGCGGCCAGCACCGGCCGGATGCCGAGCAGCATCGTCACGCCGAGCATCAGCAAAAACACGGCGATCTGCACCGCGATGATGATCCGCACGACCAGCATTTGGGTCTCTAAGCTGCTCTCAAGCGCCGCTTTATTTTGCTTCGTCGCGTCAACGAGCCCTTGCTGGCTCTTATTCATATCCTCCCGGATGCGGTCTTTTTCTCCGTAATACAGCTCGCCGATCAGCAGCCGCTGCGCGAGCTGCAGCTTCTCCCGCGCCGGCAGCGCGGCGTCGGTCACCGCAAGCTCCACGCCCGCGACCTCGGCGGGCAGATCGGTATATCCCATCGCGTCGCAGGTCAACCGCATCGCGTAGTATTCGAGATTCATCAAATGCTGCGAATCCTCGAGCGCCTTTCGCAGCTCCTCCTCCGCCTTGCGGCTGAAATCATACTGCTCCAGCGTCGAGAGTGCCTGCTCGCGGCGTTTCATGACGTTTGCTTCTTCAAAATAGGCGTCCATATACTGTCGGTCGCCCTGCGCCGTGAAGTGCTGCGCCATCTCGGTGAGATAGTCGGAGGCCTGAATCAAGCCGTCCGCCGCGTTTTGCAGCTCGATATATTGATCGGCCGCCGCCGACAGTTGCCGCGCCGTCTCGGCGGCCAAAAAGGTGTAGTACACCAGCGTGCCGGAGATGACGAGCGCCAGCACCACCATCACCACCTGCAGCGCTTGCAGCGACCATCCTTGTTTCGGTTTTGCGTTTGTTTTTGCTTGCGTTTCCACGCGTCTATGCCTCCTAGGAGCTTGTTTTACCTTGGGGAGCGTTCAACCCGCTTTTGCTTCGTCTTGGCAAGGCTTTGCAGGCTTGCAGCAGGTCATACAGCCCGTCTTCCGACAACACGCCGCGGGACAGGTCGGGCGGCAGGCGCCCCGCTTCGTCCTCGGCAAAATCCTCTTTCCAATAGCGGCTGCTGTAATAGGCCGAAAGCGCCGCCGTGATGTCTTGCAGCTCCCCGGCGTCCGGGTCGCCGGACGCGAGCATCGCTTCCGCTTTTTGCATCAATCCTTCATAGCGGGCGATCCGCGCGATGGTGCCTTCCTGCTGCCGCTTGAGATCGCGATAGACGGCGGCAAGCTCGGTCGCGCCATCCCCCGCCTTATCCGGCAGCTCCCGCACGAAGGCAAACCCCTCGTGCCGCAGGCACACCTCCAGCATATACAGATAGATCCCGATGTCGATGCGGTTAAAATAGGTGAGAAGCCGGGCGGGCAGCAGCCCGTATTTCCCCGCTTTTTTGGAGCGGTACACGGTCAGCGTGTCCCCCTCGCACACGGTCAGCCACGGTTGGGTGTTGCAGGCGCTCGGCGCGAAGCGCACGATCCCGGCGACGCCGAGCGTGTCCCCCTGCCAGCCGTCCCGAACACTCTTGCGTTTTGCGGCAAACATATTCTGCCGAAACGCGTCCTGTGGCGCCTTCGCGATCGCGATCATAATGACAAAGCTCAGGTTGTCCCGCCGCTTTTCGTCGATCTTGCCAAACCCGTACCAGAGCGTGCCGATCCCCTGCTCGACAAGCATAAGGTCGATCTGCTCGCCGATGTAGCCGATGTTTTGCAAGTAGCCGGGCTTGTCCTCGCTGTAAAAAAGCAGGCAATATTCCGCGCCGCAGTGACAGGAGGTTTCCGCTTCCGGGCACATTCCGATTTTCGTTTGGATCGTGGGATCAAGCGGCGTTGCCGCCGCGATCGCCTCCCTCACCGCCTGCATATCCGCGTCGGTCAGGGGCTCGTGGTCCGGAAACCGGTGGAACGATCGCCGCTTAAAAATGGATTCATACGCCCCCATAAGGCCGTCCTTTCCGGGCTGTGCCCGTTTCATATTAGAGATGAGACGTGAGAGGTGAGAGGTCAGAAAAGACCGCCGGATTTCGGTTGACCTCGAAACTCAAAGCTCGCCGTTTGCGATGCAATCAGCGAGCCACCTCTCAAAATCGTCCGCCGACAGCGGGCGGGAGAAATAGTACCCCTGCGCGAGCGCGCAGCCATACTGCTTGAGCAGCGCCAGCTGCGCTTCGTCCTCCACCCCTTCGGCCACGACCGGCACCCGCAGATCCTTTGCGATGTCCAGAATCAGCTTGACCAGCCGGATGTCCATCTCGCCGTTGCCGATGTTTTGGATGAAGCCCTTGTCCATTTTCAACACGTCGATGGGCATCGTGGAGAGCATATTCAGCGACGAATAGCCGGAGCCGAAATCGTCCAACTCGATCGTAAATCCTTTTTGCCGCAGGTGGCGGACGATGCCGGTCACCAGGGTGGTCAGCCCCAATTGGTCGCACTCGCGGGAAATATCGTTGTAGCGGTAGTTGCTGATGAGCAGGCAATCCACCTCGCCCGCCGCAACCGCCTGCAGTCCCGTGGGGGTATCTTCATAGTATTGGGGCTGCCAGCCGGGAAAATGCTCTTCGAGGAATTTGACATAGTTGGTGTTGCCCTGATTGACCGCAACGGTCACCGTGTCTTTACGGGCAAACGCGTCGCGCGCCTCCTCGCGTACCACGGCGTAGATTTCCGTCCGCATAATGGGCGGCGTCATGGTCATGCCCATCTGCTCCCCGTCATAGGCGTCGAGGTTCGCGGGAAACACGCAGTCGACCTCGCCGTCCTTGAGCGCCTCGAGCAGCAGCCCGCACACGGTCAGCGGCCAGCGAACCCGCCGCCGCACGCAAAAGCGTACATATTCGTCTTTGGTGCATCATACCGATATGGTCATAGGGGAAAATCCTTTCGAAAACGATGGAAAGTTGAAAATGGAAAAGGTTGGCGTCGATGTATACCCCCGTTTTCCAACGTCGGGCGGCAGCCTCCCTTTACTGGGGGGAGGCAGGATTCCAGCGCCGCCTTTATATAGCGATGTAGGCATCGCACCCTACGGTGCGCCGCCGCCCCGGCGGCATATCGCGCTTTTGCATATCGCATCCCAAAGGGATATATCGCAAATTCCGTCAGGCTTTATTACGAACGAAGTGAGTAACAAGGTTCTGACGCAGTCAGGTTTTTATATCGCGGCGACGTTGTCAAGACAACGTCGCTTACTCCTCCCGCCGCTCCGCTTTATAGAGCCCCTGCTCCTCAAGCAGGGCCGGGATATCAAACACCGTTTGGCCGTCGGTCTCAATGCGGTCACTGCGGCCCGGATGATTGGCCGAAAACGTGCGCCGCGCGGTGACAAGCTCGGCCGTCCACGGGATCCGGTGTTCCTCAAACATCTCCGCCATCCGTTCGATCTTCCGGCTGAACGCGACGGTCTCGTTGTATTTTCCAAACACGAGCTCATCGTTCGACCGATGCCCGCCGAACCCGAACGTGCAAAGCCCGTCGTTGATCAGCACGTCGCCGAACCGCCGCAGGATCTCCCGCGCTTCCGCGCCCGTGCAGTCGTCAAGATAATAGACGTCCCGGTGCAGCGCTTCCACCAGCCCCGGCTTGATCTCGGTCTCGTCGTCCCGGTGGCACGGCAGTTCCAAAATGAAGAACAGCGGCTCGCGATGGTCGTCGATAAACCGCTCCATCAAGGCGCGGATCTTATCGGCGGACACATTGGCGATGATGGTGTTGCCGTCCACTTCAAATCCTTCAAACAATCTCTCGGGAAACGGAACGACGCTGCCTTTGCGAAGTTTCAACATCACGTCCTCTCCTTTTCGCGCCGCCGCAAGGCGGCATATCGCGCTTTTGCATATCGCATCCCAAAGGGATATATCGCAAATTCCGTCAAGAATTGATATCGCTGCCGGTGCTTTGCACCGGCACGTCCTCTCCTTGTTTATTTCCGAATATTTTCGATCGATTCGGTCGTGCCCTCGCCCGTGTCGTCGGGGGCGCGGAACTCGCCTTTTTCCACAAGCCGCAGGAACGCGTCGACCGCGTCCGGCGTGAGCTGCGTGCCGGACACCTCTTTGATGATGGACACGGCTTTTTCAAAATTCATCCGCGCACGATAGGGGCGGTTCGAGTACATCGCGTCAAAGCAATCGGCGACCGCGATGATCTGCGCGACGCGCGGGATCTCGTCGCCGGACAGCCCCTGCGGATAGCCTTTGCCGTCGGGACGTTCATGGTGCGGCCCGCATGCCCCGGGCGTAAAGGATAGGCCCTCCCTCGGCAGAACCGCGTATCCGGATCAACTCCCTGTCCCGATAAGCCTTCCGAATACATGATTTTTTATCCTCCTTAGTTTCATTGTCGTACTACGCTTGCTTATCTTCATTCACAAGTTGTCAAGCGGTTTCCCCGCAACCTCTATTCCTTCGTACTCTGTTGCCGTTTTACTTTACCCAGGGCGGTTTTTTCAAGTGGGTCGCTTGTGACCGTTACGGTATGCAGCCTGCTTAATAGTTGAACCTCCCCCAGCATCTGCTTGATTCGGGTCGCCATGTCGTGTTTTTCTTCCGTTGAAACGACAAGGATATCCAAAAGCACCTTGTCCGGCGATCGGAATTCCGTTACCAAAGACTCGATTACTCCCGGGATTTCACATAGTTTTTTTTCCAATTGTTCGGGCATCCATTTCTCGCCGTTTTCAAAAACGATCAGATTATTTTTTCTTCCGGTTACAAAAAGAAACCCGTCCGCATCGATATACCCGAGATCACCCGTCATCAGCCATCCGTCAACGATCACCTTTGCTGTTTCGGCGGGAGCTTCCCAATATCCCAGCATGAGATTATCTCCCTTAACGGCTATTTCTCCGTCAACGATCTTCACTTTATTGCAAATAGCCGGCAGCCCACAGCTCCCCGTTTTATTGGCGTAATCTCCGTTCACGGAAACACACGGCGCACATTCCGTCAATCCATAGCCCGTAAAAATATGGACGCCTATTTTTTCAAATCCAGCATAAACCGAATAATCCGGCGGTGCGCCGGCGCAGATAATTTTCTTTAGATATCCACCGGTTATATGTTCGAATCCGTAACGCTCTATCATATTCCAAAGTCCGGTCACAAGTACCGGCGGCAAACAAGTTGCCGAAATATGGTATTCCAAAAAATCAGAATAAACGCTCAGCGGTTTCCCGGAATCACAAATCGCTGCCCCTGCATAGAGCGGCGCCAGCATATTGGATACCAGGCCGAAGAGATGGTAATAAGGGATGACGTGCAGATATCTGAAACTTTCCTCGAATTTGATCGCGGACATTCCCGCATGCATATTGCAAAGCAACGCCTTTTGAGAAAGCGCCACTCCTTTTGCCACAGAGGTCGTTCCGGAACTTTGCGCAACCGTTGCAAGAATTTCCGGATCTGTACGCACAAATGTATCGGAAGGCTGTTCATTTGAGATTGCATCTTTCAGCATGGCTTCCGTTATCTCATAAACAGGAACCTTCCCGCTCGGGTCTGTTAAAATCGGTTGTTTGGAGAGAACCGCTATGTTGCCCGAACACACGATCGACAAATATGCAACCGCAAAATAATAGGCGCTCAAAATATGGATATAATAATACCGGCGCTCAAATCGGCAAAAATAAGAAACGCATTTTCTGATGTTTTCGCAAAACTCAGCATACGGTATCCTTCTGTTTCCGGCAATAAACGCCGTGTTGTTGGAAAACTGGGTTTCGAGTTTTTCAACAAAATCCGTCATGCTTGCACACGGTTGAACTTGCTGAAACGCAGAACCATCATCGTTCATCCACAACATCCTCCCTGGAAATGCCATAAACAAAAACGTCCAAATACTTTCCGTCTGCATAAATGTATTCTCTCAGGACCGCTTCGAGTTTGGCAGAAATCCTTTCCGCCGCTTTTCGCATTTCCGTATCGTCTTGCCGTACCCAACAAAAGATCTTTTTCAGCGGATATTCCTCAAACAATTTCTGTGCTGCGCTTATTAAAATATCCAGATGGCAGCGATCCGCTGATACGAACATTCTGCCATTCAAATCATAGATTCTGTAATCAAATGAATACACATACCCCAGCTTGCTTTCATCATCAGAAACAACAAAAAAATCGTGGTATACCCTATTTAACCTATCATAAAAATACGCAGAAAACTGTCTTATGCTACTGAGCGGAACCGATTCGTTCAGCATAACGCCCTTATCCCGTGTACATCTTTCAAATAGATACAGCAAATCCTCATCGCGGAACCGTCTGAATGTAATCTTCATTTTTTAAAATCTCACCTCTGGATAATAACATGAAAATGCCAGCCTGCATTTTTGCGGGACATTATCATGAAACCGCATGTTTCTCAAATACTCGTCTTCGCTTTGACTCTCATAGGCGATTCGTATGTTTTCAGCAGTCAGTGAAATATCCCGGATAATACCTTCTGTATCATCTGCTCTTCCTACAATCTTCAACGAGGATATTCCCAGTTGAGCAAACCTGTAAACCGCACACATGGCGCACGCTTCGTTGTGAAAAAGCATATTGTAAAGATAATCATTCAATTCAATATCATGATCATCCGCAAAAGAATGGAGATCCGTTATTACCTGTTCGTCCTTGTAGCGGAGATAGCCACAGGTCGCGCCGCACTCGGGGCGGTGCATACCAAGGCAATGCGAATCGGATAAGACACACCCATTTCGCATATGGAAAACCTCATACTCGACTTCCGGACAGGTTCTCATAATCGACCCGATCTCGGTTAAAGACAAATCCCGTGGGAAGATTATTCTTTTTGCGCCAATAGAGATGTATTCCTTCACGACGTCGCGGTTATATGCCCCGCCCATTGTGCTGACCGTAACCGGTATTCCGTACTTGACTGCCAGCGATGCGGATACCGTATCCGAAACGATCAATCCGTCAATATTCATGGATTTGAATACGGGATAATAGGTTTCTTCCATATAGGTCAATGCGTCTCGAGAGTAAGCGTTTGCATTCAATGTGATATACAATTTTTTGCCGCGGTTCTTCACATCGGACACAATATTTTTTAGCTCCGAAAGCGCGTATTTGTTCGCAAGTTTTCCAAATCCTGACATCCGGTTTATGTCCGCAAATTCTCCAAACCGGCGCGACCAGTTTTCATCATAAAAGCCGATATAAAACTCGTCTGCGCCCGCATTGGAAAACTCGGAAACACAGCTTCTGTCATTTAGCGGAACAAGTATATTCATCGTTTTCATCCCTTCAGACGCTGCGTAAACTCATCCAGCGGAAAATACAGCTGTCGATCAACCGATCGACCGATTGTTTCCACCTTCGGTTGATAAAAGAATACGGCCCTGCCTGCCCGTATCAGTTTTTTATTCAACGGGCGATGCGGATCGGCGTGTATCTCAACAATATGCTGACATTCAAATCTGCATCCTGTGGATGGCCTAAATTTTTGGTCGACTGTTTTATGAACAGAACCGAATTTGCAAATCATTCCCACACTCATATAACAATACGGACCATTGAGCGTGACCACTCCCCGGTAATCCCGGATTGCACGAAGATCCAATACATCCGCAAGGGGATCGAGCTCGATCCCGATGACTTTTTCTTGGTTGATAAAATCCGGAAACGTGAGCAAGGAAAACCCTGCCGTGCGTTCAACAAAGGCGGGGAGGCGGCCGTCTCTCGGATCTTTGAAAAAAAGCCGTCCCAACACAACCGGAACATTTCCGTATTCGGACACATACCGCAGCATGCCAATATCGTTTACGATAACCTCGTCAATAACATCTTTTCCTGCTTCAATCAGTTGACCGAGCTTTTCCTTGCCCTGTTGAAGAAGCGCTTCATTGAAAACAGGTACAGAAAGACTGATTTTGAGATTTCTTTTTGAACAATAATCCAACACTTTCGGATATATATCCGAAAAAATAAAGTAAACGGGGCAAAACGATGAACCGATATAAATCCTCTCAAAAGAGAGCTTTCTGTCATCTATAATATTGATCCCGGCAAGAAATGCCGCGGCATCAAAAAGATCTCTGAAGTCCGGATACATCATAGGCACGCCCATTCCTCCATACGCTTCAAGAACACTTCTCTTTTTATGGAAAGATACATCATGTCGTAAAATGTTCCCTTAAAAAATCGGTATTCTTTGAATACGCCTTCTACATCAAATCCTACCCTTTTATGATTTTCAATGCTTTGAGAATTATAAGAATATACCGTCGAATATATTTTTCTAAGCGGATAATCCCGAAACAGGTTCTTTACAAACGCCAGCGCGGAATAGGCCCCGATTCCCGTATGGCGATATTCTTCTTTGATATATACCACAATCTTACAATGCCCGTTTTTCAGGTCAAAATCATAATTATACACAAAGCCGACCGGGCATTCGACGGATTCGAGATAGACAAGATCAAAGTCGTGAAAATCCATGTTTAGTCTGTCATGCAGCCATTGAGCAAACGCCGCCTCGCTGTTATGCTGCATTCGGACAGAATAAAGATATTGATCTTTATCGTTCATCATCGTATAAAGGTTATAAATTTCTGAATCCGTTACAATCTTTCTCAAACGAATCTGCGCGATCATTCCCCCAACCGCCTTTCCGCATATTCTGCCAGCCGCAAGATTTCCTCGATCTTGAACGCCAGACACCCGCCGTTGCAGGAAAGCACCTGACGATCATAGCAAGAGGAGCACGCCGAAGAATACGCCGAATTCCATGCATAGGCGTCAATCGTACGATAATAATAATTTTTCAAATCCTTAATGCCTTTGAATTTATCGATCCTCTGCTTGGTACACGAAGAAAGGCCGAAACATCTTACGGCCGTCAGATCTTGCCGTATATCTACAACCGGAGCGCAGGTTACGTGCCTGTTGGCAATATTGCTCTTGTCTATGTTTTCTTTGATAAAAGGATCGGAAAAATACCGGTAAAACCCCTCGATCTCTTCCTTTTCAAGCAAACAGGGAGGAAGTTTGTTGCAGTCAAAATGGGGAATGATTCCGTTTGCGAGCAATTCGTGAAAAAAGCGGATCACATTAGGCTTCATTAACCTAAAATACGCGTGTGCATCCGTGTTTCTTTGGCCGTCCATATTCGGAACCGTGATAGATACTCTGACATGATCAAGTTTGTGTTTTTTTAACAAATCGATCAGATACCGGTATTCAAAATCCGGTTTGTACATATTGATCCCCAACGTGACTCGATCTTTACACATTTTCTGCTCTAACAGGATTTCCAAATTCTCGCACAGGCGCTTGAACGCTCCTTCTCCGATATCCGTCGGGGAATTGCAATTGATCAGCAGGTGTGTCTTTGCATGACAGCAAACATCCCAATGTTCATGCAACAGCAGCCCATTGGTATACAGCATAATGCTTTTGGCTCTTTCGTCGGTAATCGCCATTCTCATCATGGTATCAAACAGCGGATGAAGCGTTGGCTCGCCTCCAATCATACCGACGCAGGATTCGCTTCCGTCCCCCAAAATGAATTCTAATGCCTTGGAAAACGCTTCCAGCGATATTTCATTGCGCGATACATTAACAAATTCATTTGCAAAACAGTATGAGCATTTCAGATTGCAGGCGTCAATCAACATAATATTTGACATGAAAACCATCCTTATTTACTTAAAATGATAATAAAAATCCGCTGCTGTTTTTATCTTTTCTGTCGTTTGAAAAGAAAAGCGAACTCCGTATTCTTTTTCCGCTTCCGTTATAATCATCATCATATCAAACGAGCACAAGCCCAGATCGTCAACCAATTTACTTTCCCGGTCGATTGATCCGCTTTGACAATGCCTTTTAAGGATTTGAAAAAAGTCTTCTTTCGTCATATTGCATGTCCTCTTTTCAAGAAAAAAACTCCCTGAATGACAAGCATCGAGGAAGTCTTGTTTCAATATGCCTATTTTCCGCTACCGCCGCTGTTATAATAGCCGCCATAGCTGTCAGAACTTGTATATCCTGAATTGGAATTATAATAGCCGCCATAGCTATCCGGGCTTGTATAACCGGAGGTTGAACTGTAATATCCGCCATAGGAATCTTTTGACGTATATCCATAGGTGCTGTTATAATAGCCGCCATAACTATCGGCGCTGCTATAGCCGGTGCTGCTGTTATAATAGCCGCCGTAGCTATCATGACTGCTATATCCTCCAGAATTATTGCCGCCGCCGCTGCTGCTGGAACCTCCATCGTAACTCATAAAGCCATACCCCCTTTTTTGATTATATCATAAATGCTCGTATTTTGTCAACTCCTTTCAACCCCAATTTTATAGTCGGCTAGTTTTTCGCGCAGAAACATTTCCCGGTCATGCTGCAAGCTACATACATTATAAACGTCCACGTTTCGCGCGTTTGCTTAAGCAGAAGGCGGGGCTGCATCGTCGTCACAATCCTATCTCGAATGATTCGTGCGACGGATTTACTATATATGCACCCTGTGCCTTGTCTGCAAACCCCTAGCGGCCCTTTCGCGCTGCAGCATCAATCAAAATCCCAAAATCCCGTGCCCGTTTCCGGGTCGTATTTTCGACGGATCGCGCCGCGCGGCACGCGACGCCTTTATGTTCTATGTTCCATTGCCCTTTTTAGAGCGGTTGTCCGCAATAGCCGCAGAACTTCCCGCCGCTGATCGCGGCGCCGCAATGCGGGCAGACGGTCGCAGCAGGGGCGGTCGGCCTCTCGCCCGCCTTGAGTTTGGCGGCGGTTTCCAACAGTCTTTGCGGCTCCGCTTCGTCCTCTTCGAGCATTTTTTTCGCTTTGAGCGCCGCTTCCCGGCGCTCCTCCGGCGTCATTTGAGCGAGCTGTTCCTGCAAGTCTTTTTTGGCCTTTTCGAGCGCCGCCAAAATCGCGTCCGGGTCGGCGCCGTCGATATCCAAGCCCGTCGCTTTGACACGCCGGTGCGGACGAAAGGACACGGTGAAAACCGTGTGTGTTCGACTCCCGTCAGCTTAAGCTGACGGAAGTCGAACCCCATACGCCTCTCAACGGCTAATTTTGGGTATTTTTGCCGTTTCGTCTTTGCAAGGCGAAAGCCTTGCTGCATCCTCAACGACAAAACTCCCTCAAAATAATCTCGATGAGAGGTGCTTTGCAGTTTTCACCGATGGATTTTTGTTCGCGGCAAGGCTAAAAACGCAGGAATGCTGCCGCATTCCGAGGCTTTTACACGCCGGCGCGGACGAAAGGACACGGTGAAAACCGTGTGTGTTCGACTCCCGTCAGCTTAAAATCAAGGCAATATGATCGCGGGGATCTTTCGGTCTTCAAGCGCCCCGACGGTATACGGAATTCCTTCTTCATCCAGCACCTGCAAAAACTCTTTTAAGTATTTTTCATCTTTGCAAACGGTATGGAAGCTGATGCAGAAATTGTCTTCGGTGGCATTGACTTCCATCATAAGGTGAGCGACCGTCAGCGTATAGACCCCGTCGATAAACGGCGCCAGCCCGCCCCAGTCGATTTTTCCCACGTAGCTGATATGAAAAGCCGACGGCACCCCGTTGAGGGTGGGGCTGTTCGCCACCGCGTAATCCGCTTTACTCTCCAGATTCGGTTGGGCGTCTATCTGACGGCGAAACGCGTCTGTCTTTCTGCACTTGTCCCAACTGATCTCCGGCTGCATTTGAATATACATACGGCTTCTGGTAACGGTCGATAGTTTTTCGACGTCCCAATCCTTCATGCTGCGGTCATACTGCACATACATTTGTCTTACCATATCTTTGTATGTTTCGGGACAACCGACGTCCGCCCGGTAATTGTTGGTGATGCCCACTGTAAACTTGCTCTCGTCAGGAACCGCTTTTGTCATCATTTTGAACAGCACGGCAGCCAATATGGAATTCGGGCTGCCGTCATTGTCCCGCGCATATTTCATCAGGGCGTTCTTGGGGATGTTTACGGGATAATACCCGTCGATCCCCTGCGGATCGGTCATTCTGGCAATATAGTCGTTTCTCGGCACAAAAGAGTCCTTTGTAAAATCCAACTTTCCAAGCGGTTCTCCGACGGGCAGCGACGCGACGTCCGGCTCCGCTTGTTCTTCCGCTGTTATCGGTGTGTCGACCGTCATGATCCCCGCGCTGTCAACATCATATCCCAA
>JAFTBJ010000212.1 GCA_017455295.1 Clostridia bacterium
CGTTAAAGCAAAACAAGCACGCCCATGCGGGCGTGCTTGTTTTGGTGCCGCCGACCGGAATCGAACCGGTACGATGTTGCCATCGAGGGATTTTAAGTCCCTTGTGTCTGCCAGTTCCACCACGGCGGCGTGTGCCATAATCATACCGCATTTTGGCGGGGATGTCAAGACGGCCCGCCTCGGGTTTGTCTAACCGAGGCGGGCCGGATCCGATCATTCGTCGATCGGAATCGCCTGATTCAGCGTCAGCGAATAGATCACACATTCTTTGACGGGCCGCTGTAGCACCGATGCGGCGGCGTCGGCATAAATATGTAATTGCGGGCTGTACCGGTAGATCAGTTCATCCGGCGAACGGACGCGGTCGGTTTTGTAATCCACGATCACGAGCTGTCCGTCTTCCTCAAACAGTGCGTCGATCACGCCCTGCACAACCAGCATGTCCTGTCTGGCGTCGGCGGGCAATCCTTCTTTTTCAAGCCCGATCTCGCCCACAGAACGCATCACGGCAAACGGGAATTCTCGCAGCAGCAGAGGGGACGCCGCCATCCTCTGTGCGAGCGGGCCGGAGAGAAAATTGTCCAGCGCCCGAATCGGCAGGCTGTGCCGTTCGGCCGCGGTCAGCAGACCGCGCTCACAAAGGGCATCGGCCTGCGAAGCGCTGTCGACACCGAAGGTCGCATACAGCAAAAAGGTATGCACAGCCGTGCCGCGCTGTCCGGCGGAGAGATGACTGTCGTTCAAGAAGGCTGGCCGTGTCGGCGTGAAAGTGCGATCGGCATACGCCTGCGGGCCGAAGTCGTCGTGATGCTCGGTCGCGGAAGCGGTCAGCTTGGCCGGGATACGATCCATCCCGGCATACGGGTATTGATACTGCATACGCGCCAGAAGATCGGGCTGCGCGCAAGCGGCATTTTCCGTGTCTTCCGCTGCGGCTTCTTCCTCTTCCGGCGGCGGCACACAGATCTCCACATGGAGCGGTACCGCCGCTTCGGCAAGCGGCGTCTCTACACTGCTTGGCAGGTATTGCCGCAGCACACCGGCGTCCGGGTGGGTCAGCGCGGCCGCCAGTACCAAATCGGTCATCTGGCCGGCGTGCAGGATGGCAGCAGTCGGCAATCGGCCATTTTCGGAAAGGCCGTGCAGCCGCATGACGGCGGCGGGCAGATTCCCGGCAAGACCGGTCATGATCAGCTTGTCTTTTGCGCGGGTGAGCGCCACATAAAGGATCCGCAGTTCTTCGGCGCGTTCGCTTTTCTCGATGGCGGCCGCTACGGCAGCGTGGTGCACCGTGTTCGATTGGGTCATCGCTTGCCGGTCGCGGCGCACAAGCCCCGGCCCGATCTCCGCATGCAGCAGCAGGTCGCCCTTTTTGGAATCGGAGCTGAAATTGTAACCGAGGCCCGCCGCAAACACAATGGGAAATTCCAATCCCTTGGAAGCGTGCACGGTCATCAGCCGCACCACATTTCCGCCTCCCGTGCCGGTCGTGCGCAGGTCGATCTCCTGCTGCTGCAGGCGATCGAGATACCGCACGAACGCGGACAGCCCGCGAAAATCATCTTGTTCGAATCCGCGCGCATAATCGTAAAGCTGGCGCAGCCGCGCTAAACGGCGCCCGCCGTCGGCCCGTGCGCTCATCACAGTGGGGAGCGCCGTGTCGTCGTACAGCCTGCGCAGCAGCCGGTCGACCGGCAGAACAGCAGCAAGAGTGCGGTAATGATCGAGCAGGTCAAGAAACGCGCGGCATTTTTCCGCACCGACCGCCTGCGTTTTAGCGTATCGCACGGCGGCGAGAAACAGCGGCAGCTTCGGGAAAGCCATGCGGATCTCGCTTATGTCATCCGGCAAAAAGCCGAAAAGCGGGGAGAGCATCACCGCCAGCAGCGGAATATCTTGCAGCGGATTGTCGATCGCCTGCAGGAAGGAATAGGCGAGGCGTATCTCGGCGCTTTCAAAAAATGTTTTATCGCCGCCGGATTCGATCGGGATCCCCTGCCGCTGCAGTTCTTTGACAAAAACGGGCGCGCGAGTAGAAGCGCCGCGGAGCAGGATACAAAAATCGCGGTAGGTCGCCGCCCGCATCGTGGCGCCGTCGGTAACACGAAAACCGGCAGCCATCATATCCCGGATCTTTTGCCCGATCACGCGCGCTTCATCTGCCGGACCGCTTTTTCCGGGAGCGTCCCCATGTTCGATCAGCAGCAATTCGGTTTGAAATGCCGGATCGTCGGCTTCGGGGAATTCCCTTGCCGCCACAAGGGCTTCGTTTTGTCCATAGTCGATCCCGCCCAGACTTTTTTGCATGATGCGCTCAAAGAAGAAATTCACGGCATCGGTGACCTGCGAGCGGCTGCGAAAATTCTTATCCAGCGCGATGGTCGCGGGAAAATGCATCCCATCAAACGGAACGCCGTTTTCCCGCCGCTCGCGGAAAATATCCGGCATCGCCTGACGAAAACTGTAGATGCTTTGCTTGATGTCGCCGACGAAAAACAGATTGTGCTCGTCGTTCGACAAAGCGGAAAACAGGGTATCCTGCGTCAGGTTGGTATCCTGGTATTCATCGATCAAAATGTAGGCATATCGGGCGCCAATCTCGCGGGCCGCTTCGGTGCGGGCAAAGCCGGTCTCGGTTGGGGTCGCGAGCAGCGACAGCACGCGATGTTCCATATCGTTGAAGTCTAATATATTCTGCGCGGCTTTTTCGGCCGAGAAGGCTGCGTCAAACGCACGCACCAAATCAAACAGCGCACGCAGCGGTGCCGCCGACACGGCGATGTCCTCCCGCGACTGCTCTTCATCGCGGCAAAGTGCCTTCGAGGCGTATTCGCAGTATTTTTTGGCTGTATCGCGCAGCGACGCGACATACTCTTTGAGAGCCGGATCGCCGGGCTTGTTCACTTGCTTGAAGCTTCCAAAGCCGATGCATCGAACGGCTGTCACCGCATCGTCGAAGGTGCCGGACAGTGCGTTGATCGCGGCGGCGACCTGATCGCGGGAGGAGGCGAGCGACGGCAGATAGCAGGTTTCCAGCTTTTCGTCGAGCTGACAGCAGGAAACGGCGCGGTCAAGCAGCGATTTGGCGACGTCGAGCGTTCCGGCGGCTTTTTCCAGAAGCAGGCCGCCCCATGGCGTATCGCGCAGCGGCCGTTCTTCTTCAAAATACTGTTGGTGGCGGTCCAGCCATTTCAAAGGAAACGGATGTGCCTGAATGAAATCGTAAAGACGAAGCATTTGTTCGGAGATTGCACTGTCGTCGCGGTCGCTGCTGAGCAGATCGCAAAGTTGCAAAAAGTCCGGGGAACGGTCTTGGTATGCCTGCTGGATCACCTGAAAAGCGATCTCGGAACGCATCAGCGACAAAGCTGTTTCGTCGCCGACGCGAAAGCGCGGTGAGATCCCAATCGCCTGCGCCTGCTCGCGCAGCAGCGCGGTGCAAAAACTGTCGATCGTGCAGATTGACGCCTGCGGAAGCAGCATTTGCTGACGCAGCAGATGGCGGTCGTGCGGCGCTTCGGCGATGCGCTCGGACAGGGCCGCGTTAAGCCGTGCCCGCATTTCGGCGGCGGCCGCTTTGGTAAAGGTCACCACCAGCAGTTGATCGATATCGATCGGCGCCTGCGGATCGGTCAGCAGGCTGACGATCCGTTCGATCAGCACCGCGGTTTTACCGGAACCGGCCGCGGCCGATACCAGTACCGTACCGCCTCGCGCTTCGATGCATTGCGCTTGTTGAGTTGTCCATTGACGCGTCGGCATAAACAGGATCTCCTTGCGTGTCTTAAAATCTAATTCCCAGTATACCAGATTTTTCTGCAAAATGCTACAAAACTGACAAAATATATGCAAAACTTCCTCGCAAATAGCAATTGACAAGGCATATAGAATATGGTAGCATAATGACAAATCTGTGCCATAAGGCACAACATTTAGGAGGAGAACGTTATGAATGTCAAAGGTTTGATTGCTTTGATCCTCGGTGTCCTGGCAGTGGTCTTCTCGTTCATCCCGGTGCTCAGCTACATTGCGATCCCGATGGCGATCGCGGCGCTGATTCTCGGCATCCTCGGCCGTAAAGCGGACCGTCAGAAGGGCCTTGCTACCGCCGGTATGATCGTCGGCATCGTGGCCATCGTGCTGGGCGTGATCTTCAGCATCTGCTACACTTGCACGGCGTGCACGGCTGCTGCGATCGACGAGTACTCGCAGACCGAAGAAGGCCAGAGCCTTCTCAATGATCTCCAGAACTCTCTGGAGAGCCAGGCGAACGGCTATGTGGAGTCCTTCGCAAACGATCTGTCCGAAGGCCTCAGCGCGAACTAATTAAAGCGAACCCTTTGACCGGGGCTGCCGCGTCAAGCGGCGGCCTCGGTTTTCGTTATTATAATATAGTATAGTAAAAAAGCCCCAACTACCAGACAACGACGGTAAGGAGAAAGAGCGATGTTTCCTTATATCACCATTTTCGGCCGGCAGATCGGCCTGTATACGATATGCGCGGGGATCGGCGTGTTTGCGGCCGGTATTTTTGCCTGTCGCGCCATTCGCCGCTTCGCCCCGAACGACCGGGACGATATGCTGATCACGCTGGTGTGCGCGGCGGCCGGCGTGCTGCTCGGCGGGCATCTGTTGTATGCCATCACTAATTGGGAATCCATCGGGTATGTGTTGTCCCATCTGGATAAGATCACGTCGTGGGAGAAGCTCTGGCAGGTGTTGTCGATGATCTTTGGCGGCGCGGTCTTTTACGGCGGCTTCCTCGGCGGC
>JAFTBJ010000213.1 GCA_017455295.1 Clostridia bacterium
CGTGACGATCTCCACTACGTCGGGATTCGTCAGGCAGAGCTGCCGGTCCACACGCTCTTTTTTATCGGTGCGGTAGGCAAAGTATTCGGGGTGCGATTCAAAATATTTGCTGCGGGCGCAGTGGTTTGTGGCGAGGGTGTGGCAGAAGCCGCCGAGGTAGTTGACGGTGCAGCCTTTGTCTTCCCCGAAACGGCGGTAGGTGCCGCCGTTGAGGTTGTTGGCCAGCGAATACGTGGCGTCCGTGGGGCTGATCCAGTCGGTCTCGCGGCTTTCAAAACAGGGCTCCTGCTTCATGTTCAGGTTCTGCGGCACCAGCAGGGTGTCCGCTTCGGGCACCACGATCAGATCGCGGGTGTACCAGTGGCAGTCAAACACTTTCTCAAGGAAGTGATAAACGCCGTAGATCGTGCCGCGCGTGCCCGCGCCGCTGATGAAAACACGCGTGCCGATGACTTGGCAAATAAAGCCGTCGTCCTTCAGTCCGTCGGCGGGATCGGTCCGGCTGCGGTTGGTGAAGCCGAGCACGATCTCCTTGCCGCTCGCCGCGGTATCGTCGGTTTTGATCGGCAGGGTGATGCCACTGATCTGGTTGAGATAGTTCTGCAGGGTGCTTGCCGCCGTTTGCTCATAGGGCTTGGCAGCGGCGGGGATAATGATGCTGTAATCGTTCACGCACACGGTGATGGTCGGCTCCTTTTCTTCGGGTGTTTCGGGCGTCGGTTCAAAGGGCTTCATGGGAATGGTGAAAAGATTGGAGAAAAACAGGAGTGCTGCGAGGATCGCGCTGACAAAGCGGCTGAAAAAAGCTTCCATGGTTCACATTCCTTTCCGTAATTTCTCGTTTTATTTCATCATGTCGATCAAAGCCAGACCGATGTCGTGCAGGTGGCATTCGGCGGTCTGCAAAAAGCTCTCGGGGCAGGAAAGCAGGGAGTTGTCCGCCTCAAAGGTCAGGTCGCCCTTGTAGCCGATCTCATACAGGGCGTGCATGGTGTCCGCCCAGTTGATCTTGCCGTTGAACGGGAACACATGCGCGTCGGAATTGTGGTCGTTGTCATGGATGTGCAGTGCGCACAGGTATTCCCGACCCAGCGCGCGAATCAGCTCGCTGGGCTTGTAGCCGACCAGACCGCAGTGCCCGATATCCAGACACGCGCCGAACCGCTCGGAACCGAGCATTTCGCACAGCTGGCGGAAATCTTCGGGGCTGGCGCAGGCGGTGCGGGTGAAATGCCCGTCCTGATGCCCCCACATATTTTCGGTGCACACGCGCACGCCGTATTCATCTATGTACGGTACGAGCCGCTGATAAAAGCGGTAATTCAAATCAAAATCCGTGCCCTGCGGCAAGAGGGAAATGGGGTGCACCACGATGTTTTCCACGCCGAGCCGCCCGGCGATCTCGATTGAGCGGACGATGGCGGTGAAAGCGAAATTGTTGTAGGCGTCGTCGTTATGGCGCATGGTGGGGAAAGGCGCGTGCGCCTGGGTGAACGGCACGCTGTAACGGTGGGCGACCTCTTTGATCGAGTCGATGATGGCGGGCATTTCGTCGCCGAGCAGCGGGTTCTTCGGGTCCTTCATCGGGAACATGGAATAGTCGATGCCGCTGAAGCCGGCGCGGGCGATCATTTCGACCGCCGTTTTGTCGCCGACGCGAACGCCGAGCGCATCGGTCTGGGTTGCGATTCTCATTTTATTCCGCCTCTTTCTCTTTCCAAAGTTTCTGCATGATCTTGCCGGCTTTGTAAATGTCGCCGCAGCCGAGCGTGATGACCATATCGCCGCTTTCGGCGTGGTCGACCACATACTGCGCCACCTCGTCAAAGGTGTTGTACCCAACGCTGCCGGGGATGCGTTCGGCGAGCTGCGAGGTGTAG
>JAFTBJ010000214.1 GCA_017455295.1 Clostridia bacterium
CGACTTTGATCCAAACACGATGATGGTTTCAGATGATCAGCTTGATGATATTGATCGTTGGGCGCTGATGCGACTGACACAATTGACAAAAGATGTTCGCACATCTTACGAAGCCTACTCGTTCCATGAGGCGCTGCACGCGATTCACAATTTCTGCGTGATCGATATGTCTACGTTCTATCTGGATGTACTGAAGGATCGTTTGTATGTGGAAGAAAAAGACGGCGTTTTGCGTCGCGCTGCGCAAAGTACGATCTATCGCATTTTGAATGCGTTAACAAGAATGCTGTCGCCGATCCTGGCGTTTACTGCCGAGGAGATCTGGGGGTTCCTGCCGCATATGGCTGATGAAGATGCACGCGCTGTGGTCTTCAACGAGATCCCGAAAGCAGAGGAGATGTTCCCGGTCGACGACGAGTTCATGGCGTTCTGGGATCGTATTCATGCGATTCGTGACGATGTAAAGAAGGCGTTGGAGATCGCGCGTACCGACAAATTGATCGGCGGCTCGCTTGATGCGCGTTTGACGCTTTATGCAAGCGGTGATACCGCAGCATTCCTGGAAAAAGCATTTCCGGTTTTGGCGGATGTATTCATTGTTTCGCAGCTGCGCATCGAAACGGAAGGACAGGGGAATTTTACCGGCGATATTGAAGGCCTTTCTATCACAGTTGATCGTGCGGAAGGCCATAAGTGTTGCCGTTGCTGGAAATATGAGGATGCTTCGACGGAGCATCCGGATCTTTGCAAACGCTGTGCGGCGCTGATGTCGCGATAGTGGAAAATACGGGCCGCTGCGCTGCCATTTTTGTCGACGCAGCGGCCTGCATCCTATTGTAGAGGTGCTTTTATGCTGCAGCTTGGAATTCTTTTGACGCTGGCGTTGCTGGTCGGCGTCGATCAACTCACAAAATGGTTAGCGGTCAGTCAATTGAAAGGGCATGATCCGTTTATGGTGATTCCGCATGTTTTCAGTTTTACCTACACGGAAAACACGGGCGCCGCATGGAATTTGTTCGACGGGCAGACATGGATCCTGGTCGGCGTGACATCTGTCATTATGATCGGCGTTTTGATCGTATTGCTTTCGGGTCGCTTTCGGACGTACCGTATGGCCAATATCGGCGGTGTACTCGTCGTGGCAGGCGGCCTCGGCAATTTGATCGATCGCGTGGTGCGCGGCTATGTGGTTGACTTTATCAAAACGGAGTTTATTGATTTCCCGATCTTTAATTTTGCAGATTGCTGCGTAGTGATCGGAGCACTGATGCTGTTTGTATATTTCGTCTTTTTCTATTCGGATCGATCCAAAAAGGAAGGGAAACCGGCAGCGGAATCGGTGGATATCATAACCGAAGGAAAAGAGGAAGAAACGGGTGGAGATCATACGGCTAACTCCCAATGAACAAGACGTCGGTGTGCGATTGGATCGCTATGTTGCCGAGGCCATGCAGGTCACTCGTTCACAGGCACAGATCTGGATCGAAAAAGGGGCGGTGACGATCAACGGGATCCCCGCATCCAAAAAATGGCCGATCGCCCTCGGAAGTGTGATTGAGATCATCCCGCCCGCTGTACGATCGACTGATGTGACGCCGCAGGATATCCCGCTGGATATTTGCTATGAAGACGACGATCTTCTTGTTGTCAACAAGCCGAAGGGGATGGTTGTGCATCCGGCTGCCGGACATGAAGACGGCACGCTTGTCAACGCACTTTTGTTCCATTGCGGGCATTCGCTTTCCGGCATCAACGGCGTGCTGCGTCCGGGGATCGTACATCGCATCGATAAGGATACGAGTGGGCTGTTGATGGTCGCCAAAAATGACATGGCGCATCAAGGTCTGGCGGAGCAAATCAGGGAACACTCTTTTTTGCGTGAATATGAAGCAGTGGTAACCGGTCACTTGAAAGAAAATGCCGGTACGGTGGATGCGCCAATCGGTCGCCATCCGAAGGATCGCCTTAAAATGGCGGTTACACCGCTGCATGCAAGACAGGCGATATCCCATTATCAAGTGCTTGAACAACTGAAGGGTTTCGATCATGTGAGGGTATCGCTCGAGACAGGCAGGACGCATCAAATCCGTGTGCACATGGCCTATCTCGGTCATCCGGTCGCGGGGGATACGCTGTACGGCGGCCGTGCTGTTGCGGCGTTTGAAGGCCAATGCTTGCATGCCAAAACACTGGGGTTTGTGCATCCGCGCACCGGACAAGCCTTGCAATTTGACAGTGAGCTGCCTCCTTATTTTGCGGAATTTCTGCAAACGCTCGCTTGAATCGCCGGTTTTTTTCACAATTATAAAAAATCAACCTCATATCGCCCGCTGATTTTGACAGGATCAGCGGGCGCTTTCTTTTATACTGGAATCAATAAGAAGGGACAGCATAAAAGGAGGATGTGCACATGAAAAAGGAAGGGACAGCGCAGGAAAGCAGATCGTCGCTATTTCGGAAAGTTGGATTTGCCGCCGCCATCATACTGGTTGGATTGATTGTTCCGCGTGCAAATGTATATGGCGGATTAGCGCCATTTGGCGTCGCCTTGGCATCGGCGGTGAACGGGCCGTATGCGATGCTGACAACGATCGCCTGCGCCATTGGATATGCGTTGCCCGGCGGTGGTGGATTCCCGCTGCGATATATGGCGGCAATTGCGGTGGCGGGCGGCGTGAGCTGGGCGCTGACTGGGGTGGAAAAGCTGACGTCGTCCGCCTGGTTTTCAACGGCACTCACTGCGGCGGCCGTGTTGGCGACGGGCCTGACGGTCAATGCTGTGAATGGCTGGCAAACAACGATGCTGTTGACGACTGTTTGCGAGGCGATCCTTGCTGCCGGCGCCGCATTTTTCTTCAAAAGAACGATGCTGTTTTTGCGTTCGGGGAATGGGCCACGCCATGTGGAGGTTCAGGAACAAACGGCGCTGACCGTGAGCGCTGCCATTTTTTTGATGGCGTTGGACACGATGGCGTTCGGCGGCATATCGATCGGTCGAATTCTCAGTGGGATCCTCATTTTGCTGGCGGCGCGATCCGGACGGCAGCAGGCCGGAACACTGGTAGGCGTGGTTGTTGGCGCCGCTACCGTGCTGGCTTTCCCGGAGCAAGCGCATCTGGCGGTCGCGTATGCGTTTGGCGGATTGATGGCCGGAACGTTTGCCCGGTTCGGGCGGATTATCACCGCTGCGGTGCTGACGGTGATTTGTTTGCTGGCGGCAGTTGCCACAGGTGATACGGAGCAGCTGGTAATCGATGCCTATGAAGCGGTGGCGGCCGCTCTTCTTTATCTGATATTGCCGACTTCGGTCGAACGAATAGCCAATTCTGTTTTTAGTCGGGCACAGGATATTCCGGCAGCGGAAGGAATGCGCCGCTCGATGGATATGCGACTGCAATATGCCGCCGACACGATGCGGCAGGTCGCCGGTACGGTGGATGCTGTTTCCGAAAAGCTTTCGGCATTGGATGCTCCGGATATGAAATCGGTATACGGAATGGTGTGTGAGCAAATTTGCAGTGGATGCGGTCGGCGCCGGGTGTGCTGGCAGGAGAGATTCACCGATACGATGGCAGCTTTCAATGAGCTTGGAAATGTGTTGCATGAAAAAGGCGCAGTTGGCGGTCGAGATGCAAAAGAGCCGTTTTCACACGAATGTCGGCATCTTGACAGTGTTCTATCTCTTTTGAATACCGGATATCGGGAATATCGCATACGCGAAAGCGCCTATCATCGACTCGGCGATCTGCGTGGCGTTGTGACCGATCAATTTGAAGGAATGGCGGAGCTGTTGTTTGAAGTTGCGCAGGATCTTTCTCTTCGCGAACGGGTTGATTTGGAAATGGCGGCTCGCGTGGAAGAGGTCTGCCGACGTTATGGCATGCCGGTCATAGAAACACTTTGCGTGTTTGGCCTTCGGGATCGATTGACGTTGGATATTTTGCTGGAAGGACAGGCGTCGCCGGATGAAAACGGCCGCTGGTATCGCGATCTTTGCCATGCCTGTGGTACGACACTTGGAAAGCCAAGTATCACGGTCAGCGGTTGTCGGACCCATATCCATGTGAGTGAAAAAACGCGGTACACGGTCTTGTTTGGTAGTGCGCAGTTGAACTGTCACGCCGAGCGGCTTTGCGGCGATGCATTCGAACGCTTTTACGATCGAAACGGTCGCTTTTGTGTAGTGCTGAGCGACGGAATGGGTACCGGCGGACGAGCGGCCGTCGACGGCGCCATGACGGCGGCGCTTGCCGGGCGGATGATGCAGGCGGGATTTAAGAGCGAAAGCATTCTCCGTGTGCTCAACTCGGCACTTATCATGAAGTCGGAAGACGAAAGTTTGTCTACTCTCGATACATTGACGATCGATTTGTATACCGGCCGTGTGGAAAATCGAAAAGCGGGCGCTGCGCCCAGCTTTCTATGCAGCCGCGGTCGAGTCAGCCGGATCCAATCGACTACACTGCCTATCGGCATTTTGCGGGATTTAGACACAGAAGAGTATGTCGATCATGTGAGCGGCGGGGATACGCTGGTGATGATAAGCGACGGAGTTGTTTCGGATGACAGCGATTGGCTGGAAGAGATGATCGCCCGTGCATGGAAACGCAAGGAAGATGCAGAGACATTGGCGCGTGAGATCGTGTCACAAGCGCGGCTCCGCCAGGGAACAGAGCAAGGAGACGATACGACGGCACTTGTTCTACAGATCGTTTGATATGTGCGGTGTCCCGCGGAAAAACAAGGGTTGCAAAATCAACCGAAAATGTGGTACAATAGGCGCGTTATCGAGTTTGGAGGAGGACGTGGCATTATGATCACAGTATCGGACGTCAGTTTGAATTTCAGCGGACAAAATCTTTTTCAGCACGTTGATTTAAAATTTACGCCGGGAAATTGTTATGGCGTAATTGGCGCGAATGGCGCCGGAAAATCCACATTTTTGCGCATATTGTCCGGGGATTTGGAACCGTCATCGGGGGAAGTCATCATTGACAAAGGCACGCGGATGTCGGTGCTGAAACAAGATCATTTTGCCTATGATGAGTTTACAGCCTTGGATACGATTATTCAGGGAAATATGCGCCTTTATGAAATTATGAAGCAGAAAGACGCGTTGTATGCCAAAGAAGATTTTACTGAGGAAGACGGCGTGCTTGCATCGGAGCTCGAAGCGGAATTTGCCGAGCTGAACGGTTGGGATGCGGAAACCGATGCCGGGCGGCTGATCCAGGGACTCGGCCTTGATCTGTCTCTGCTTGAACAGCCGATGAAGAATCTTCCCGATAAAGATAAAGTCAAAATTCTGCTGGCGCAGGCGCTTTTCGGAGAGCCGGATATCATTCTGCTCGACGAGCCGACCAACCACTTAGACCTTGCGTCTGTCGCGTGGCTGGAAGAATTCCTGATTTCGTATGTAGGCACCGTGATTGTCGTATCGCATGATCGGCATTTTCTCAATAACGTCTGTACGCATATCGTTGACGTTGACTATACACAGATCAAGATTTATGTCGGCAATTATGATTTCTGGTATGAATCTTCTCAGCTGATGCAGCGTATGATCCGCGATCAAAGCAAGAAACGAGAGGATAAGATCAAGGAACTGCAGAGCTTCATCGAACGCTTTTCTGCCAATAAATCCAAATCCAGGCAAGCGACAGCTCGCAAAAAGCTGCTTGAAAAACTGTCGGTGGAGGAAATGCCCGCTTCGTCGCGTCGGTATCCATTTGTCAGCTTTCAAATGGATCGAGAAGCCGGAAAAGATATTCTGCTGATTGAAGATCTTTGCTACGCGGTCGATGGCGTTCAGGTGCTTGATCATGTATCCATACGTGTTGAAAAAGGCGATAAGATCGCCGTTGTTGGGCAAAACGAAGTGGGGATCACAGCACTCTTCCGCATACTGGCCGGGGAGATTGAGCCGGATAGCGGTAGATTCAAATGGGGCGGCACCACCAGCTTCTCCTATTTCCCGAAGGACAACAATGCCTATTTTGATCAATCGGACAAAAACATCATCCAGTGGCTGCAGCAATATTCTACCGACGATACCGAAACCTATCTGCGCGGATTTCTCGGGAAAATGCTGTTTTCCGGAGACGATGTGTTCAAGCCGGTCAAAGTGCTTTCGGGCGGTGAAAAAGTGCGGTGTATGCTGTCCCGCATGATGATGTTTGGTTCCAACGTGCTGATGCTGGATCAGCCGACCAACCATCTCGATCTGGAATCCATCACAGCCGTCAATAACGGATTGATCGATTTTAAAGGAAATGTGCTGTTTTCTTCTTATGACCATCAGTTTGTACAGACGGTGGCGGATCGGATCATCCAGTTCAACATGGACGGTACAATCTTGGATAAGCGTATGACCTACGACGAGTTTTTGGAATTCAAAGCGGAAAAAGGGATAACAGAATAATCTTTTACATAAACGTGCGAAACCGATCGGCTTCGCACGTTTATGTATTACACGCCTTCTGTATACCCCAAAAGAGCAATGGCGGTTTCACAGTTTTTCATCAAAGATGTGGAAAAACTGTTGCAATTATTTCAATAGTTTGATATAATTATTTTGCATATACAGGATTTTGCACCCGAGAAAGGGCGTATTCAAAAATTTGGCAAAGATGCCGCTGTATCTCAGGGAAATGAAAGGGGTTTTCGCTATGAAATTGCGTATGCTCACGCGCATCACGGCTATCATTGTATCGGCTGTTATGATGATAGCTGTACTTCCGGGGGAATCGTTGGCAAACCTCGGCGCGGTCAACGAGTCGGAAGCCATCGCAACCATGACGACGGAGCAAATGGATCAATTTGGCTTGACGGTTGGGCAGGGGGACGATGCTGTCCCGCTGTCGCAAACCTATCTGGACGAGGAGACCGGCGAGGCAACATCGGTCCAATTGGAAGGGGATACGATCGTCGAAACGCCGGTTGAGACCGTCACGGCAAATTTGAATGAAGAGGAGTTCGTCGTTAAAGACGCAGTCGTAGACGAGAACAAGACGGTTGAAGTGACCAACATCGAAGAAACGGCAGCTGAGGCAGACGATACGTCTAACGAAGAACAGCCTGCCGATTTGGAAGCGCAGCAACCGGACGATGCAGATGATACAGAAGAACCTGCTCAACAAGCAGGCTCGGCTCTTTCCGGCGCATCTGTCGCGAACACTGGCACGGCTAAAGCTGATTTGACAACCGTCGACACGACGCTGGATACCTATATCCCGATCACCACCACAAGAACCATCGTGTACGGCGCCCCTGCGACGCCGCTGTATCCTGTGTGCGCCTGGGCGGCGTCCGCCGGTGTGCAGACGATGGAGACTGTCACGCAAGTGGACGTGATGAGCGGTATCACGAGCTACACAGCGACCCCGTTCGCTCAAAGCGAAACCTACGGTAAATACGGCGTGGGCCTGTCGGCAACCGCATCCTTTACCGGCAGCAACTTCACCGAAAAAGCATTTGACCAATACAAACAGCCCTATCTATATTATTCCATCGAGCAAGCGTCCGACGCAACCATGACTGCGTATATCCTGGTCAAGCGTACGTCGGACAGCGGTACGGCCACCTATAAATGGTGGGCAATTACGACCGGTTCTACATCGGACAACAAAGTGCTGTCCACCAGCAATATGACGCAGGTGGCGTCGGCAATGCAGCCGGTTTCTCCCACCACGGCGTGGGCTTCTTCCGCGCCTTCGACGCCGACCACGACGAACGTCAACAGTTATGCGCAAAACACCGCCAACGGTTCGCAGACCGGCTGCATCGACTTGACGCAGTATCTCGGCATTGGCGGCGCAACCTATAACAGCTCCACCTCCGGTACTGGCATCACGTCGGACTATCGTCGCAGCGACGCCTATTCGATCTGCGGCCTGGCGTTCGTGATGGGAAGTTCTCACTATGCCCGCATTAACTATCTGACGGTCGGTGCGGGCCCGGCAGGTGAAAAGGTTTCCATTCTGCCGCAAAGCCGCTATATCTACAACAGTTCCAACTACGGCGGATATTATGAACCGACCGGTTCACAGACCAACAACTCCTATATTACCTATCGCAATCAAGCGTATAACTACATGAGTGCCAACGGTTACACCTGGCCGCATATCACCTTTGTTCACGGTAAGGCGGGCGGTGCCGATTTGCAGGTGTATCCCGATGACACCGACGCCTATATTCACATTCCGGTGCATAAATGGGTGGATGTCGCGCAGTACCGCACCATTTCGTATTCGCTGACCGGCACGAACGGCGCCAAAGTCACCGTGTTCGGCGGCAGCCGTACGAGCTATTCAAGCACCGGCACCAGCTATGACCAAAGCTCGCCGAAGGGCGCGCAGTGGAGAGAAAACGTGGCGGGCACCAACTATTCGGCGCCGCTCTTCCAGTTGATTCTGGATGGCAACACCTCCGGTTCCACCACCCTGACAGCATCTTCTTCCAACACCAACGGCATTCAGGGCAATTCCATTTTTAACGGACAAACCTTTACCCGCATCAGCTGCAAAACCGCTACGGCAGGCACCTTTGACGCTATGGAATGCGACGCGGTCAAACGTTTGACATCGTATAACAATCGCAACGCGAGCGGCTATTATCAGTGGATTTTTATCGACTATATCGAAGTCACCAGCAGCAACACCCGTGTGGTGACCATCAACAACCTCTCGTTTGATCCGTCGATCGCCACCACCGGCACCACCGGCACGGCATCCTATACCGGTTCCACGGGGCTGATCTCCGGCAGAGCGGCGACTTATGCACCGGCGTTTGACGGTAACACCCAGTTTCTCGGCAGCCTGAAGATGGATCTGATGCCGTCGGTTACGGAAAACCATGACTGGAATACCTACACCGACGCGCAGAGAACGAAATACTATCTCACCTACGCCAACTGGGGCGGTTATGACGCCGGTCACTGGTACTCTTCGCAGAAATACACCGGTGCCAGCTCTGGCGCCGGCGCGTCGTATATGAAGGTTGCCAATACGACCGCAACCGGATTCTCCGGTGTTGATTTTACCATCTGTTGGGATAACGGCCGCTCCACCTGGTGTCACGGTCAGTATAAATACGCCAGTGCCACCACCGTTGCGGCAACCGATATCCTGTTCTTCAACTATTCGTTCTTCCGAAACGGCAACGACCTTGCCGACTTTGCGCCGTTCTGCGACACGGTCGCTTGCAATTTTGCCATCTGGCCCGGTTCCGGTGCTGCGATAGAAATCAACAATCTGATGGTTCGTCTCGGCACGACCGACGTCACTCCGAACCTGAACACCTCAACGACAAGCGGATCTTTCAGCAAACAACGTCTCAACCGCCAGCGTTACGGGTACATCAAGGGACAGGATCTGATCGATCTTGGCATCACGTCGATCGCCGGTATCCAGATTGCACTGTCCCAGTCGGCGGCGTCGAACCAGAATGCGGCGAAGTATTCCCACATCATCGTGGAGGATCTGAAGCTGTACAGCGCCCCGTCCAACAAGTACTCGTCCGGACGGTATCGTTCCAACACCTCGGCGCAGTATGTCGACTTCATCGACACCGCGCACAACACGCAGGTGGTGTATACCTCTGCGGCAACCACGAACAACGGCATCAATAATATGTCCACCCAAAACAATTCGAGCGCGAGCAACGTCGGTTCCGGTCAGTCCCGTCTCGGTCAGTGGTCGGCGACGGCGGCTGCCGCTACGGCGGTTGACTTCACCTATTGGAACTCGACCGACGGCTCCGGTATTGTCAACACAAACACCTACCGATACCTATGCTTCTCGGTGACGGCGCCGGCGGCAAACTCGTTCGCCTGGTCGCTGATCCAGCACGCGAATAAAGACGTGGACATCATAACGGCGGGCACCCAGCGCGTCGTATCCACAGCCAACGGCGGTTATTCAACCACCACGGTTTCTAATGAAAACGCAACCAACGCATTTTATGCGTCGGATCGCATCACCGGCGTCATCGACCTGAACGGCAGTAACCTCGACGTCGACACGCTGCGTCTGCACTTCAAGACGGCGGGCACCTATTACATCAACTACTTCGTGCTGTCCACCACGCTGCCGAAGGTGTACGATTCCGAAGTCAACCACTACGCGTACATCACCTCCAATGCGGCGGGCGGTCTTTGGAGTACCGCGTTCCCGACCTCGTGGAACCCCGCGGGCGAATCCACGGCGCAGTATGCGTCCGGTACGGCGACTTCGCGCTACAATCCGCTGAAGACCACCCGCGGCAACACGTTGCTCAGCGGTGTGCAGGGGATGTGGACTGCGGCGAGCGGCACCACCTTTGCCAACTCGTTCGGCTATCCGAACACCGACACGACTTATTATAAGTGGTCGGGTACCAGCGGCTGGTATGAAGGGCGCTTCTGGACGAGCGGATCGTATACCACCTGGTCGAGCGGGACGGCGGATACCCGCTTCGGTAACGACGCCGTGCTGGATAACCTGACACTCTTCCGTCAGGGCTTTGCTCGCTCGGCGCCGGCAATTACGATGTCCAGTACCGACAACTACAATGTTTATTGCGGGCGCAATTATTCCCCCGGCCGAACCGGTACGGCGACCAATGAACTGAAAAATGACGCGTCGGAGATCAAGTGGTTTGTCACCACGGGAACCAGCACCACCACCAATAAGCACTATGTCACCGAATCAATGTACAGCGGCATCTTTACCATCGGCGCCACCACATGGGATCCGACGGCACATACTTCGGTCAGTACGTGGAGCAAATGTGACGTTCGCACACGTGCCAAAGCGGTTGCACTTGGTAAGACAAATTCCTCCTTCGCCGGCGGTGCTACTACGGCAAAATGCAAATACCTCTGGTGTGAAATGACCAACGCCGGCGGCACGTCCACTTCGGCGAAGACACAGATCCGCGCCTATTATCCGCCGGTGGCGGCGACCACCATGACCACCGATTACGGCACCATTTATGCGGATGAAACCGGCACTTACACGGTGGGAATCCCGGCGGACGCTTCCACTTATGGCTCCAGCGGCGCCGGCCTTTCAGACGGCTATGGGTATTCCGCCGGCACGCCGACATACTATTGGGAGTATTCTACAGATGGCGGCAGCACTTGGACTGCCATTACAGATGCGACCACTTTGACAACGGCGGGTACGGCGGCAGGCCTTACAAGTACCGCATGGAATGCGGCGGCTTATAGCTTTACTCCGTCAACGGTATTTACAAACAGCGGTGCGGTCACTTTGCGTGCAAGAGCATACAGTACATCGTTTGGTTACACAGACGCGTTTAAGTATCTCGGTTATTGCACCACCACGACGCCCACCATTTACCGTCAATACAACGTGACCTATGATGGCAACGGCGGTGTGTTCACCCAAAACGGCAAGGTGTATGCGAAAAAGCTGCGTAAAAACATTTGGCAGAATTATGCCTACGGCACCGGCCTCCCGACCGACAGTACTTCGACCCGTCGTGCGTCGGCGGTGCTCGGCACCGCGCCGACAGCACTCGCTGCCGGTGAATTCTCGGGCAACGTCACGGACATTAAGTTTAGTCGTCTCGGCTACACGCTCAGCGGCTGGTATTATTACAATGACAGCGGCACACAGGTGAATATTTCGGATATCAACACCGAGTTGTTCCCCGGCAGCCGCACGAAGAACATCACACTCTATGCCAACTGGACGGCAACCAGCTCGCCGTCCGCCAAAGCGCGGCTTTATCTCACATCGAGCAGCTCGCCGTATAACGATATCTCCGGCGCGCGCAGCAACAACTATGAGATCGTGCTGCCGCAAAATAACGTAAAAAGCGGCAAGACGTATAAGGTGCAGGCGTGGCAGATGCGCGTCAGCCGCACCGGCGCGATACTCGGCACATACAGTGCGGGCGAAAAAGTGCGCATCGGCATCTATGGCGCCACCACATACTTTACCCCGACCACCAGTGCCACGGCAGGCACCACCCATACGATCAAGGTGTACGGCGGCAAGCTGTATAAAGACCGTAATCGCAAATACGCGCTTGGAACGACTTCTTCAAGCGGCAGCGGCGCGTCGCAGCTGAATACCTACACGGTGAACGACGGTCAATGGTTGTGCGCGTATCCGAACAGCGGTACAACCGGCTATTGGAGAATGCTGAATGGTACCGGAGGCGGCACGGCACAGGATTGCAGCCGCACGGCGACCTATGTGTTTGCGGCGGAAGGGGACATCTACCTCAGCTATCTCAGCACGGCCTACAGCGGCAATGCGGTAATGGCGCTGAACCCGCAGATCGGGGTGAGCAAAGCAACCGATGCTGCTGACGCTACCAAGACGCGCGTCACCTTCAAGAATATGCTGCAATATGAACTGATCAGCGGCGCCACCTATTCGGAGATGGGCATCATCTACACAACGGCGAATCTCTGGTCGGCAAAAGGCAATGCCGGCAGTCCGACGGCGAGTGATTTGACGGTGGATTCGACCAACCGGGCGGTCTATCAGGTCAAAGCGGATGCGACGCCGTCCATGACACGCCAGATCGACGTGACAGTCAATAGCAGCTCGACCACTTCGGCGACATCGCGAACGTTCTATGCGATCGGTTATGTGAAGTATACATACGACGGCAACACATATTATCAATACAGCAATATGTACACTGTCACGTATACAGCGTCGGTTTAACAGAGAGGGGATGTGTGGAGAATGACCATGAAACAGATAGAAACAACATCTGAGGATGTCTTGATGAAAAAGACGTATCAAGCGCCGTGGATGACCCTTACCCTGTTTGAGATGCAGGATATCATTTCCGACTCCAACATTTATGTCCCGATTGTGGACGATGAAAACGACGATCCGGATTTCTAAAAGACTGCAAACAACTCCGGCAGCGCTTTTGCGTTGTCGGAGTTGTTTTTGACATAAAAACACATCTTGACATTGCTTACATAAAGGAATAGAATAATATAGAAGGGGGCGGTCTATATGAAACAACTCATCAAACTCCTTTGCATAGTGCTTTCCATGTTGCTTATTGTCACGACGCTACCGCTGCTGGCGTCGGCGGATGATGAATATGAAGAAGAAACCGAAGCGGCGTTGGTTGATGGGGACTATACCTATGAATTGATCGACGACGGTGCGGCCGCGTCGGTTTTATCCTATACCGGTGAAGACGCAGCGGTAGAGGTGCCGCAGCAGCTTGGCAATGTGCCGGTCAAGATCATTGGTGCATTTGCTTTTATCGGATTGCCGATCCAATCAATTGTGCTTCCCGATACATTGGAAACGGTCGACTATGCGGCATTTGCCTATTGTACAGCGCTGCAATCGGTTGCATTTCCTGCTTTGCTAAAGAGCATTTCGGCATCGGCGTTTGAAGGATGCAGCTCTTTGGAAACCATCGAATTGCCTCAGAATACGCTGTCGATCGGCGTCAATGC
>JAFTBJ010000215.1 GCA_017455295.1 Clostridia bacterium
CAAAACCTATTAGCTCCCTATTCTGCGCGTCCCTTTTTCGAAACGGTGGTTTTTGCGTGCAGGGATCGGTCGCGGCCGGAGAAGACGGTCTGGCGGATAACGGCCAAAGGTCGGCGGGAAAACAAAGCCGGAAAAGGCGGAAAGTAAAAATGACGATTTATTCAATAAAATAGAGTGGCAGCGCGGCCGTTGGTCGAATGCGCTCGTTGGTCGAATGCGCTCAATATATTTTAATAAATAATAATAAAAAATAATCAAAATAACGAATACAATATTCCACAAATTTCGATTATTTTTACAAAAAAACTATTGCGTTTTTGTTACAGAGAAGATATAAAAAAACAGTGTATTCATAATGTATATATTGGATAAAATTGCAGGGCAAAAAAACAAATGCGTGAGCAAAGGATCTCAAATCCAAAGAAGAAGGAGAAACGATGGGAATGAAGAGAAAGCTCCAAAAATGCATGCTGGTTATACTGGCGGTTTTGCTGATCGGCGGGTTGGTTTTTCCGCTGACGGCCGTGGCGGAAACGCGTCAAATGAACCGGTACAACGTGGTGTTCGTGACGGATGCCAGCGGATCAATGACCGAAACGGATCCGGAAAAGAACCGATTTGAAGCGATCGATCTTTTTGCGGCGATGCTCGCGAACGGTGGCAACTATGTGGGCAACGTCGTGTTTGCCGATGATATCGTGATACAGCGCCCGCTGAAGGAGATCACGAACAAAGGCGACAAGAAAGCCATGACGGATGACTTGAAGAGTCAAGCCGTCAACGGATGGACCAACATCGGCAGCGGCCTGCAGGCGGCGCTGCGTCTTCTGGAAAGCGACGGCAATCCGGATCTTCCGTCCATCATCATCCTTTTGACCGATGGCAACACCGAATTGGGACAGGACGATCTGAATAAAAAATCCCTGGAGCAAAAAGAAGACGCCATGGAGACCGCGCGTCAAAAGGGCATCAAAATCTACACGATTTCTTTGAATAAAAATAACACGGCCAATTCGAACGAATTGAAACAGATCGCGAAAGCGACGGGCGGCGAATTCCGGGAAGTTACCGAATCGTCCGATCTGCAATCGGTTTTTGATCTGTATTATCAGATGATCTACTCGACGCAGAGTACACAGCTCGTCGACGAACAAGTCCCCGCGTCGGGTGTGATATCGCGGGATTTCTCCGTTGTGGAACTGGGCGTCGAAGAGGTCAATATCGTCATATTCGGCGATGTTAAGGACTGTCAGCTCACCAAGCCGGATAAGAGCGTGGTTTCTCCGAACGACATGCAGGATATGCTCTATAATGGCGCTTCGTTCACGCTGCTCAAAATCACAAATCCTGTGAATGGGACATGGAATTTGACGGTGAATGCGGAGCCGGGAACGCTGATCAAGATTTTTAAGATCTATAATGCCAACCTGCAGGTTGCCGCGGGGATCGATGAGCCGAAAGACAACTATCCGAAAGACGAACCCATCGGCTTCACCGCGCAGATCAAGGAAAACGACGTCGTCGTTTCCGATACGGCCAGATATCAGGGATATCAGGCGACGCTGGCGATCACGGATTATGAAGGGAAAGAAGTTTTCACACAAACGTGCGACAGTGCGCAGGCGGACGGCTATCATTTTGAGTTCACGCCGAAAGACTATGGCGCGTATTATGCTCGCGTCTCGGTAAAAAATGAACAAGAGAACTTGCAGGCGGAAACAGCCGATATCGATCCGATGAACGTGGGCAATACCCCGCCGACTGCTGTGGTCGACGTCATGGAGAAGCATGTGAACATCTGGCCGTTTCTCATTGAGACCGATGCGAGCATCGATATGTCGGGAGCGGCGACCGATAAAGAAGACCCCGTGCTCAACTATCGGGTGCAATCCTCTTCCTGGCTGGAAGAAGATTATACGCTGGACGGCGCCACGCTGACGATCGACAACTTCAGTGTTTCAAAAGGGTCGTTCACCATCGAAGCCTATGACTCGTTCGGCGCGTACTGCACGTTTGACGTGCGGGTGACGTCGACCAACATCGGGTTGGTGGCCATGATCCTGATCCTTGCCGGCGGGTTGCTGGCGGTAGCGATCATCGTATTTTTGTTTTGGTGGTATAAGAATAAAAAATTTATGGGGCAATTTGAGGTGGAGAACCTCGCGCCGCCGTATCAAAGAGCCGTTCAGCAGAAGAACCGCGGACAGCTCAAACTCCGGATGATGCAGATAGGGCCCACCGGGCTGGATAAAGACGCCTATGTCCAGGCGACCGGGAAAAACTTTGTTTATTTTGTTTCGAAGAAACCGGTATATAACGATTATACCGGCACGAAGTCGAAGAAGATCAAGATCGAGAGCAGCATCGACATCAAGATTTCTCCGACCGAGGATTATCAAACGGGCATCCGCGTCCGCTTTGAGAGTCTGCTGAACAATCCGTTTTGATGTATCGGCAGGCATTCCGAAATCCACGTAACAATTATGAAGGAATTTATAAACTCTAAAATAATTTAAAAGGAGATTGTGTTATGTACAGAAAACTACTTATCTCAGCGGGCGGCGGCATCATCTCGTCGGATCAGCAGGCCGAGCAGGACAACTGCGCGACCATTGCGATCGGCCTTGGCGGCACCGGCATTTCGTGCCTGCGCACCCTGAAAAAGGAGATATTCACGAGAGTCAAGCCGGACAATGTGGGAGGGCCGATCGCCCAGTATAAGCACATCAAGTATCTGGCAGTCGATACCGACAGATCCAGCCTGGGGGACAGCGGATCGATCGACACGCTCGACTCCACCGGCCCTGAGTTTTTTGACATCAGCTGCCCCGATATCAACGGCTTGCTCACGCAGGCGCATATCCTGGCGCAGGACAGCTCGTTAAACTGGCTGAAAACAAAAGGGACCCAGGATAACGGCGCGGGCATTTCGATCCTTTCGGCCCAAGCGGGCGCCGGCGGCGTGCGCCAGATCGGACGGCTGCTGCTTCTCCAGAAAGCCAAAGAATTTGTTGCCAGATTGACCCATATCATCACCGAAGCGCGGAAGGATCTGGGCGGCAGCCCCAGCTTGAACATCCACATCTTCACCGGCCTTGGCGGCGGTACGGGCGCCGGCACCTTCTTGGACGTCTGCTATCTGGTCCAGCATGCGCTCAAGCAGCTTGGCCTTGCCGGTCAGGCTTACACCTGCGGCTATTTCTTCCTGCCGGATATCAACATGGCCAATCATCCCACCGAGTATGTGCCGATCAACGGGTTCGCCTCGATGAAGGAACTCGATTATTGCATGAATTTCGACAACAACGGCGGGGAATGGAACCAACAGTATGACGGGTTTTCAATCCGCACAAGCGAGCCGCCCGTCAAACTGGCGCACCTGGTCACGGCGACCGATTCGGACGGCAACATCGTGACCAATGCGTATAACTATTCGATGCATACGGTTGTGGATTATGTGCTGGAATACATCATCAAACCGTTTGTCAGCGAAGAAGAAGCCACAGCCGCCGAAGGCGTGTTCACCATCAAATCGCACATCGCCAATGTGAACATGCACACGGAGCTTGTGGACAAAAAGCACGGCGCGTCGTATAACTATTGCGTTCTGGGCGCCGCGAATGCGTATCTGCCTTACAAAGAGATCCTGACCTATCTGACCTCCAAGATCTTCGAAGGCTTTGCAAACCTTCCCAAGCAATTGCCGTTTGACGCCGATGTGGATATGTTCGTAAAGGGCAATGGCCTGGAGTATAACGATATTCACAGAGAATTGTGCAGCGGTGTTCCTCCTGTGCCGAACATCCCGGTCGATCACAAGATGCTGTATGAGCAGGTAGAAGGGATCACGACCGAGGTCATTCCGGCACTTCTTGTGCCCATGCGGGACGTTGGCACGAAGATCGCGGGACAGCTGCAAAAGAACAAAGCGGCGCTGCTCAATAGCGATGTGACGATGGCGGAAGTAGGCACTGACAACAAGCTGTCTTTGATTGTCCGGATCCGTCAGGCGCTCATGGACATCGCGCAGCAGGCGGACAAAGGCCCCTACTACGCCAGCGGAATGCTGCACAGCCTGCAGGCGCGGGATCTGCAAAAGATTGTGGTAGGGTACAAAGAGCAAAATGCTCTCGCGATCCGCAATGCACTTGGCGATCTGTCGCTGAGAGAAAAAGCTTGGGAGAATACCCTGAATGCGCTGCAAAACTCCAATGCGCTCAACCGGAAAAAGAGAGCAGAAGAGTATGCAAACGCGGTGCACGCCTACTTTATCCAGCGGTATAAGATCGATACGCTGCAGAAGATGGGCGAACTGCTCACCGAGTTCGAAAAACAGTTGATCGACCTCAACAACGGATATTTTGCGATCTTTGCGTCGGTGATGAGAGAGCTGCAGGAAACCTTTGCCGCCAACCTCGTGACGCTGAGCGATCCGGTGACGGAAGATGCGGGATATGCGATCAAATTGATGACCATTCAGGATCTGCAGGATGCGCTGGATGAATCGGTCCGGCAGATGCAGATCCCGGGCATGATCCATAATTTTGTTAAGGATATGCTGGATCATCCGGATTCGTGGATGGCGCAGGATGAAAACAAGATCGCCGCGCAGGTGACCGCGCATTTCCTGCTGCAATTGGACGAATATGCCCACAGAACGATGGAGTATTATTTGAAGACGAAGTTCGAAACGAACGATCCGGCGCTGCTCCAAAGGAAAGTATATGAAGAAATCATCATGCCGCTCAGCAGCAAGGCTGCCCCGCGGTTCTGGACGGAAGGCGGCGGCATCTACAGCCTGGCCGACTCGGCTTCGATGGGCTATCTGTCCATCCCGAACATCTCCGATTTCATCCAGGCTGCCGCCGAACAGTATCAGGTAGGCAATGGAGATATCGCGATCCGTACGGCATGGGAAACCGATCGGATCACCATTTTCCGCTTTGTTTGCGGCGTGCCGATGTTCGGTTATAAAGGCGTCACGACCTATAAAGGAACCTACAGACAAAAGCCCATCGTCGGCTCGCACTTGTATGAAGGCTCTGCAAAAGATCCGCGCGACAGCCGCGAACTCATCGACATTTCCCCCATCAGCTGTGTGGCGATGTATACGCCGGCAGAAGAGAAAGCCATCGCGTTGTATGAATTTGCTCTTGCAAACGACATCATCACCAAAGTGCCGGTGGGCGGCGGATTCGAGTATCATTTGAACAGCTTTAACAGCGCGGAGATAACGGCCTGCATCGAGACCATGCAAAAGATTCTGGACGCCAAAGACGTGCAAAAGGCGAAGCTCTTCATCGACAGTCGAAAAGAAGCGAAATTTGCTGTGGAATCGCATCGGGTGCTGCCGATCGCGCAAAACAACGATCATGCCGAATATGTGATCAAAGATCATGTACTGGGTTCCGCTTTGTATGTGGAGATGATGGCGACGCAGGCGGCGGCGCTGAAACAGTATGAGGAGCTGCTCCAGGAGCTGGAGAAATTAGCCAATAAAAGCGACGAATTTACCACAAATATCCAGGCATTCGCGATGGCCGTCATGACCGGCGTTGTCAAAAAGGTGAACGATTATGAGTTTGCCTATTGTTATGAGGAATACGGCATTGAAGAATCGGCCGAATTGACGACGGTGGACAGCGAGCCGTACGGTATGACGCTGCCGCTTTATAGCGCATTCCTCGGGTTCTGTGCGCTGGAGAGCGACATCCGGCAGCAAATCGATGTTTCTGTAAAAGAGGCGTTGAAGACTAAGAGCGAGCAGGTAACCGCCGCGCTGGGAGAGGTCAAAACGTGGATCGCCAGCGAGAAGGTCAACGGCATGATGGGGATCGCAAAGCAAAATTATTTCGAGCATATGGCGGAGATTGCCGAATTCTTGAAAAGATTTACGGTGGCGGTCACCAATTTTGCCGCGACCAGATAAACCCGATCATTCGATAATATGTTAAGTTATGTTGTCTCAGTCGGCGTTTGCCGGCTGAGACAACATAAGATTTGGAGAGGTTTTGATATGAGGGAGATCAAAGAATTTATCCATTCATCTCAATTGGAATTGGAGAAAAACAACCAGGGCATGAACATCGTGGGAAACCGCCCGCACTATCCGATGTTCCTTCTTTTTAACGATCCGTTCGACGCCGAGATATACGGCGATATCCTCGCCAAACTCGGCCGCGTATGGCCGCAGTCGCTGCAGCATATCGTGAGTTATCGATATACGTTTGCCGGCGGCGGGATCACCTATACCGATTTTCGCGACGGCAGCGCCGTATCGGAAGAAACGGTGTTGACGGCGATCGATCGGGAGCAGCAGGTACATGATACGTTTGCGGATATGATGGAACTGCTGATTTATAACATCGTAGATACGTCTTCTTTGAGCTCTCTCGAAGACTTTCGAGCGCATTATCAGCTGGTCGAAACGACCAACCGGCTGTTGGACTGCAAAAAAAAGACGATGCTGATCGTCTTGCTGAACGATTCGCTCGCCAAAAGAACGCTCGCCAAAGAGATCCGCGAGTATTTGTCGGCGGCCAATCAGTACGATTCCACCATCTTGATCTCAACCCGCACCAGAAACAACGAAGTGTTTGCCATGCCGGATCTTTATCGGATCGTCCCCAGCATCCTCCTGCTGTCCAATAACGACGCGGTCGCAACCATCGATGACGACGATTATCGCAGCCGATATGCCAAGCTTTATAATTGTTCGACGTATACGCTGTCGTATGTGCTGTGCGAAAAGCCCAATCATAAGATCGCGACCCAGATGAACGATATCATCATCGAGCAGGCGCTGCAATATGTGCGGACCGTTCCGACGAACGATGTAGTATCCTGGAACAAAAAGTTCGGCATCGAGAACGGCAAATGCCAGTTGTGCGAAACGTTTATCGCGGACTTGAACGTCCAGGTCGATCCGGATTTTCTGCGGCATCTTCCGGTGAAGGCTGGGGCCGTCGAAAAACATATCGATTTTTTGAGTTGTCCCTATAAAGTATTTCGTGAGTTCTCCTATGAAGACACGATCGTCTATTTTTCGGAGAATTACTGCAAGAGTTTCGTGATAAGCGGGTTGAATTTTCGGAACTGTGTCGAGGAGTTTCGGGATTTTGTGTGTCATAATGTATCCCCGGCGGAACTGGTGGAGCTGGACGACGCTACGCTGAACCAGATATTCGATCTAATCAGCACCGGCTCTCTCAACGAAGAGTTGACGCTGCCGGAGTATGTGAAAAGACAGATCGAGATCCATATCAGACGGGCGCATGTTCTGCCTCAATTCAAAGAGGTCATCAAACAGCTTCGGGAAAACTCCAAAAAGGTCATCGCGGCCATCGAAGATTTGCAGGCGAAATACAGAAGCATCATTCCGATCAACCAGGAAGAGCTGGGGGCGATGTACAAAACGCTCACAGAGAATTATTTTCTTGGAGCGCAGGGGAAAGAATCTTTGGTCGCCATCTGTAGTGCCGGGAATACGACGGCCGATATCTTTCGTGAATTGCAGCAATGTTTTGTAAAGGTCGTGAACGCGAATCAGTCGATTTTCTCTTTGCCGTTCATCGAAGAATGGGAAAGACGGCTGGATTTGACCGGCGATCGGATCTATCGTGAGATCAGCAAAACATTGACCGAGAAAGCGGACGACCTGATCCGGTTGTATGGGAATCTGCCAATCAGTAAAGC
>JAFTBJ010000028.1 GCA_017455295.1 Clostridia bacterium
GCCTTGCGAGGACAACAAGCCGAAAAGTGCCGAATTTAGCCTTTTTCAGGCGTGTTGTCCTTATCGACAGTCAGCCATAGGTGACACTTTTCTCAAAAAAATATGATGGAGTATGTAGATGGGGCGGATTTGGTTCGTTTTCGTCGCCTTCGGCTCCTCAAACTAACCAAATTCGGTGCGGACTCACATCACCCCAAGATAATCTTCCAACACCTCTTTGGGACTTTTGAAATTTAAGCAACACTTTGGGATTTTGTTCGACTGTTGATTGTAACGGGCAATCTGATTCCTTCCGTCTTCCAGATTGTACAGCCGCATTTTGCTATAAAAGCGAACCCCATCAATTCGATGTTGGCGTTCAACCTTACCGTTGTGCCGTGGAGTTGCTACGCGGGTCCGATGGTAAACGATCCCATTCTCATCCAGATAATTTTCAAATAGTGTTTTTCGTGCATCTTTTCCATAAATTTAAGGCGCGTTGCAACTTTTTATTTTGCAACGCACCCAGTTGTTTTATATACAAAGTTAATAGCATAGCATGCCTTTCTTGTCCATGTTCGTCAAAATCACGGCAATCTGGGCGCGGGAGGCATTCTCCACGGGGGCGATGCGCCCGTCTGCCATGCCGCTGATCACGCCGTATTGTTTTGCCCACGCCACGGCAGTTTTGGCAAACGCACTGATGCGGGATGCGTCCTTGTGCGATTTCAGCGTTACGTCGACATTGTTTATCGTCGGCGAGCCTTCATACCACCAGAAGATGGTGCACACCTGTTCGCGGGTGATGGGATCGCCGACGCCGAACTTGCCATTTTGATAACCGGACACAATGCCGTTAGCCACCGCCCATGCGACGGCAGGTGCATAATAGCTACCCGCTTTCACATCTTTCAGACCGCCGGTGCTGTTTTGATATTTTGAAAGATCCGCTTTTGCGATTTTGGAGAGGATTACCACAAAATCCTGCCGCTGCAGGCCGTCGACTGCGCCAAACCGTCCGTTTTGATATCCTCTCATAAGGCCTTGATCCACACAATGCCAAACCGCGTTATAATACCAGTCGGATTTTCTCACATCCGGATAATTGTCAGTATCTAACACATACAGATACACCGTATCGTATGCGTCATATCGGTTGCCGACCCAGTAGACTTTCCCGTCTGAAAACACCGGCATTTCACACGGATTCAGCCTGGCGTTTTTATCGGCTATTGCCGATTGAACGAGCACGTCCCCATCCGCATTCAGTATAAAATATTGCACGCCTTTATAGGAGTCGCAGTACCAAAGCTCATAAAGCACCACGATTTTGTCCTTGTCCGTGCTCGCGATCTGCACGTTTCTGACGGTGTAGTCGTTCCCATAGGACGTGAGCCATTTGACACCATAATTCGCTACAGGCGTTCTGCCGTTGGGACCCGCCAAGCCGCTTCGCACACCGGTCGTCGTATACGCATCAGCGGAGGTCAGATCGGCAAACGGATCATAGATCTGAATAAAAATCTGTTCGTTCTCGCCTGCCGCTTTGGCGTTCAGTGACTTTGCCGACTGCGCCGCAAACGCGATTCGCCCGTCGCAAAGGGCTGTGATCCCGCCCATGTGCGCAAAATTCTCATTGACATCGTACATGTCATAATCATCGAGTGCTCCGTCGCGCACCCAAAAATCGAACAGATTTTCTTCGTTTCGTTCCGCTACGGTTTCCCCCGTCATGCGAACACTGAGTGCCGTAAACGCTCTGTCATAGGCGTCGCCCTCACTCATATAGGAAAACCCGTCCGAGAGCGGCACCACCCGCTGTGAAAACGAGTGGGAGTTATACCACCCAATACTGTCCACCTTGTTCATTGTCTTGTAGTTGACGGTAAACAGCGTGTTGCTCTGATGCCCGTTATACATCTTTCGCGCATAATTGACGGTCAGCAGCTCGCCCGATATCGCCGCATCACAGCAGCCCGCTTCAAACGGGATCCAGGTGCAAAAGCTGCCACCGTACGTTCCGCCCCGGTCACCGACAGTTTTGATATGCACGCCGGTTTTCGTATACTTTGAAATGAACACCGTGTTTGGGGTCGAATTCACATCGCTTCCCGTCTCACCGGTCACAAGATAAAAATTGCCGTCGGCGTCACAGAGTGCCGTGCCGAAGATCGCGTGTTGCTTTTTTAAGGCGACCGTTCCGGACAATACCCGCCCGTTATTTGTTTTATACACCGTGACGGTATTCGTGCCGTCGATCGCAAAACAAAAATGCCCGCTGTTATCAACAAACTGCGCGACGCTTGATACGCCGTCCCAGTTATGATAAGCACCCCGTGCTTCAATATAGGTTTGAACACCGGTGCTGCCAACGCTGCTCAGCGAGGCGGACGCCTGCAGGCCACTCATTGACGAGACGATTATCAGAATTGTCAGTAAAACCGAGATCATCCTTTTGCCCATAGCCAATTTCCTCTTTTGCCATTGTTAAAATAATAATCCCCTTTGCCTGTCGATACGTTTTTCCATTTTTACAGTACATACGGCTTTTACTGCACCTTTTCACCAAAAGTGGCGGAATGCTTAGAGGAAGCATCAACGCTTACCAAAAGCAGCCGGTGAGAGATATATAAAACTTATTATAGTGCGGCACAAAAGCGCTGCAGCTCCGCTATCGAGTCGTGAGGATACCGGTCAATATCCGCAGCGTTCGGATTTTCAAGAAAATCCGTCACCAGATAGACCGCCATGCCGAGCTTTGCCGCCGCCATGTTCTCCGCAACATTGTTGCCAACCATTACCCGCCTGTTTGCCGAGCGTGTGCAGCACATCCTCATAATAGAGCGGATGCGGCTTGCATGCCCGGCAGTTTTGATAGTGGGTGATAAACGCAAAATCCGAAAACGACAGCCCCTTTTTTTAGGATTTCGGTTTCGGCATGGGCAACTCGGCGTCCATCGCCTCGATCAACGTTTGCAAAAACGCCCGGTCGTCGATCTGCTCCACAAGCAGCATCTCTTTGGCCCCTTCATACGGCTGCTCCCGCGGTGCGTCCGGCATCCGCGCAACAGCCGCCGGCGTCGGTTTGACAAGAAACCGGTCGTCATAGATCCCGCCGAACACTTTTCCGTGAATATATAGAACATATTCGCCCATCATCGCGCGGTGAGTGATCCCTTCCACCGCCGCGAGCTGTTCCAGCACAAAGGCAAGATACGACCGACTGGACGACATCTTTCATTCCTCCTTGTTTTTCTTGCCGCGGAAGATGACCAGTTTGCTGAACACATAGTTCATGATCAGGATGATCACCTGCGCCGCCAGCTTGCACCCCGCGTACGGCCAATGCAGCACATCGACCGTCAGCCACATGAACACTACTTCGATACCGAGCGACGCAAGCCGTGCGGCGATGAACAATCCCAGCTCCCGGAAAAAAGCGGCCGCCGTATCGGTATGGCTTTCAAAGACGAACAATTTGTTGACGACATAAGCAAACAGCACCGCGCAAATCCACGATCCGATCGTTTCGGGAATGGTGCCCAGCGCGATCGCATGCAGCGCCATTTGACTGACAAAGCTGACTACGGTGGTCAGCGCGCCGAATATCACATAGCTCACCGTTTCCCGGTTGAACACAGCGGGCAGCTTTTTTCGCAGTACGCGGTACAGCAGGATGCACCCGATGCATCCGACGCCGCCGACCGCCGCGCCGAGCGGCGGATACGCAAACAACGCCTCGCCCTGCCACGGGTCAAGAAGGGCCGTCGCGCCACTGACCACGACCGTCGCCGCCAGCGCCCAAAGCGCCGCTTTTCCCGGCGTTTGTCCGAAAAGCCGCAGCAACAGCCACAAAAGGCCGAAGGCCGTGGCCGCAAGCGTGAGCGCCACCAGCGCCACCGCGGCTGTTTCGATGACTTGCCGCATGCTGTCCGAAAGCCCGTCCACCAGCAGCGCCGCCGCATTTGTCACACCCTCTGCGACAACCTGCCGCATCTCGGCGGTCATCAAAAACAGCACGGCGAGCCCCGCCAGGGCCGCCGCTGTCCCGAGCGCCGTCCACAGGCGCTTCGCGATTGATGCATGCATAAGGATCTCCACCTTTTCCGAATATTCCCGCTTGACGCGCCGCCTTGCCGTCGCATATCATAAAAGCGGGAGGTGTATATAATGCAGCGAGATTGGCTCAACAACAACCGGCTGCGCATTTGGCTGTCCGAGGAGGAAACACAGCGATGCGGCGTATCGTTCGACGGCGCCGACGCGCCGCTCCTCAAAGCGCGGCTGGCGCAAATGATCGCCGAAATATACAAACACGATCATCGCCCGCTTCCCCGCGTACGGGGACAATTTTGGCAAATTGAAGCCTTCCCGGTCGCGGGAGGCTGCGTGCTGCTGTGTACCATCAAAACGATCCGGGTGCACACCCGGCGTCCCGCCGGGCCGTTTGTGTTTCGCGCCGCCGACATCGAACCTTTTTATGCGATGGCGCGGCATGCCGGAGCCCATGTCAATCTCCCGAGTGCGCTGTATGCCGTCGAGGACGGCTATGCGCTGATTGTCGACTGCGACCGCCTGCCGAACGTCCTGCGCGAAGCGGATCTGCCCGCCATATCCGGGCGGGTCGCCGCCGCCGCGGTCATGGAACACGGGCGTCCGCTGCTGAAAGCGACGGCACTTGCCGTACTGGCCAAGACCTATTGATCCCCGCTTACAACGCCTGCACAGCGGCCACCAAGGCCTTCGGATCTTCCGCGTTGAATACGGCGCTGCCCATCACGACCACATCGGCACCGGCTGCAGCGCACAAATCGGCATTTTTTGCGCCGACGCCGCCGTCCAGTTCTACCGTGACCTGCAAGCCGCGTTTGGCGCATTCCTGCTTGATCGCCGTGACCTTTGGCAGCATGTCCGCCATAAAGGATTGCCCGCCAAATCCGGGCTCCACCGTCATCACAAGCACCATATCCACCCAGTCGAGATAGGGAAACACCGCGTCGGCCGGGGTGTTCGGCTTGATGGTCAGCGCCGGCGTCTTGCCGAGTGCGCGGATGTGCGAAATGGTTTCGAGGATCGGCGCATCGCACTCAAGATGAAAGTTGATGATATCCGCCCCCGCATTTGCAAACGCGTCGATCAGCCGCTCGGGATGCTGCATCATCAGATGCACATCAAACGGCAGCGCCGTCAGCGGCCGCAGCGACCGGATCACCGGCGGGCCGAAGCTGAGATTGGGCACAAAAATGCCGTCCATCACGTCGAGATGCAGCCAATCGGCGCCGCTTTGCTCCACCAGCGCCACCGCATCCGCCATCCGCGCGAAATCACAGGTCAAGATCGAGGGAGAAACCTTCATCACAGAGCCTCCAAACCGTTGAATTGTCCTTATTGTATCGGATTTTTTATAAAAGGTCAAGAGAATCGCCGCAGAAGGCGCTTGCTTTTTTCCAAAAAACAGGATATAATAAAAGCACCCCAACCAGAAAGGACGGTATCGACCATGAAGTACGTTTGCTCAATCTGCGGTTATGAGTACGACGAAGAAGTCGAGGGTACGAAGTTTGAAGATCTGCCCGATGATTTCACCTGCCCGCTGTGCGGCGTTGAAAAAGACAACTTTGTCGAGGCATAATTCTTATCGCAAAAGCCGGGGTGTGTTCAGCAGAACACACCCCGGCATATTTTTTTGGGATCCCTTGTATTTTACTTTTTCCAAGTCGACGGGAAGAACACCAGCAAAATCGGGAAAATCTCCAAACGCCCCGCGAGCATATCAAAAATCAGCACGATCTTGGACAGCACCGAAAAATGCGCGAAATTGCCGGCCGGTCCCACCATATTGAGACCCGGGCCGATGTTGTTGAGGGTCGCAACCACCGACGTGAAGTTGGTGGTCAGATCAAACCCGTCAAACGAGATAAGCAGCAGCGACAGCACATAGATGCCGATGTAACAAATCAGGTACACATTCAAGCCGCCCTGCGTGTCGCGGTCGATCGCTTTGCCGTCCATCTTGAGCACCCGAACGCTGCGCGGATGCACCATCCGGATCAACTCGATACCGGTGGATTTGATCCACAGAATGAAACGGGACACCTTGATGCCGCCGCCGGTGCTGCCGGCGCAGGCGCCGACAAACATCAGCACGACCATCACCGTGCGGGAGAACTGCGGCCACTTGTCGAAGTCCACCGTCGAAAACCCGGTCGTCGTCATCATCGACGCCGCCTGGAAGAACACGTCACGGATGTTTTCAAAAAACTGCCCCGTCGTAAACAACAAGTTGAGCAGGATCGCGATCACACCGCCGAGATAGATCAGCACATACCAGCGCAGCTCTTCGATCCCGAACGCCGCCTTAAAGCGCCGTTTCCAAAGCAGAAAATACACCGTGAAGTTGACGCCGAACAGGAACATGAACACCGTCGTGATAATCTGCGCCGCCGGGGTATAGCCGGCAAAGCTCGTGTTGCGCACGCCGAAGCCGCCCGTGCCTGCCGTGCCGACCGCCGAGCAAATCGCATCAAAGATCGGCATCTGTCCCACCGTGGCGAGCAGGATAAACTGCGTCAAAGTCAAAAGCGAATAGGCGCCATAAAGGAACAGCGCCGTCTTGCGCAGATTGGGCATCAGTTTGCTGACCGACGGGCCGGGGCTTTCCGCCTTCATCAGCCACATCGTCTGGCCGCCCGCCATCGGCAGCAGCGCCAACATAAACACCAGTACGCCCATGCCGCCGATCCAGTGGGTAAAGCTGCGCCAGAACAGCATCCCGTGCGGCAGGCTCTCCACATCGTTCAAAATGCTGGCTCCGGTTGTCGTAAAGCCGGACACCGTTTCAAACAGCGCATCCACAACGCTGGGGATCGTACCGCTCACCCAAAACGGGATCGCGCCGATAAGACTCATCCCGATCCAGGACAGCACCACGATCAAAAAGGCTTCCTTCGCATAAAACGTGAAATCCTTCGGCTTTCGGAATATCATCAGCGCACCGAGCAGCAGGCATACGATCGACGTCAGCAAAAACGCCAGCAGCCCGTGCTCCCGGTAAATCAGCGTCACAAAGGCAGGCAACAGCAAAAAGAGGCCTTCCAGAAACACGACCCACCCGGTGACATAACGAATGACTTTATAATTCATAGCTCCTCCGTCAGTTCAGGATATCCACAAGATCCTGAAGTCCCGTATGCGTCGTGACCACCACGACCGTGTCGCCAAGCTGCAGGCTGTCCCGTCCGGTCGGCGTGATGATGGTACCGCCGCGATTGATCGCACAAATCAACAAATTCTTTTTGAGATTCAGCTCCATCAGCGGGATGCCGAGCAGCCGCCGGATGTGCGGGCTCTCTCGCACAACAAATTCGAGCGCCTCCACCCGGTTGTTCATCAGGCGATACAGCGTTTCCACGTTGCTCCCGAGCGAATTCTCCATCGCACGAACAAAACTCAAAATCCTCTCGGTGGTGATGTCCCGCGGACATACCACGCTGCCGACCGGCATCTCGTCGATGACCTCTTCAAACGCAATCCGGCTGATCTTTGTGATCACCTTCGCTTTGGAAGTTTTATGCGCATACAATGCAAGCAGCACATTTTCCTCATCGATGCTGGTCAGCGCCACAAATGCGTCCGCCTCCTGCAAGCCTTCCTCACGGAGAAGGTCTTTGCTGGTGGCGTCGCCGCAGATGACGTCCACCTCCGGCAGCCAGGTACTGAGCTGCTGGCAGATTTCCTTATCCACTTCCAATATCTTCATGTGCACCCGCGTTTTTTGCAAAAGCTGCGCCAGATAATACGCAATCTTGCCGCCGCCCGCGATCAGCACATTTTTCATCGGCCGCACCGGCACGCCGAATCCGCGAAACACCTTTTCGGCATCCGCCAGCTTGACGATGAGCGACACGTTGTCGCCGCTGTGCAGCACCATGCTGCCGTCCGGGATGGTGATCTCGTTGTTCCGCTCCACGATGCACACCAGCACATCCGCGCCGATCGTTTTGGACAGATTGGCGATCATCGTGCCGTCGACAGCGGAACCGGTCGGGATATCAAAGCGTACCAGATTGACGCGGCCTTTGGCAAACGACTCAATCTCCGTCGCCGACGGAAACTGGATCAGCCGCGCGATGTCGGCCGCCGACGCAAATTCCGGGTTGATGACCATCGAGAGGCCGAGTTCTTCCTTGATGAAGCCCACCTCTTCATAATAGTCAGGGTTGCGCACCCGCGCGATCGTTTGACGGCAGCCCGCTTTGCGGGCAAAAAGGCAGCTGAGCAGATTGGTCTCATCCTGCCCGGTCACGGCGATCAACAGATCCGCCTTTTGCACCCCCGCATCGAGCAGTGCGCGATAGCTGCTGCCGCTGCCGAGTATCGGCTGGACGTCAAATGACCCCGCCGCGCCAAGTTGGTCTTCATTATTATCCATGATCGTCACTGCGTGCTTTTCGGCACAAAGCTGATCCGCAAGTGCCAATCCCGCTTTGCCGCCTCCGACGATGATGATATTCATACGGCATTCACCTCTGTTATCCATTTCACAATTATATACTATAGTATAGCGTTTTTTTCAAAATAGGCAAGTATCGCGCGGGAAAAACTTCGAAAATTTTGTCTTTTTTTCGCAAAAATGCATGTCGAATGTCAAAATTACCCGCTTCTCTTTCCTTTCGACAAAGAAAAACGCCCTTCGTTCCGATATGGGCGAAGGGCGACGTATAGGTTATCGTGTATGCTATTCGGTTGTGGTCCGTTCCCAGTCGGTGAACACCGCCTCGATCGCCGGATCGCTCACCGTCAGCGTTTGCGGAAATCCGGTCGCAGCGTCATACCGCAGCACATATCCATAGGTATCGGTGCCGTTTTCCAGCACCACCGCCTCATCGGTCATACAGCCGCGCTGTCCCTGCGACAGATCCAGCGCCTCGCAAAGCCGGGAAAGCGGCGCTTCCATCGGCGTTTGTCCGGCCGCCGCCGCAAGCCGCATGCTTCCAAGAGACAGCACCACCTGCGTGCCGTCCCACGCCGCCGTCAATCCGGCCAATTCTTTTGGTGCGGTCAGCGACAAGGTCAGCGTTCCCGCCGCCTCGCGCGTCAGCGTGCCGCAAACGGTCATCCCGTCAAATATCACCTCTGCCTGACAGCGAAAGCCGGACGTCACCGGTTCCATCGGTTCTTCCGCCCGACAAGCGGACAGCCACACTCCCACCGCAAGCAAACAAGCCAACACCGCACACCGACGCATCCGCGATCACTCTCCGTTTTCGATTTCGGAAAACAGGATCGGAAGCTCCGTGAGCATGTCGCGCGGCAGCATCGCGATCTGCGACATCCGCGCCGACGCACGTTCCCCGGCCAGGCCGTGCAGGTAGACGCCGCAACACGCAGCGTCTGCAGCGGAAAAGCCCTGAGCCAGAAAAGACGCGATCATCCCGGCGAGCACATCGCCGCTGCCGCCGGTCGCCATCCCGGCACAGCCGGTCGGATTCCAAAAAATCTCGCCGTCCGGCGTCGCCACAATGGTTTCATGCCCTTTGAGCACCAGCGTCACGCCGTGTTCTTCGGCAAAGCGGGTCGCCGCACCCACACGGTCGTTTTGAATGTCCGCCACAGTCTGGCCGGTCAGCCGCGCCATCTCCGCCGGATGCGGCGTCAGCACGAGCGGGGCCGATCCCGGTTTCCATTCCATCCTATGCGCCGCGAGAATATTTAGACCATCCGCATCGATCACCATGGGCACCGATTGCCTGGACAGCAGCGTCATCAAAAGCGCCGCCGTCTCGGGATGCTGCGACAGCCCGCAGCCGATCAAAACAGCGTCCGCCGTTTGCAGTCGGGCGGCCAGCGGCTCGCTCGCCGCCGCCGTCAGCGTCCCCGCCTCCGTTTCGGGAAGCGGCGCATACACCGCTTCGGGGATACGCCCGGCTACGATCGGATAGATGCTGCGGGGCAGCGCCGCCGTCAGCAGCCCGATCCCGCAGCGCAGCGCCGCGTCGGCCGCCAGCATCGCGGCCCCCGCCATGCCATAACTGCCGCACACGCACAGCAACCGTCCAAACGTCCCTTTGTGGCTGTCGGCCGGGCGCGGCGGAAAACACCGTGTCACCATTTCGTGAGTGATCTCGACCGGCCCGTCGTAGTATGTTGCTATCAGCCGCTCGTCGATGCCGACCGGCCGAATATGCAGCGTCCCGATGTACGCCGCGGCATCCTTGCGGGAGAATCCGGGTTTTGCCGCCGTAAACGTAACCGTCTGCGCAGCGTGCAGCGCCCCGGGTGATACCGCGCCCGTTGCGGCATCCATGCCGCTCGGGACATCCACCGCCACGACCGGCACACCACTTTGCTCGATCGCGGCAAACAGCGGCCGAATCGCCTTTGGCAGCTCGCCATGGAACCCGATGCCATATACCGCGTCGACGATCACGTTGGCGTGCGCCGCTTCTTGCAAGATCACCGATTGCTCCGCATCCCATCGCCGCACCGGGATCTCCGGCGGCAGGCTGTCCTTCATCGCGCGCGCGTCCGCCGTTTTGGGCTCGTCCAACAACACGACCGTCGCTTGAACGCCCCGTTCATAGAGATGCCGCGCGATCACGAACCCGTCGCCGCCGTTGTTGCCACTGCCGCACAGGCACACCGCCTTGCGCAGTCGCAGTCCGCTGTCCAGAATCACCTGTGCCGCCGCTTTACCGGCCGCTTCCATCAGCTGCAGATAGCTCACAGCACCGCTGTCCACCGCCGCTTGTTCAAGGCGGCGCATCGCCGCCGGTGATATGGTCTTTCTCATGCTTTATCCCTCTTGTCCCTGTTCGCGCTGCGCCCGATCCGTCTCCATCTGCTGCAGCCGGGGCAGCCCCGCCTTGAGCGCCGCCAGTACCCGGTCGTTCGGCTGGAACAGCACCAGCGTTTTGCCGTTTTGCTTGCTGTGATAAGTAAAGCACCAGGTCGCCGTTTCGGCGGTTTGCGCCGCCATCACCACCCGGTCATACTGCCCCGAAAGCCGCGCCGGCGTGACCGGCAGCAGGCTGTCGATCTTGGCGCCTTTGACCTGCACCAGCCGCTTGCGGCGGCTTTGGTTGATGATCTGATCGATGTCGATTTCGCCGTTGGTGACGGAATATTCCACTTCCCGGCGTCCCGACGTGATGAGGATCCACATCAACAGCATCCCGCCCGCGACGGTGACAACCAGCAGGATGGGCAAAAACAGGGCGGCCGCCGCGTTCAGCAGCAGCACCAGCACCCCGGCCCCGATTGTGATCGCGATATGTTTGCCGGTCACGTTTTGTTTGACCAGTTGTTCTTCAAAGGTGTCCATATCCGTCCCTCCGTTCCATTTTTTTCATTATACCAAGATTCTTTTGGAAATGCAATTGACCGATCGCCTTTTTTCGTATATGATAAACGTGGTGATGACCATGACCTATGAACAAGCACGCCGGTGGATCAACGACGCCAAGCCGCGCGGGATCGACCTCGGCCTCTCCCGCATGCGGGAGGCGATGGCGGCGCTTCACGCACCGCAGGCGGCCTTTCCCACCGTCCATGTCGCCGGTACCAA
>JAFTBJ010000216.1 GCA_017455295.1 Clostridia bacterium
ATCACTGTTCCAATATCTCGGGATGTGTGCTTGATACTGTAGGACATACAATGAACATCCATGAGACCCTAAGAATATTCAGACAGTCAGACGAGGATTATAAACAGCAATATCAATTGTTTCTGAAAAAATACGAACTGTAATCCTTACAACTGTCAATCATCATCGAATGAAGAGTTGTGAAGAAAACGTAACAGAAATCGAAAATTAGAATAAAATGATGGCGTTGCTGTAACGTTCTTATTTAAAGCTGAAAGCAAAAGCTTTTTGCTCCATCCTTTACCGGCAAAGCCGGTGGCTTATGAAAACAAAAACCCGCCGGGATCGCGGATGTTTCCGCAATCCCGGCGGGTTCCCTTTTATCGCATATAAAGCGGGCGCGCTGCATCCGTGCAAGCTGCAGCGCGCCCGTGCTGGCGATTACTTGAAAAGTAGCGATCAGCGGATGACGGTGCCCATCATGCCGGGCACGACGCCGGCGGCGTTCGACTCGTCGGTGTCGATATGCATCGCGAGCGCATATTTCGTGCTTACGCGCACCACCACATCGCCGAGGATGGCGGCGCGGCCGTCGCTGTCAATCTTCACCGACACGATGTCCTTATCCTGTACGCCAAAATCGGCGGCGTCTTCGGGGGTCATGTGGATGTGGCGTTTTGCCGCAATGACGCCTTGCGGGATCTCCACCTCACCGGCCGGGCCGACCAGCTTGCAGGCACCGCTTCCCGCGACGTCGCCCGACTCGCGGATGGGGGCCTGCACGCCGATAGCGCGCGCGTCGGTCAGCGACAGCTCCACTTGCGTCTCCGGGCGCACCGGGCCGAGGATGGACACACCCGTGAGCGTGCGTTTCGGGCCAACCACATCCACTCGCTCGACGCAGGCGAACTGTCCCGGCTGCGAGAGATCCTTTTTCGGCGTGAGCTGATAGCCCTTGCCGAACAATGTTTCCAGATCCGCTTCGGTCACATGCACATGACGCGCGGATGTTTCAATCAACACTTGATCTTTCATGATACGATTCCTCCTAAAAATGATCCCAAAGTTCTCATTTATTGTACGCCGTTTGTCAAATTTTTGCAAGCCCTTTTTATGATTTGCCAAACGCATAAAAATGTGCTATACTTATTTTTGTATATAAAAAACGGAGGAGGCGTCGCGGTGGATGTACGAGTCGGGGATCGTTTGACCATGAAAAAGCCGCATCCCTGCGGCGGCAAGACCTTCGAGGTGCTGCGGGCGGGGATGGATTTTCGCCTGCGGTGCGAACAGTGCGGCCACGAAATGTTGGTGCCGCGCAAAAAGATCGAGCGCTTTATCCTTGGGATCGACCGAAACGGGGAATGACCGCGCACGGTGATGAATATCCTGTAAGAAAAGAGGGACGTCGATGCGCGAAAAGAGAAACGCGATTAAAAAACGCTATGAAGAATTGACCGCGCGTTTGTGCGACCCGGCGGTGATCGCGGACGGCGACCGATATCGCGAATGGATGAAGGAACAGGCGGCGCTGCTGCCGATGTATGAAGCGGTACTGCAATATGAGCAAGCGGCGGCGGAAGCTGCCGAGGCCGATGAGCTTGCCAAAACCGCGACCGACGCGGAGTGGAAAGCGATGGCGCAAGACGCCTATGAAGACGCGTCATGCCGGGCGGCCGCGGCGGAAGAAGAACTCAAGCGCCTGCTGACCCCGCGCGACCCGCGGGATGAAAAGAACGTCATCATCGAGATCCGCGGCGGCACGGGCGGCGAGGAATCGGCGCTGTTTGCGGCGTCGCTTTACCGGATGTACACGATGTACGCGGCGGCCAAAGGATTCCAATGCGAAGAATTGTCCGTAAGCCGCACCGAGCTCGGCGGTTGCAAGGAGATCACCTTTTTGGTGAGAGGCCGCGGTGCGTACAGCCGCTTTAAATTTGAAAGTGGCGTCCACCGCGTGCAGCGGGTGCCCGAAACCGAAAGCGGTGGGCGCATCCACACGTCGGCGGCGACGGTGGCGGTGCTGCCCGAAGCGGACGACGTGGAGATCACCATCGACCCGGGCGACCTACAGATCGACACCTTCCGGGCGTCGGGCGCCGGCGGCCAGCACATCAACAAGACCGAATCCGCCATCCGTATCACCCACCTGCCGACCGGGCTTGTGGTGGAATGCCAGGATGAGCGGAGTCAGTATAAAAACAAAGATAAAGCGATGCGGGTGCTGCGCTCCCGGCTGCTCGAGCGGGAGCAGGCGGCGGCGGCCGAAGCGCGGGCGGACGACCGCCGCACGCAGGTGGGAAGCGGCGACCGCAGCGAGCGGATCCGCACCTACAATTTTCCGCAAAACCGCGTGACCGATCACCGCATCGACCTGACGCTGTATAAACTTGACGCGGTGATGAACGGCGCGCTCGATGAGATTATAGACGCGCTGCAAACCAAGCTCGGAAGCGAGGAGGGGCGGTAACCCCTACACATGACCGGCCGAAATCTTGCGCTGGCGCTGTTCCGTGCGACGACGGAGGGGTTTTAATCTTTTACCGCTAACTTCGAATATGGTGATCACAATGAACACACTGCATTTACATAGTACGCCTGCCGAGGTAAAGCAGGCGGGCGAACTGCTTCGAGCGGGGCAGCTGGTGGCGATCCCCACCGAAACGGTGTATGGGCTCGCGGCGAACGCGTATGACGCAGACGCGGTGGCCGGGATCTTTGCGGCCAAAGGCCGCCCGGCGGATAACCCGCTGATCGTGCATATCGCATCGCCCGATGAGCTGCCGCCGCTTTGCAGCGCGATACCGGAAACCGCCGGGCGATTGATCGACGCCTTTTGGCCGGGGCCGCTCACGCTGATCTTGCCCAAAAGCGACGCCGTGCCGGGCATCGTGTCGGCCGGACTGCCGACTGTCGCCGTGCGCTGTCCGTCGGATGAGACGGCGCGCGCCATCATCCGGGCGGCGGGGGTGCCGCTCGCGGCGCCGTCGGCCAACCTGTCCGGGTCGCCTTCGCCGACCACCGCGGCGCGTGTCGCCGCCGATATGGACGGGCGGATCGCCGCCATCGTGGACGGCGGGCCTTGCCGGGTCGGTGTGGAATCGACGGTGGTGACGCTGTGCACCGAGGTGCCGCGGCTGCTGCGCCTCGGAGGGGTGACGCTCGAGCAGTTGCAAGCGGTGCTCGGTGAGGTAGAAATGGACGACGCGGTGACGCAGCCGCTGAAAGCGGATGCGGTGGCCGCATCCCCCGGCATGAAATATAAACATTACGCGCCGACAGCGACGGTGATTTTGGTCAAAGGTGACGCGGCGGCGTTTTGCCGCTATGTCAATGCCCACGCGGCAGACGGCGTGGAGGCGCTCGGCTTTGACGGCGAGACGGCCGACTTGCAGGTGCCGTTTCAAACGTATGGACGGCGGGAGGACCACCAGACGCAGGCTCATGCCGTATTTGAAGAACTGCGCAAAGCGGACGACCGGCATGTGCGCACCCTCTATGTCGCTTGCCCGGATAGCGCCGGGGTGGGGCTCGCGGTGTATAACCGTCTGCTGCGGTCGGCGGGATTTCAGGTGGTGACGGCATGAAAAAACCGATTTGGGGATTGACCGGCCCGACCGGCAGCGGCAAAGGTGCGGTGGGCGCGCTGTTGATCGCACGGGGGTTTGAGGTGATCGACACCGACGCGCTCGCCCGCGAAGCGGTCGAACCGGGAAGCCCGTGTCTTGCAGCACTTGTGAACGCGTTCTCACCGGCCATTCTGCGACCGGACGGCACGCTCGATCGCGCGGCGCTGGCAGAGCGTGCGTTTGCCGATAAGCAGGCACAGCAAACGCTCAATGCGATCGTGCACCCCGCGGTGATTGCGCGGACGATGGAGCTCCTATCCGGCGACACGCCGGTCGGGTTTGTCATTGACGCGCCGCTGCTTTTTGAAAGCGGGCTGTCCCGCGTGTGCGACCGCACGGTCGCGGTGCTGTGCGACGCCGCGCAGCGGAAAGCACGCATCATGCGGCGGGACGGATTGAGCGACGACCGCGCACGGCTGCGCATGAACGCCCAGCCGGACGACGCGTATTATATCGAGCATGCCGACGCGGTCATCCGCAACGACGGCGATCTCGACGCGCTGGAAGCGGCAGTGGACGCCGTATTCGGCGGCGAAGGAGGGGTGCTGTGAGCAAGCGAAAGCGTTCAAAAAAAGCAAAAAGCCGCGTGGCGGCTTTTTTGACCACCTGTCTGCTGCTGGTCGGCGTGGTGGGGGTCGGGTTTGCGCTGCGCGCCGGTTATCGCACCTATACCGCCTCGACCTATCGGCTGCAGTATTACGATGAGGTGATGACCTACGCGGCCAAATACGACGTGCAGCCGTCGCTCATATATGGCATTATCCGCACCGAAAGCAATTTTGACCCGAATGCCCATTCGTCGGCGGATGCCAAAGGCTTGATGCAGATCACGGCGGATACGCTCGAATGGCTGCAATACCGTTCGGATGAGTTTTCCGGACTGACCGAGGAGCATTTGTTTGAGCCGGATACCAACATCCATTGCGGGGTGTATGCGCTGTCACTGCTCAAAGAGATGTTCCCCGACGAGGACACGGTGATCGCCGCCTACAATGCGGGGCTTGGGAACGTGCAGGAATGGCTGCAGGATCCGGCTTATTCCGATGACGGCGTGACGCTGCACACGATCCCTTATGAGGAAACGCGCAAGTATGTGCAGCGGGTCAGAACGGCGCAGGCGATCTATCGCGATTTTTATCGCGTGGATGATGCGACATAAAAGGTGTTCACAATATGACCGTTTATCATAGAAGGAGGCAACTATCATGGACGACAACAAAATCAAGGAACTGCGGGAAAAGCTGGCGTATGAATCGAAGCATGCACAGGAAGCGCTCGGCGACGAGATCCTCGGGCAGGCGGACGCTTACTGCGAAGGGTACAAGGCATTTCTTTGCAGCGTAAAAACCGAACGCGAAGCGGTGAGCTTTGCCGTGCGGGAAGCAGAAGCGAGAGGCTTTCGCCCGTTTGACCGGGCACAGCCGCTCAAGGCGGGTGACCGGGTATACGTCAACAATCGCGGCAAGGCGATCATGCTTGCCGTGATCGGCAGCCGCCCCATCGAAGACGGCGTGTCCATCGCGGCGGCGCACATCGACTCGCCCCGACTGGATCTCAAGCCGAACCCGCTTTATGAAAACAAAGAGTTCGCCTATTTTGATACCCACTATTACGGCGGCATCAAGAAATATCAGTGGACGGCCCGGCCGCTCGCTTTGCATGGCGTCGTGGTGAAGAAGAACGGCGAGACGGTGGATGTCGTGATCGGCGAAGACCCTGCCGATCCGGTGTTCTGCGTCAGCGATCTGCTGCCGCATCTGGCGAGCGAGCAGATGGTCAAGCCCGCCAATAAATTCATCCCCGGCGAATCGCTCGATCTGCTCATTGCCTCCCGCCCGATCAGTGAGGGCGAAGGCGGCGATCTTGTCAAGCTGAATGTGCTGAACATTTTAAATGAGAAATACGGCATTACCGAGCATGACTTTTTGTCTGCCGAACTGGAGATCGTTCCGGCCGGCGGCGCGCGGGATGTGGGACTGGATCGCAGCATGATTGGTGCTTACGGCCACGACGATCGCGTGTGCGCCTATCCGGCGCTCACCGCCATCTTCTCTCTCTCCGTACCTGCGTATACCGCCATCACCGTGCTGACCGATAAAGAAGAGATCGGCTCGGAAGGTGCGACCGGTCAAAAATCGGCGTATCTGCCGTATTTTATCTCCGACCTCGCGGCGGCGTTCGGCAAAGAGGGACGGCATGTGATGTCCCGCTCGGTCTGCCTGTCCGCCGACGTCAACTGCGCGTTTGATCCGCTGTATCCCGACGTGTCCGAAGGCCGCAACTGTGCCTATCTCAACCACGGCGCGGTGCTCACGAAGTACACCGGCTCCGGCGGCAAGAGCGGCACGTCCGATGCGTCCGCCGAACTGATGGCGACGCTGCGCCGCCTGATGGACGAAGCGGGCGTTGTGTGGCAGATCGGCGAGCTCGGCAAGGTGGATATCGGCGGCGGCGGCACGGTCGCAAAATATATCGCGAACCTCGACATCGACACCGTCGATCTCGGCGTGCCGGTGCTGTCGATGCATGCGCCGTTCGAGGTGGTCTCGAAACTCGACGTGTACGAAGCGCACAAAGCGTTTGCGGCACTGCTCGCACGGAAATAAATCACAAAATCGGGCGCCTCTTTCGGAAGCGGCGCCCGCTTTTCAAAAAGGATGGGATATACCATGAAACGGTTGCGGATACTTTCCCTGATCGCGGCGACGGCGCTGCTGCTGTCGCTGCTGCCGGCGTTTGAGGCGACCGTGTCGGCGGCCGAACCCAAGCTCATCGCATTCACCTTTGACGACGGGCCGTCGGACAATACCCCGCGGCTGCTCGACGGTTTGCGGGATCTGGGTGCGAAAGCAACCTTTTTCATGAGCGGCTCGAATGGATCGTCCGGCACCGTCAACCATCCCGCCACCCTCAAACGGATGGTGGCGGAAGGGCATCAGCTCGCCAACCATACCTACAGTCACTATGTGCCGTTTTCCGAGCTGTCCTCCGAGTCGATGCGGCGGGAGGAAACGCTCGTGGAGCGGGACCTTTTTGCGGCGATGGGCGGCAGCTACATCGATTTTGTGCGCATCCCCGGCGGCGATGATTCGTCGCGTATCGACTACACAATCCAGGCACCGCTGATTTTCTGGTCGGTGGATCCGCTTGATTGGCGGGACCGGGACGCGGACATCGTCTATTCGCGGCTGATGAGCGGTGCGCACGACGGTGCTATCGTGCTGTCCCACGACCTCTATTCGTCGACCGTCACCGGCGCATTGCGGGCGATCCGCGATCTCAAAGCGCAGGGCTATGAATTTGTGACGGTCGCGGAGCTGTTCCGCCGTCGCGGCGTGACGCCGCAAAACGGCGTGCTGTATGCGAGCGTTCCCAACCGCGGGACGCAGCTACCGGCCTATCAGGCGCCGACCGTGTCGTTTGTGATGGACGGCGTCAATCTGATGGCCAAAGGTGCCAACAGGGAAAGCGGTCTGACCTACTATTACACCGTCAACGGCACCGTACCCAATCTCGGCAGCCATCGCTGCGACAGCGAGCGGATCGCACCCGGCACCACCATTCAGGTGGTTGGGATCGACAAATACGGCACCCGCACCCCGGTCACGACCGTTGTTGCGGCACTGCCGTCGGCGGCAGCGGCGGTGTTTGACGCACACTACTACGCCGACCGCTATCCCGATCTCAAGGCGGCGTTCGGCTATGACGAAAGCCGGCTGCTGTCACATTTTCGCCATTCGGGCCTTAAAGAAGGGCGGGTGGCGTCGCCGGCATTTTCCGTTCGGGAATATCGTGCGGCCTATGCCGATTTGCAGGCGGCTTATGGCGCCGACTGGAACAAATATGTCCGGCACTTTTTGAATCACGGCATGAAAGAAGGGCGGCGCGGCAATGCGCAGTTTGATGTGACGGCCTATCGCAGCCGTTACCCCGATTTGCAGGCGGCTTACGGCAGCGATCTGCCGCGCTATTATGTGCATTATGTGCGGCACGGGCTGGCCGAGGGTCGGCAGGCCGTGATGGATATGAGCGCGTACGCGCCGGTGTTTGACGCACACTATTACGCCGACCGGTACCCCGATCTCAAGGCGGCGTTCGGCGACAACGAATCGGCGCTGTGGCGGCATTTTACCGTGCACGGGCTGGCCGAAGGACGCCGGGCGTCCGACACCTTCTGGATCACCGCCTATAAGGATCGGTATCCCGATTTGCAGGCGGCGTTCGGCAGCAATCGCTTGAAATATGTTGAGCATTATATCAAGCACGGCATCGCCGAAGGCCGGACAGCCATATAAAAGAAAATGGTTGCGAAACCATAGGTACAGATGCTATACTGAGACTGTTATCAAAGACGCAGTCGGCCGAAAGGCCGGATGGAGGAGGAGAATACATTGAAAAGATCGCTCAAAAATATGTTGGCGCTGCTGCTGTGTGCGGCGCTTTTGGTGACGTCGGTTTCCGTGATCGGAACCGTCGCCTTCGTCGCGGCGAATTCGTCCGCCGTGATCACGCTGACGCCATCCGCCAGCCCGAAGCTGGGCGAGACGGTGGAAGTGGCGGTGACCGTTTCCGCCAATTCCTTTATGGTGAATGCGGATATGGTCGTGACCTATGACCCCGATAAGCTGGAGCTCGTCGACACGGCCTATGAGGATCCCGACGACGAGGACGCGACGTCCTATTACACGTTTGACCTCGCGAACTATCCGAAGAACACGATGGCCCTCGGCAGATCCCCGGCTCCCGGCATGTTCAAGTTTGAGTATGCGACCGGCAATGTCAAAGGCATCACGGGTGAAGCCCAGCTTTTCAAGCTGATGTTCCGCATCATCGCGGACGACGTGGAGTCGACAACGGTCGACTTCACTGCCTCCCCCATGCGCGGCAACGACGGCAACCAGGAAAGGGATGAGCAGGGCCGTCCGATCGACTTTGACGTCGATTACACGGTGAGCCCCGCGGTCATCACGATCGCCGACGCCCATCCCACCCAGCCGCAGCCGGTGGATCCCGACTACTACTTCTTCCTGCAGGACAGCTATGTCATGTCCGGCGCGGAGAACATCGCGGCGAGCGCGGATGCGAACGGCAAGCTGCAGTGGACGATCACCGGACCGGTGACGCTGCAGCCGAACCTGCAATATGATTATAACGTTTATAAAAACGTCAGCCAGGATTTTGCGTCAAACGGCGAGTATGCGATCACCTTGATTGACGAAGTCAACAACCATGCGATCAATCTATATAGCAACTGGATCGGCAAGGAATATTTTCCCGACGACTATCAGGGAATCAACGGCATCGACGGCGTGTATAAGTGGAATATCACGTATGGCGGCTGGGAGGATCCAAACGGGATCGCGTACATCAATGAGATTGACATCACCCCGAAAGACGGCGTGACGCTCATTATTCATTCGCTCGCGCTGACCAAGGGCAACGAGATTGTTTATGTACCGTATGTGGCCCCGACCACCACGACGGAAGCGCCGACTACAACCACCGAAGCGCCCACTACGATGACGGAAGCGCCCACTACGACGACGGAAGCCCCGACCACCACGACGGAAGCGCCGACCACCACGACGGAAGCGCCGACTACAACCACCGAAGCGCCGACCACCACGACGGAAGCGCCGACTACAACCACCGAAGCGCCGACCAC
>JAFTBJ010000217.1 GCA_017455295.1 Clostridia bacterium
AGAAGACCGACAGGCGACACAACGGCGGCAGTGCCGCAGCCCCATGCTTCTTCCAGCGTACCGGCTTCCAGCGCATCGGCGAGTTCGTCCACCGAGATGCGGCGCTCTTCCGGCTCATAGCCTTTGTTACGCAGGAATTCGAGAATGGATTTACGGGTGATACCGGGCAGAATCGAGCCCGTCAGTGCCGGGGTGACGATCTTGCCGGCAATCTTGAACATAATGTTCATAGCACCCACTTCTTCAATATATTTCTGTTCAACGCCATCGAGCCACAACACCTGCGAAAAGCCTTTTTCCTCCGCTTTCTCACCGGCGCGGACGCTTGCTGCATAGTTGCCGCCGCATTTTGCTTCGCCTGTGCCGCCGCGCACCGCACGCACGTCGTGGGATTCGATCATAATTTTCACCGGCGCGAGGCCTTCTTTGTAGTAGCTGCCCGACGGGGAGAGGATGATGTAGTAGCGCGCATGCACCACGCCGTGCACGCCGAGATGCTCGTCGTCGCCGATCATGAAGGGACGAATGTAAAGGCTGGTGCCCTCGCCATGCGGCACCCAGTCGGCGTCCAGCTCCACGAGCTTGAGAAGCGCGTCCATCGCGAGATCCTCGGGGAGTTGCGGGAGTCCCATGCGCTCCGCCGAGCGGTTCATGCGGCGGATGTTCTCGATCGGGCGGAACAGTTTGACCGAGCCGTCGGCCCAGCGATAGGCCTTGAGGCCTTCAAAGATCTCCGCGCCATAGTGCAGCACGGTGGAAGCGGGGTGCAGGACGATGTTGGCAAACGGAACGATCTGCGCGTCGTGCCAGCCCTGGCCTTTGTCCCACTCGACGACAAACATGTGATCGGTGAAAATTCTGCCGAATCCCAGTTTGCTTTCGTCCGTCGGCTTCGCCTTTGGAGCCGTGGTCTTGGTGATGGTGATGTTCATACTGATCCCTCCAATAAATATAACATTTATAAATTATAATTGACTGCGAATGATTTTGCCACTCACCGTTTTCGGAAGCTCGTCGCGGAACACGACCAGACGCGGATATTTGTAAGGCGCGGTGTGCTCCTTGACGTAGTTTTGGATCTCTTTGACCAGCTCGTCGGACGGCGTTGCATCTTTGGTTAGCACGATGCTTGCTTTGACGATCTGGCCTCTGACCGGATCGGGTGCTGCAGACACGCCGCATTCGAGGACGTAGGGCAGCTCCATAATGACGCTCTCGATCTCGAACGGCCCGATGCGGTAGCCGGAGGATTTGATGATATCGTCCACCCGGCCGACGTACCAATAGAAGCCGTCTTCGTCCCGCCAAGCCGTGTCGCCGGTGTGGTAGAACCCGTCTTTCCAAGTGTTGGCGGTGCTTTCCTCGTCGCCATAGTAGCAGACGGCAAGGCCGCAAGGCAATCCGTTTCGGATATCGATGACGATTTCGCCCACCTCGCCATCCGGCACCTCTTTGCCGTCCTGATCGACCAGGCGGACGTCATAGATCGGGGCCGGTTTGCCCATTGAGCCGACTTTGTGTCCGGCGCCGGTGAGGTTGCCGATGATCATGGTGCTTTCGGTCTGGCCGAAGCCTTCGATGATCTCCAGGTTTGTCAACTTTTTAAATTGCTTGTACACCTCAGGATTGAGTGCTTCGCCTGCTGTCGACATATGTTTGACGCTCGAGAAATCGTATTTGGAAATATCCTGCTTGATCATCATGCGCAACATGGTGGGCGGCGCACAGAAGGTGGTGATTTGATATTTCTTGAACATCGGCAGGATATCGGCCGCGTCAAAGCGGTCGAAGTCATAGACAAACAGCGCCGCTTCGCATAGCCATTGGCCGTACATCTTGCCCCACATGGCTTTCGCCCAGCCGGTGTCCGAAATGGTCAGGTGCAGCCCGTCGGGGTCCACCTGATGCCAATACTTCGCGGTGTGGAAATGGCCGAGGGGATATTTGTAATTGTGGGTCGCGATCTTCGGGTAGCCCGACGTGCCGGAGGTGAAATACATCATCATGATGTCGTCGCCGCACGGCGAGTCGTCGGTGCGATCGAAGTGAGAGGAATAGGCGGTGTATTCTTCATCGAACGTGCGCCAGCCGTCCCGCTTGCCGTTCACGATCAGGCGATGCTTCACCTGCGGGCATTTTGCCATGGCGATCTCCGCCTGATGCGCCGTGTCGCCGTCCGCCGTGCAGATGATGGCGGATACGCCGGCCGCGTCAAAGCGATAGGAGAAGTCGTGTTCGAGCAGCTGACAGGTCGCCGGGATCGCAATCGCCCCCAGTTTGTTGAGAGCGAGAAGCGAGAACCAGAACTGATAGTGCCGCTTGAGCACCAGCATGACCTTGTCGCCTTTTTGGATGCCGAGCGAGCGGAAATAGTTCGCGCAGCGGGCGCTCTCCCGCTTGAAATCGCGGAAGGAGAAGCGCCGTTCGGTTTTATCTTTGGAAATGTGCAGCATCGCGAGCTTGTCGGGATCTTTTTCGGCGAGCTTGTCGATGATGTCAAAAGCAAAATTGAAATGTTCGGTATTCTTAAAGGTGATGGAGGTGGGGGTGCCGTTTTCATTTTCCACCACATCCACATAGTTGCGATACAGCCGCGGCTTTTCATCTTTTTGCGGTGTGTCGTCTTTGTAGCGCTCGATGACCGAGGGGGACAGCTCCGGAATGGGTTCGCCGCTCGGATTGAGGACGATCGCATAAAACTCGCAGTCGCTGCCGCCGACGGCGATCATGCCGTGCGGGGTGGAACTGTCATAATAGATCGTGTCGCCGGCTGAAAGGGTGGCGCGGTGTTCGCCCACCTGCACGAGCAGCTGCCCCGAGATGACAATATCCAGCTCCTGCCCGTCGTGGGAGGTCAGTGCGATATCCTTGTTTTGCGCGTCCTCGTCATAGACACTGCGCACATAAAGCGGCTCGGCGATGCGGTTTTGGAACGCATAGGCGAGATTGTAATAGGTCATGCCGTGCGCGTCGCCAATCTCCTGCCCATTGCCGGCGCGGGTGACCGTGAACGACCGCAGGGTCGGGCTGTGACCTTCGATGATATCGGTCACGTCGACGTTAAGCGCCTGCGCGCAGCGATAGAGAAACGCAAAGTTTAAATCCCGTTTGCCCGATTCGCACAGCACATATTCCTCATTGGAAACGCCGGTTTTGACCGCCATCTCATAGGTCGTAAGCCCCACCGTTTCCCGCAGTTCGCGGATACGGGCGGCCATCTCGCTGATTTTGTAATCGAGAGCTGTAAATTCTGACATAATGTACCTGTCCTTTCGTCGGGACGATAAAAAGCGCTCGTCCCAAAGCTGTGTCTTTGAGACGAGCGCTGTTGTTTCGCACCCGCGGTACCACTCAAATTGCGCCTTTTCAGACGCCCCTCAGGCTCGTTACCAAGCCGTATGCTCTAACGCGGCAGTCACGGGAAGGGTCTAATCACGCAACGGAGCGCTTTCTTCCTTCCGGCTCGGGAGCTACAACCGCAAGCGCCGGTTCCGACAGTTTACACCAACCACTGCCTCTCTGCGCGCCTTTCGCTTGCGTCCTCTTCGTCAACGCCTTTATTTCTTTAATTATGGAGTATTGTAGCACAACTTTATCGGCTTGTCAATATCCAATTTTTGCAAATGACAAGCGGCAGGAGTGGCATGAAAAAAGCTGTTCCCCACAGCTTGACTGAGAGAAACAGCTTTTTATTTTTTGACGTATCAGTTGCCGGAAACTTTCCGATAGAGCATAAAGGCGTCACCGATGTTAAAGACGCCGTCGCGGTCGAAATCGCCGGTGCCGTATTCTTCCGCGTCCAGTTCGATCTGACCGGAAGCAGCGCGATAAAGGGCGAAGGCGTCCGCCATGTTATAACCGGCGTGTTTGTCAGCGATCGCTATTTCAAGCGCATCTTCGGCGGCGGCGAGCTTTTCAAGCGTTTCGTCGTCGATCATGGCTTTCTGCTCGTCGGTGAGCGAGTCATAAGCATCTCTTGTCGCTTCAACTGCCGCTTGGTCGGCGATATTGATGTTTTCGGTTGAAGGAAGCGTGTCAATTTGAGCGATCACATTCTCGATCGCTTCAAAATCGGCGGCTTCGACAGCAGCTTTGGCGGCTTTGAGCGATTGTTTCAACTGCCGGATAGCGGCGTCGAGGTCCTTGAGTGTCGCACCGTCTTCGCTGACGACTGCTTCCGTTTCAACAATCGCACAGTAAAGATCATCCGCGATTTCCGGATAGCGGTCTTCAATTCCTTCGCAGTAAGCAAGTGCTTCATCAATGAGCGGCAGCGGGTCTTCTTTGGTGTAGCCGGGCGCAATGTGTGGGATGAAATCCGTGCCGCCGCCTTCGCCTTCGCCGTCAAAGACAAGACCGGTCTTGCAGCGCAGCAAGGCGAGATCAAAATAGATCGACTGCGGTTCAGCCGCGAAGCCG
>JAFTBJ010000218.1 GCA_017455295.1 Clostridia bacterium
GGAAAGAATAAAGCCGACTTTCGAGGCGCCTGTGAGGGTACCGCCCTGCGCGATGAAAGCCTTGCCCTTATTTCTTCCGACAATCGCGAAGATGAGGCCCAGAATACCCGAGAAAACAATGCTCAGGATACCAAAGACCAAGGTGTTCGGTTGCGGCAAATAGCTGGGCTGGCTGTACTGGGAGTTGAATTGTGGATCCATTTAAATTTCTCCTTCTCTATAAGATTAATACTATTATAACATACAATTTATAGAAATCAAGCCAAAAAGCAAAAATATTTTTCAAATTTCATGTTTTTTTGCGCTTGGCGAAAATCGCAGACAGGGCACATCACGGAGGGCAATCATCAGCATCTGGGAGAAGATACATGTGTACAGATGCAAAGCTTGAAAAGTGTTGGCCCCCAAGGTTCAACACTCCGAATGATCGCTTGCCATACGCCTACCGGCACAAGGCTAACCATCACATAACGCTTTCCACATATTTGCGCAATTCCGCTTCCGTTTGGCACAAAGCCTTGTCAATTCTATATTCGACCGAGAGCGCACCGCACTCTTCTTTGAATACCCAAAGTTTTTCCGTTTCCGAAACCGTATAAATATGGTTATCTTTCCGAATTGTCATAATCTTTATTCCTTCTATATAGAATTCTTGCTCTTTTTATACTCCCGGTGCATTTTCAGAATCTCCGCATACGAATAGTCATAGTCGGAGACCATATGGTCACAGTAATACCCGAGAAACGCATTCTTGCCGCGGAGTCGCTTTTGGAATGCGCGCTGCACGCGGTTCTGAAACAGCACCGTCTGGAGCACGCAGCCTTGCCGAATGGTTTTTATGAGCGACGCGGATTGTTTCAAAAACATCGAATGCGCTTTATCGGCATCCTTCAAAATTGCATTGGCTGCTTCAATACCGCTTGCCAGCGAAAAATACAGTCCTTCGCCGTAGATGGGATCCACAAATCCACCGGCGTCGCCGATCCGGATCACCTCTTCGGCACCGTGACGCTGGTCGACGGGCTTTCCATAGGGTACAAAAGCTCCTTTATATATATATGCGTTTGCATCCAGGCCGAGTGAACAAAGAAACTGCTTCAGCACCGTGTCATATCGGACGCCTTGTTTATAGAGCCCACCAAGGCCGATGCAATAGGTATCCCCGGATGGAAACACCCACGCATAGCCGTGTTGGACCCATCCGAAATAGATGCGGACATCTCCGCCTTTTGACAGATCCGCCTTGGGAACTTGCGTTTCCACGCAAAAGCCGAGCGTTTGCTTCGGATATCCGAGCAGACGGCTGGTCTTGCTCAAAGCCCCGTCGGCCGCTACCAGATGCCGAAATGCAATTGTATCGCCGCCGGACAGCGTGATGCAATGACGAGACAGATCAACGGCAACACATCGGCCGTTCTCAAGGATCGTGCCGCCGCGTTTTTGATAGGCCGCCGCAAGATAGGCATCATAGGTGCTGCGTTTGACAAAATAAAACGATTTGGAAACGACCGATCGCGCTAACAGTTCCGTATTCCCATACATCGCCACCGTGTCGCTTTCGTCGCAGAAAACAGTCGATCGCTCATCCTCTTTGAAATCAAAGTATTCCGCAAGCAGACGCATCGTCTTATCGGTAACCATGCCGCCGCAGGTCTTGTCACGCGGAAATGTTTTCTTTTCCACAACAAGATGGGACAGGCCGTGTTTTTGAAGCTGCATCGCACAGGCGATGCCGGCGGGGCCGCCGCCGACGATCACCGTATCGACAAAATGGTTCATACCGTTCACTCTCCTCTTTTGGGGACTGTTTTTGCATTTACAGTTCCCGCAGGCGTTTGAGCAGCGCTTCATCAGGGGTGACATACTGCGTTTGCTGATGCTCATAAATCACCATGCCCGGTTTGGCACCGGCCGGTTTGTGCACAAACTTGACAAAGGTATAATCGACCGGCACCTGTGCCGAGGCGGCTGCCTTGGAATGGGTCGCCGCCAGCACCGCCGCTTCGTGCAGCGCCGTTTCGGTGACGGCGGCGCCGTCCAGTCGGATGATCACATGCGAGCCGGGGATGTTTTTTGTGTGCAGCCACAAGTCACTCCCCTTCGCGACCTTCAAGGTCAAACGGTCGTTTTGCAGATTGTTGCGCCCCACCAAAATGAGAGTGCCGTCGCTCGACCGAAAGCGAAGCGGCTCTGCAGGGGCGGTCGGGCGTTTGCGCTTTTCGGTGTGGCGGATATACCCGCCATCGATGAGTTCCTGCCGCACCTCGGCAATATCCTGCATCGATGAAGCGCGGGACAGGGCGTCCAGCACCGAGTCGAGATAGCGCAGCTCCGCTTCGCCGGACGCGATCACTTCGGTCAGCACCCGCTCCGCCGTTTGCGCTTTGCGGTATTCCTTGTAGTACCGCTGGGCGTTGGCGGCGGCCGACCGGGACGGATCGAGCGGGATGGTGATCGTCCCGCCGTTTTCGTCATAATAATTCATGACCGTCGCTTCGTCGGCGCCGGGCGGGACGGCATAGGCCTGCGCGATCAGGAGGTCGCCGTACAGCCGCCACTTGTCCCGGTCGCCCGAACGCGCCAGTTCCTCCCGCTGTTTTTCGAGCTTGCGCTCGATGCGGGCGGAGGCGTTGACCAGAATTTTCAATATATCATGTGCGCGTCCCGCGAGGCGTTCGCGGCTGTCCTTTTCCGCATAGAACTCTTCGAGCAATTTTGAAAAACTCGCCGCTTCGCTTCCCACCGCCGACAGGCCATACTGGGTGATCGGCATATAGCAAAAGGCTTGCGGCTCGCCGGAGAGCGTGCGGATCAAATAGGGCACCCGGCGTTCTCCTGTAAGGAGCGTCTCACGCACACGCCCCACAAAAAAGGCCAGCCGCTCCCATTCCTCGTCGGTCAGCTCGTCCGGCCGCTTCTCCGCTTTGCGCAGCGTCAGCGACGCCACTTCCCGACAAACAAGCGGTGACAACCCTTGCGTCGTACGCAATAGTGCATCGGACAGCGAAGACGCCTGACAGCGTTTGACCGCTTCAACCAGCCGATCGCGGTCCGCGTCGAGCGGCGACAGTCGATCGGGCAGCGGCCGCGGTGGTTGATACGGAGCACTCGGCACGATGGGGCGTTCCTCGTTCATGGCGGGATCTACCCGCTTGATCGCGTCGATCACGCGGCCGTCACCGCCGATCAGCACCAGATTACTATGCCGCCCGGTCATTTCCGCCGCAAGCGTCAGGCGTACCACATCGCCGAGTTCGTTGATGCAGTCAAAATCAAAATAGAGCACCCGCTCAAGTCCATCCTGTCGGATGGCGGCGAGCTTGCCGCCGGTCAAATGCTTGCGCAGCAGCATGCAAAACATCGGCGGGGACGCGGGATTTTCGGGGGTAGCGTCAGCCAGATGCACCCGCGCCGACTGCACCCGCGAAGACAGATAGAGTTTTTTGGTTCCCGCTTTGCCGCGCAGCGCCAGCACCAGTTCCTCCCGCGATGGTTGATGGATCTTATCCACGCGGACGCCATCAAGCGCTTCCCGCAGCTCGGCCGCCAGGCAATAGATCATGCCGCCGTCAAGCGCCATTCGTCATTCTCCTTTGTTGGTCATAGTTTGATAGGGCGGCCGATCGTCAAATGCTTCGACTTTGAGAGACGCAAAGCGCTCACGCAGCTTCGCCGCCAGCACCGGAACGACCGGCACTTCGGTTGCATGATGCCCAGCCACGCACATCGTTAGATCGTGCGGCGCTTCCAGCCATTCGTGATGCTTCATCTCACCGGTCAAAAACGCATCCGCGACGAGCGCTGCCGCCTCGGCGGCAAACTCGCCGCCGGCGCCGCTGCAAATGGCGACGCGCGCTACCGGGCGGTTGCCCGCTCGCCACTGAACAGAGGTGTGCAAAGCGTTTGCCACCTGCGCCGCCCACTCTTCCGGAGAGCACGGCACGAGCAGCTCGCCGACGCGTCCCATCCCATCAAATGCAGGCTGCACGTTTTGAAGGCCGATAGCCGCCGCCAGTACATCGTTGACGCCGCCTGCCGCCGCATCGAGATTGGTATGCGCGGCATAGAGCGCAATCCCGGCAGCCGCCGCCTGATAGACCGGATGATCGGCAGGCAGCGACGAGAGCGGCGCAAAAATGGCCGGGTGGTGCGTAATAATCAAACCAGCGCCGACCGATTGAGCATAGGCGATGGCGGCGGGAGTCGCATCCAGCGCCGTCACCACGGCCGTCACCGGGGCATTCGGGTCGCCGCACAGCAGTCCCACATTGTCCCACTCTGCCGCCAATCCGGGCGGCGCGATGGTTTCCATATAGTCGATGACGTCGCGAACCGTCATATTTCATCCTCCTCACACAAGCGGGCGGCCAGCTGCGCATAGCCCGCTGCAATTTCTTCTTGTCCGGTGCGACGCGCCCCCTCCGCTTTTTGCAGCAGGCGGCGCGCTTCTTTTTCAAAAAACGGACGGCCTTCTTCGGCGGTCAAAGCGCCGCGATAAAAAGCCAGTTCATCGGTCGGCGGCGCAGCATTGGCAAAATGCGTCCGCATCGCGACATACAAATGCCGTCCGTCCTTCACCACATGTTCTTCATCGATCACAAAGCCGCCGGTCAACAGATACCGGTGCAGCACCTCCACCCGGCTCATCGGCTGCA
>JAFTBJ010000219.1 GCA_017455295.1 Clostridia bacterium
TGCAGTTGCTTTTTCACTCCGCCTACGGCTCCGTTTCAAAGCAACTGCAAACATTATACCATTTCGTCTTTTCTTTTTTTAGAAAAATGGTTCACATCTATTTACAACGCAGAAATCGCCGAGAAAATCGCAGCGGATATCCGCTTGTCTCTTTCCTCTTGCACAAATCTAAATAATATGGTATACTTTTTCTTAACATGAAAGGAGCTGATTTCCTATGCTTCGCTCTTCTGTTACCATCCTCACCGTGCTCTGCCTGCTGTTGGCCGCGCTCGGCATGCTCACACTGTCCGGCTGCTCCGGCGGCGAACCGGTCGAAGAAGTCGTGGTCACCACGACCGAAGCCCCGACCACGACCACCACCGCTGTGGACGGTTCCATCGTCGCCAGCGAAGTCATTGTGCGGGACGGCCCCGGATTTGAATATGACTCGATCGGCGGCATTTCCTATGACGAGGACGTGACCATCGTCGGGCACGAAGGCGACTGGTACCGCGTTGCATTCGGCGACGGGTACGGCTATGTCAGCGCGGCGTTTGTCGATGTGGAGGGCCAGCCGAATGCTTCCGAAATGGCGGCGGCATTCACGACCATCTCCCGCGCCCCGACCACATCGCGCACCAAGCCGCAGCCGCCCACCACCACGACCACCGCAAAAGCGGGCGCCGGTACGACGACCGGGACGGCAACTGCCGCCACGACCGCCACTTCCGCCGAAGCCCCCGCCGATCGCATCCCCGATACGGCGACGGACGATTCTTTGAACGATTAAAACTATTCGAGTAAAGAAGGTACTGTGTATGTCCGGACATTCCAAATGGAACAACATCAAACGCAAAAAAGAAAAGACCGACGGGCAGCGGGCCAAGATCTTCACAAAGATCGGCCGTGAGCTCGCAGTCGCCGTCAAGGAAGGCGGTTCGGCCGATCCCGCCGCCAACTCCAAGCTGAGAGACTGCATCGCCAAAGCCAAGGCCGCGAACGTGCCGAACGATAACATCGAACGCATCATTCGCAAAGCGGCGGGCGACGGCAGCACCGAAAGCTATGAAGCCTTGCAATATGAAGGGTACGGCCCCTGCGGCGTCGCGGTGATCGTCGAGACGCTCACCGACAACCGCAACCGCACCGCTGGCGAGATGCGCCACTATTTTGATAAATACGGCGGCAACCTCGGCCAAACCGGCTGCGTGTCGTTTATGTTCCATCAAAAAGGTATTCTGGCGATCGAAGCGGAAGGCCTCGACGAGGACAAGGTGATGGAGGATGCCCTCGAGGCGGGCGCATCGGATTTTCTCTTTGACGGCGATGTGTTTGAGATCACCACCGAGCCGGACGATTTTTCCGCCGTGCGCGACGATCTGGAAGCCAAAGGCTATTCGTTCGTCTCCGCCGAGCTGGAAATGATCCCCGACGTGTACACGAAGATCGACGACCCGGAAGCCTGCCAGAAGATGGATAAGCTGCTTGATATGCTCGAGGACAACGACGACGTGCAGAATGTCTGGCACAACTGGGATCGCCCCGACGAAGATTGAGGATTATATGGTTCACGTTCCACAACTTGGTTTACCAAGTTGTGGAGATCTCTTTCCGGATCACCAGCAATCGTTGATCGGTATACATAAAGACGTAAGAATCGGGGTATTTTATGACTTTAGGGGAAAAAATACGCGAATTACGGCAAGAAAAGAATGTTTCTCAAAAAGAATTGGCTGAATCAATTGGTCAAACTACTGCCGATATTGCAATTTGGGAAGCAGATGAAGCCGTTCCTTCTGTTCCGGTTATCGCTCAATTAAGCGCTGCACTTGGCGTTACTACAGATGCGTTAATACTTGACAGTGAAATTGCGACAATCGACCCGGCACCTGATGCACAAGAGATTGTTGAAGAAGAATCTAAAGAGGATCCTGAATCTATTAAAAAGCCTTCTGGTAGTAAAGGTCAAAAAAAGAAAGTTGCTTTGGTCTTCTTCATAGCTATACTTCTCTTAATGCTTCTTGGTGGTTTAGCCGCTTTTTTCATATTCTTCTCAACCCCTTCGTTTTCTAAAAATACAGAAGCAATTGAAAAAGCAGCATCGTCGCTTGTGAAGATTTACTGCTATGATTACGACGGCAACGCATCAACCATCGGCAGCGGATTTATCGCCTTTAACGATCAAACAGTTATTACAAACTATCACGTGATCGAAGATGCCTATACTTGTAAAATCTCAACTGATGAAGACAAGTCTTACGATGTAGCCGGCCTTTTAACTTACTCAAAAGAGCATGATATTGCAATTATCAAATTGAAAAAGCCAACAAAGTTGGAAGCATTGCCGCTTGGCAATTCAGATGAAATCAAAAAAGGTGAAACGGTAA
>JAFTBJ010000220.1 GCA_017455295.1 Clostridia bacterium
GGCGGCGTCGTTTGCGCAACCGGTCAATGAACCGGCGACAAACACGCCAAGCAGCAACGAGACAGCCATCGAAAGAGTACGTTTTTTCATAATGTGCACCTCCAAAAAGAGAGTTTTTGAAAAGAGCCTGTCGGTCTTTCTGTATATAGAGTATTCCCCGAACCTTTGTTGTACTTAAAAATTGTAAAACATTTTGAAAGTGGGAAGAGAAAGGCGCTTCCCTGCCGGGGCATCCCGCGACAGGGAGGCAAAAGGGATGAAAAGGATCATTTTAATTCTCTATTAACAGTATATACCATAAATCTGTTCTACATTTTAAAAATGTGTGAAAAGTGTGTGAAGATTACATCGTGCCGCGCCCACACCGGCATGGTAGGCGGTGCAAAAATGCTTACGACGGGCTTTCGCCATCTCGTGAGCAGCCTATTGACATTTTTCGGGGGGGGGGGGGGTATAATATAAGTAGCTTAAGTCTTTTTTATACATATTCTTTGATAAGGAGGAAGGACGATGAAAACGATCAAAAAAACAGCGGCGGCGCTGCTGTCACTCGCGCTGCTGCTGGTGTCGCTGCCGATGGCGATGAGCGTGTCGGCGGAAACGGCAGCGGACGCGTTCACGTATACCGTGCGCAACGATGATACGGTGTCGATTACCAAATATATTGGTGAAGATACTGACGTGGTGATTCCTGCCGCCATCGACGGTAAGCCGGTGACGGTGATAGGAGAACGCGCGTTTTCCAGAAAGCCTATCGAAACGGTGGTGCTTCCGGATGGCTTAAAACAGATTTGGCAGTATGCGTTTTCAAACTGTACCGCTTTGCAGTCGATTGTCATTCCCGATAGTGTGGAGTGGCTGGCTTCATGCGTATTTGAAGGATGTACTTCGCTGCGCACGGCGGTTCTCCCGGAAGAAATAAGAACGCTTGGCGGCGGGGTGTTTTCAGGTTGTGAGTCGCTCGAAACGGTCAAGATGCCGCGCCGGTTCAGCGATGATACGGGGCTTCGCGATCAACGGATCGGCCACGATATGTTTTTCGGTTGTAAGAGCTTGCAGTCTATTCAATTCCCCGAAAATGTGTATGATCTGGACGGCGGTTTTACAGATTGCGACAGCCTGCGCTCGGTGACGCTGAAGGGGATCCAGAAGATCATCACGGTGGATGAGCTTCCTATTCCGGGGCGTCCGGACCCGCAGGATATTATCTTTAAGGACTGCGACCAACTGGAGTCGATCGTGATCCCCAATACGTTGGAAAGTCTAAGCGATATTCTCGTTGTCGATTGTCCGAATTTTAAGGATATTTATTATCTCGGCACAAAAGAGGAATGGGACACGCTCGGTGTGCAGAGCACACAGATTATGAATGCGACGGTGCATTTCTTCCTTGCGGGCGATGTGGACTGGGACGGAGAGGTGACGTCGGGTGATATGCGCACGATATTTGCCTCGCTCTTAAGCGAAACGCCGTTGCCCGACGAACAGTTCTTTGCCGCCGACGTCAGTGGCGACGGCGAGGTCACCATGGCGGATATACGGTGTGTTATGACCAACATGGTAGGAACGAGCGGCGGCTGCTTGGTGTAAATTGACAGCGCGGGGCATTGTCACGCTGATGCGTGACGGCGATATATTCGCCTGTCGGTGAATGCGATATACGGGCGCTTTGCGCCCGTGCGATATGCCGCTTATGCGGCGCGATATGTTTGCCCGTACCGGGCAAACGTGAAAAGAACCGCGAAGTGATCGCTCACTTCGCGGTTCTTTTATGGGATGTTCACATAATGGCCATTACCAGCCGGGACGCGGGTTGAATCCGCCGCCGCCCGAGCCGATGGTGGTCACCGCCGAGGACACGGTCGCCGACCCTACGGAGGTGCCCGCCGTGTAGCTGCCGCCGACATAATACCCGTCCGTCTCGCTGCCGGTCACACTGCCGCCGGTGTAGGCGGTGTAGCTGGTGCCTCTGGTGATGCCGGGCGCGCAAACGATGACCGATTCATATTGCTTGCTCGGCTTAAACGCAACGATCGTGTTGCCGGAAGCGTCCTTGATACCAAAGAGGGTGTTGGCGGATTTCGCCGAGCTGAACGATGTGGTGATGGTGTACTGCGTCGAGGACGTGGAAGGCGATTGCAGCATGCCCTTCGAGCCGGCGGCGATCAGCACGCCGCCCGAGATGTTGAAGGTGCCGTCGTAATCGAGCGCACCGTTGCCGCCGTTGGTCGGGCCGTGGACGAGCGCGGTGCCGCCGGTCATCACGGAATTGCCGTTGACGTCGATGCCGTCGCCGACCGCGTAAACAGCGATCCAGCCGCCGGTGATGGTGAGGCTGCCGGTGGTTTCGCTCATTTCACC
>JAFTBJ010000221.1 GCA_017455295.1 Clostridia bacterium
GCCGGTGGCGATGGCGGGACTCGGGATTTATAAAGCCCGGCCGGTCAAACCGATTTCCGGCATTCATGAAGACTATATCTCGCTTGAGACGGGACGCAGCCTGCGCGGTGTGCTTGCCGTCAGCGTGATTTTGCACCATCTTGCCCGCAGCACGTCGGGCGGCACGGTGTTCCACGCGTTTTCGTTTGTGGGATTCTTGTGCGTGGCAGTGTTTTTCTTCCTGTCCGGCTACGGCCTGCAAAAGGCGCATATGCGCTCGGAAAATTACCGCAAACGCTTTTTGCTCAAGCGGCTGCCGCAGGTGCTGCTGCCGTACCTCGTCGCGATCGGGCTGTTTTATGTGCTGTATGGTCTGTGCGGCGAGTGGTATTCGTTCGGGAAGATAGTCGACGGCTTTGTGATCGGTGACCCGATCGTCAAATATTCGTGGTACGTCGTCTGCATTTTGGTATTTTATGTGGTCTATTGGCTGCTGATGGTGATCTTCAAACGGCATTTCCTCGGCATGGTGATCGGCGCGGTGGTCTGGTACGCGGGGTATGTGATCTTTTGCGTCAAGATGGGCTATGGCGCCTATTGGTACAATGCCTGCCCGCTGCTCATCGTCGGCATGCTGTGGGCCTATAAAGAATCGGCGATCCTCGTCGCGGTCAAAAAGCACTACATTCTCTGGTGCGCGGGGGCTGCGCTGGTCTTTGTCGCGGGCATCCTCGGCAAATACAAAGCGGACGCTCTCCTGCCGCTGCCCGGCATCAAGACCGTGTGCGAGGCGCTCGCCGCGATCGCGTTTGTGGTGTGCGTGCTGCTCTTCCTGATGAAGGTCAAGATCGGCAACAAGGCGCTCGCCTTTTTGGGGGATATGTCGCTCGAACTGTATCTGGTGCAGGGGCTGTTCATCGTCGGCCTGCGCAGCAGCCTTGCGTATATCGAGAATGAGACGGTATTTATCCTGGCGGCGCTCTTTGGCAGTTTGGCGCTGGCGGCGCTGCTGCATAAGGGGCTGTCGGTTGTGCTCAAAGCCTATCGCCGCCGCATCGACCAAATCGGAACAAAGGAGAGATAACGCATGGGACTGGTACCGACCGCGTCCATTGTTTGTATGGGCATTTCCGCGCTTGCCGGGGTGGCGATCCCGGTGGTGCTGTTCATCGTTCTGCGCAAAAAGACCAAAGCGGATATCCTGCCGTTTTTCATCGGGTGCGCCGTGATGTTTCTCTTTGCGCTGGTGCTGGAGGCGCTCATTCATCAACTGGTGCTGCTTGTTTCACCCGCCGGACCGGTCATCCGCGGCAACATCTGGCTGTATGCGCTCTATGGCGGGCTGATGGCTGGGCTGTTTGAGGAAACCGGACGGTTCCTCGCGTTCAAGACCGTGCTCAAAAAGCGGCTGCAAAACGACGACAACGCGCTGATGTACGGCGCGGGACACGGCGGCTTTGAGGCGCTCGCCGTGTTCGGCTCCACCATGATCAGCTATCTGGTGCTGTCGGTGATGATCAACACCGGCAACATCTCCGCCGTGACCGAAGGACTCACCGGCGACACGCTGACGCAGATGGAGGAGATGCTGCGCACCCTGTCGAGCACGGAGTCCCCCATGTGGCTCGTTGGCATTCTCGAGCGGCTGATCGCCGTCGCGCTGCATATGGCGCTGTCGGTCTTCGTGTGGTTCGCGGCGAAGAACGCCGGGCGGTGGTACTATTACCCGGTCGCGATTCTGATCCACGCGGCGGTGGACGCGGTGGCGGTGCTGCTGCCGTCGTCCTTCGGGCTGCCGACCGTCGCCGTGGAAGGCGTCTTCGCCGTCTGCACGGCGCTTGTCGTGCTGCTGGCGCGGCGGGTTTGGAAACAAAACGTTCTGCAAGAGAACGAACAGCCGCCGGAGGGTGACGAGCAGTATGTGCTGTAACAGGGAGAAGAGGGCTTTATGAACATCGTATTTTTGGATCGCAAGAGCATCGGGCACGACCTTGACCTGTCGGAATTCGACACGCTCGGGGAGGTCACGATGTATGATTTTTCCGCGCCAGAGGAGGTGCCCGAGCGGGTCAGGGACGCCGACGTGATCGTGCTCAACAAAACGCCGATCAACGAAGCGACCATCCACACCGCCGCCCGGCTGAAGCTCGTGTGCGTCACCGCGACGGGCACGAACAACCTCGACAAAGACTATCTGGAGAGGCAGGGGATCGCCTGGCGCAACGTCGCCGGGTATTCCACCGAAACGGTCGCGCAGCACACCTTTGCGCTGCTCTTTTACCTGTGGGAGCACGGGCGGTATTACGACGACTACGTCAAGAGCGGCCGCTACGCGGGGGATACGCTCTTTACGCATTATGACAATTCCTTTCACGAGCTTAGCGGCAAAACGTGGGGGATCATCGGGCTCGGCGCCATCGGGCGGCGGGTCGCGACCATCGCCGCGGCGTTCGGCTGCTCGGTGCAGTATTATTCGACGTCGGGACGCAATCACACCGACGACTGGCCGGAGGTGTCGCTCGACGAGCTGCTTGAAACGTCCGACATCGTGTCCATTCACGCGCCGCTGAATGAACAGACCAAAGGGTTGATCGACAAAGCGGCGCTGGCAAAAATGAAGTCGAGCGCGGTGCTGCTCAACCTCGGGCGGGGCCCCATCATCGTGGAAGCCGACCTGAAAGACGCGCTCGATCGCGGGGTGATCGCGGCGGCGGGGCTTGACGTGCTGACGGTGGAGCCGATGAGCAAACAAAGCCCGTTTCTCGGCTTTGAGGACAGCGACCGGCTGTATATCACGCCGCACATCGCGTGGGCGTCGATCGAGGCGCGCACCCGGCTGATGCACATCATCGCCGACCAGATTCGGGACGCGATGGGACTTTTGGAAGAATGCGAGGGGACGCCATGAACAAAGAAGAAAGACGCGATCTGCTGCCGAATACCGAGCAGGACAAGTTGTTTCGCCGCCGCTGCGATACGCTGGCGGTTGCCGGTATGGGGGTGATCGCCTTCGGTGTATGGAGTGTGCTCAAAACGGCACTCTTTTGTGTTCTCGGCCGGGAGGCGTTTGCGGATACGCTACAGGAGCTGGCGGAGTATCCGGGGGCGATCGTGGCGGTGTTCGGTGTGATCGCCTTGATAGTATTGATTGATCTTGCTCTGCGGCTGGTGATCGGCTTGTCCGCCAGGCGGGAAAGCCGCGGCCAAAACGTCGGCGTCGGGTATCTGGTACTGGTCGGATGGTTTCTCACGGTGGAAACGCCGATGCTTGTTGTGAGCATACTCAGCGCCGACGGCTTGCTCGATGGGATCATAGCGGGGGTTGTACAGGTCACCGAAATGGTGTTGCTTATCGAGCTTTGGGCATCGGCTATCTATGTCAGACGGCAAAAGAAAGCGGGGTGAGCGTATGCAGGAAGATTTTCACTATTATGCGACCTATTGCGCCGCCTATATGGCGGGATACACACATGACGAGAGCTTGACCATCGCGTACAGCGCCCAGTTTGTGGATTGGTGCTCGGCGACGCTGCTGTCCGAGCTGCGCGCGCCGCGCGCCGCGGCGACCACACAGCTGCAGCTGGAACTTTTGGATATCCCGACCGATTTGATCGGATTGCAGGACATCACGCGGGTCTGGTCGTCGTTCCACTTTTTGCCGGGAAATCTGCAGGCGGATATCCGGTACGGATCCAAACGCTATCGCCAAATCTATCGGCTGATCTGCGGCCCCAACGGCGAGCTGCTGGTCAGCACGGTGGAGCTTGCCCGGAAGACAGGCAGCCTGCAGGCGGTTGGCGTGGCGATGCATGTGCTGGCGGACACCTGGGCGCACCGGTATTTTGCCGGCACGCCGTCGCAGGTCATCAACAATGTGGATAACCGGGTTGTGGAGATTCTTCCCGACGGCACAGAGCGCCCGATGACCTTTCGGCATAGCGCGTCGGCGCCGGATGATCTGGATCAGGGAATCTATACCAGCAGCCTCGGGTATACCGGGGAGCATTCCATCATGAATCTCGGGCACGGCCGGGCGGGACATCTGCCGGACTACAGCTTTATCCGCTATCGGTATATGCCTGCGTGGGGCGGGTATACCGAGATTCTCAAGGACAACCCCGCCGATTACTACCGGGCGTTTTGTCAGATGGTGTATGCGATGCGGTATCTGCGCGGCGAGAGGGAGGCTTTTGAGGCCGATCGCTACGACACGGACGTCGTCGCGCCGTGGGAAACCGTGATTCGGGAGATCCTCGAGAAGCGGCAGATAAATGCCTGTGCCGATTGGAAAGCTTTTGCCGAACAACTGTCCGGCGAAACGATCCCCGATTTTGCGATCGAGACCTATCAGGAGGCCTATGTGACCGCCGACGAAGTGGCAAAATCCGACACGTTCCTCGGCCGGTTTATCTTGGCGGCGATGGCGCAAAAAAGTATGGTTACCCAGGCGATTTTTTCTTCCGGCAACTGGTTGGCGGGCGTGTCGGTGGATTTCCGACAAAAAGGATTTCGCGGCATCCGGGACTACCGGGCACTGATTGAGGCAGCCAAAAGGAGGCGGAAGGCATGACCAAAATACAACGAATCAAAGCCGTGCTCAGCGGGATTTTGATGCTGATCGGCTGTGTGATTATGGTGGCGCTGCCGGACGAGGGATATTGGATCATGACCGTTCTTCTCGGTGTGGCGCTGCTCATAAGCGGCATTCGGATGCTGGTGTACTATTTTAGGATGGCGCGGTATATGGTGGGCGGCAAAACGTCGCTGTATATGGGCATCCTGCTGTTGGATTTCGGTGCTTTTACACTGTCGCTGCTGGACGTGGCGCGGGTGTACGTCGTGCTGTATCTGCTCGGCATCAACGCGTTTGCGGGAGTGGTCGACGTGCTGCGGGCGGTGGACGCCAAACGGCTCGGCACGCGGGTGTGGAAATGGAAATTGTTCCACGGCGTGCTGGAGATCGCGGTCGCGCTGGCGGCCGTGATCGGCGGATTCGTCCTGCACTCGACCGCTGTCGTGGTGGCGGTATATAGCATCGGGCTGTTCTTTTCCGCGTGCAGTCAAATCGCCTCCGCCTTTCGCCGGACGGAGATCGTGTACATTTCGTGATCGCGCTCTTTCATGGAGAGGAACGCTATGGAATTTTCCGAAAAATTGCAGACGCTGCGGGCGGCGGAAAACCTGACGCAGGAAGAATTGGCCAAAGCGCTTTATGTATCCCGCACGGCGATTTCCAAATGGGAATCCGGGCGTGGGTACCCGAGCATCGAGTCGCTCAAATTGATTGCGCAGCATTTTCACGTCACGATCGACGAGCTGATCGGCGGGGAGGAATTGGCAACTCTCGCCGGGCAGGCCATCCGGGAATCCCGCAAAAAGCATACGGCGCTTCTTTGCGGTATTCTCGATTGCCTGACGGCGCTGCTGCTCGTTTTTCCGATCTTCGGCGACGGCGACAACACGGTCGCCTTGTGGGCGATGACGGATGTGGCGCTCTGGCTGAAGATCACGGCGCTTGTGGCTGTCGGGCTGACGACGCTCAACGGCCTTTGCGGGGCGGTGATCGCCCGGTTTGACAAGCCGGTGTGGAACAAGCACCGGCTCTTCACCGGTATCGGGCTGTCCGTTTTGGGCACGGTGCTGTTTATGGCGATGCGGCAGCCGTATGCGGGCGTGTTTTACCTCGCGCTGCTGGTGATCAAAGGCGTGCTGATCGTGCAAAACCCCCGCTGACACGATTCGTGTCGGCGATGTGACGACGCGTTTCTTGCGGGATCATCCTTCAAACGATACACTGAAATAGCCGACAAAGGCAAGGGTATTGTGAAAGGATGAATCATGATGAAACGTACACACAAATGGATATTGGCCGTCGCTTTCGGCATAGCGGCGATCGCCCTGATCGTGCTGCTGCGGACGGTGGACACGGCGCCCATCGGCCCCGACGGCGCTACCGTCGGATTGTCGCATTTCAATCGCGCGGTATTTGAGTTTTTCGGCGTTCACCTGATCTGGTACGACATCACCGACTGGCTCGGCGTCGCGGCGGTGCTGACCGCCGCGGTGTTTGCCGTGGCGGGACTGATCGAGTGGATCCGCCGCAAAAGTCTTTTCAAGGTGGATCGGGAGCTGCTGATTCTCGGCGGACTATACCTGATCGTGATAGGGCTTTATCTGCTGTTTGAGTTGTGTCCGGTGAACGTGCGGCCGATTCTGCTGCCGGGCAGCACCCATCCCGCGCCGTCGTTTCCGTCGTCGCACACGATGATCGTGTGCGTGATCATGGGCAGCACGATGACGCTGATCCCGCGGTATATTCGACAAAAGCGGCTTTGCCGGCTGCTGCAAATACTCTGTGCCGTCGTGATCGGGGTGACGATCGTCGGGCGGCTAATTGCCGGCGTCCATTGGGCGACGGATATTCTCGGCGGCTGCCTGATCGCCGCCGCATTATGGACGGCGTTCTCCGCCGCGATTCAGAAAGAAGAGACATGAATGCAGGCGCTCAAAAAAGTCGGTGCGTTTTTCAAAAAAGAGCGGATGCTGACGCTGTCGCTGCTGGCCGCCGTCGTCGGCTGTATCCTTACGCCGCCGACTGTCGAGCGGCTCGCAGCACTTGACTGGCGCACGCTCGGCACGCTGCTGATGATGCTGTGCGTGCTTGAAGGGTTCAAGCAGGAAAACGTGCTGCGCCCGATCGTGGCGCTCGCGTCGCGGCTCAAAACCATGCCGGTGCTGACGCTGTTTCTTGTGTTCGGCGTGTTTTTTACCTCGATGTTCGTCACCAACGACGTGTCGCTCATCATCTTTGTGCCGCTGACCATTCTGCTGTTTCGCACGGGCGGCAAGGAGAAATATATTCTGCCGGTGCTCACATTCCAAAACATCGCGGCGATCCGCGGGTCGCTGCTGATGCCGTTTGGCAGCCCGCAAAACCTGTTTTTGTTTGGGCAGGCGGACGTGTCGGTGTGGCAGTTCATGGGACACATGCTGCCGCTTGCCGCGATGTCGGCGGTGCTGCTCGTCGTGTTTGTGTTGGTGCTGTTTCGCAAAAACCTCAAAGAACCGATCACATCGGACGCCGCCGTTACGCCGTGGGAACCGTCCCGCCGCAAACAGCGGATCACCTATCTGTCGCTTTTTGTACTGCTGCTTCTCGTCATCGTCACCCGCACGACCTATTGGTGGGCGGCGCTGCCGGTGGTGCTTGTCGCGATCGCGATCGTTGACCGCCGACTGTTCCTCAAAGTCGATTATGTATTGATTCTGACCTTCTTCTGCTTTTTCCTGTTTTCCTCGTCCATTGCAAACAACCCGGTTGTGGCCGACTGGCTGCGGCAGTGGGTCGCCGGGTGGGAATATTGGTGGGCCATTGGCCTCAGTCAAGTGATTTCCAACGTCCCAGCGTCCATCGTGCTCTATCCGTTTTCCGACAATTTCGCGGGGCTGATCTATGGCGCGGACACGGCGGGACTGTGCTCGCTCATCGGGTCGCTCGCCTCGGTCATCAACTACCGGATCTATGTGCGGGAATATCCGCAAGGCGGCAAGGCGTTTGTGATCACCTTCACGCTGATCAGCTGGGCGTTCTTCCTGCTCGTCGTGATGCCCGGCTTCTGGTTATCCTATTGGCCGTTTTTTTAACTTGGCTTTTTGAAATACGAAAGAGGAGTGGATGCGCGTGCCGCCCTTCGACCCCAAAACCACGAAATATCCCTACACCGACTATACCGACCAGCACTATCTGGTCGTCAAAAAGAACAACGGCCTCGTGTTCGATAAAAATTATCCCTACATCGACCGCTCAAAAGGGTTTCGCTTTCGGCAGTGGCTGATGAAGATGGGACTTTTGCTGCTTGGCTACCCGCTGATGCGGTTGCGGCTCGGGCTGCAGGTCAAGGGGCGAAACGTCCTGCGCGAGCATGCCGACGAGCTGCAAAACGGCGCGGTGTCCTGCGCCAACCATGTGCATATGTGGGACTATATGGCCTGTATGTACGCCCTGCGGCCGACCCGCCCCTATCTGCTGGCGTGGGCGCCGAATGTGCGCGGCGAAAACGGCACGATCATTCGCTTAAACGGCGGCATCCCCATCCCCGACGACAATATGCGGGGACTCGCGACGTGTATGAAAGCGATCGGCAGCATGCTGGATGACGGCGGTTGGCTGCATATCTATGCCGAGGGGAGCATGTGGGAATATTACGCTCCCATTCGGCCATTCAAAAGCGGCGTCGGCTATTTTGCCTGCCGCTACGAAAAACCGGTGCTGCCGATGGCCTTTTCCTTCCGCCGCCCGAACTGGGTGCGGCGCACGATCTTCCGGCAGATTGCCTGCTTGACGCTGACCATCGGCGAGCCGCTGCATATCGACTCGGCGCTTTCGGGGCCGGAGCAACAAGAAGATATCACCCGGCGAGCACATGAGGCCGTCTGCCGCCTCGCCGGTTGGGAGGAAGGGGAAAACCCCTACCCGCCGATTTTTCATAACAATAAACGCATCAGCGATGGCTGACTGTCGATAAGGACAACACGCCTGAAAAAGGCTAAATTCGGCACTTTTCGGCTTGTTGTCCTCGCAAGGCGTCAGCCTTGCGTCGTCCTTCGCACCGAAAATTTCTCGAATTTTTATCTTTTTCAGGTGCGAAGCAGTTTTGTAAGACACTAAAATTTTTTGCAGTCGAAGCCGCAAAACGTAGGCA
>JAFTBJ010000222.1 GCA_017455295.1 Clostridia bacterium
GGTACGATGCAGTTCAAGGGGAGCATCGGCGGGACGTCGCTCGGACAGCTTAACGATCAGCAGGTCGGCGATGTGTATTTTGTGACAAACGACAGCAAGTTATATATCTGGGACGGCAGCGAGTGGAAGCAGTTGACCGGCGCCGACGGTGCGACCGGTGCGACCGGTGCGACCGGTGCTGCCGGAGCGGATGGACAAGATGGAGCGGACGGGAAATCGGCGTATCAAACAGCGGTGGATGGCGGCTATCCGGGAACAGCGGCGCAGTTTGCGGCAAAGCTGGCCGAGGACACCTATTCACGCAGTGAAACCGATGATGCTATTGCCGATGCAATCGCTGATTATGATGACGGGCTCTTTACTGTCGTCGGCGAAGACGTGGTGACATGGAACCAGCAGAATAGCTCCGTGCAGGCGTTCCTTGACTATCTTGCCGAGCATCCCTACAGCGAGGCGCAGGACAGCTACTCCTACTTCGACGATCACCAGATCACCCTGAACGATAAGCCGGGCGCCGGAGAAATCACGACCGGCGCCGGCACGCTGACAGTGACGGACACATATAATCGTCGCTCGCTTGTCAAAGCGGTCACAGCGGGCAGCCAGTCGGTGAAAAATTTGATTCCCTATCGCGGCACGGCGGTGCTGCGGGACAACCTCACGGTGCGGCAGGCGGTGACACTGCTGCCGACCGGACATGTGCGCATGATCGATGTGGGCACGAGTGTGGTGAATGTCCGCGATCTCGGCGGCTGGGACTGTGACGGCGGCACCGTCAAATACGGCAAATTGTTCCGATCCGGTCAGCTATACGACGCGCAAAATCAAAGTGCGACAGATCTTGCGCTTGCCCGTGCGGTACTTGTCGAGCAATGCGGTGTGCAGCACGATCTCGATCTGCGCGGTCAAGACGTGGTGGATACCGCGTCGCCGCTTGGCAACGACATCGGGTACACTCGCCCGGAACGGTATCAATACTACCGCATCTTTGATACAACGCAAACAGCGACCAATCAACTCCGCGCGACGTGGCAGAGCATCCTATTCTGCATCTTTACGCAGATTGCGGCGGGGCATCCGCTCGTATTTCATTGTGCATCCGGCGCAGACCGCACGGGAGCGGTCGCTTGCATTTTGGAAGCGCTGCTCGGTGTATCACGCGACGACATCGACACGGACTACGAGTTGACCAGCTTTTATGCAATACGGAAGCGGACAAAAGAAGAATGGCAACGCCTGATCGGGCAGATTGAAACGCTGGAGGGCACGACATTCAGTGATAAGGTGATCGGCTGGGTGAAATCGCTTGGCTTCACGGTTGCAGAGATCAACGCGTTCCGCGCCGCCATGATTGACGGTACGCCGACGATTATCCCCGATGATCCTGATCCAACGCCTGATCCAGATCCTGATCCTGAGCCTACTCCGAGTTATACCAACCTCGCCGATCCGACTTCGGCGGATTGGCTGACAGGCTACCGCCTCAATTCCTCGGCGCAGCCGACAGAATGCGAAGGTTCGATCGTGACCAATAAGGTCGCGGTGACGGATGGCGACACCATCCGCATCAAAAACCTTGCAAAGAATAATCCGAACGGCAATGCCAACGTGGTGTGTGGTTTGACGTCAACGGGGGATAAGGTATTTGCGTTGGCATATACGTCCGGCAGCAACGATGCTGTTACATCCATCGTCTACGACAATGCGACCAATACATGGACGATCGTGCTGGCAGCGGATGCTAGAGGCACGGCGTATATTCGGGTTGGTGCGGCGCTGGCATCCGGATGCACTGCTGACGATGTGATCATTACGATAAACGAGGTGATTGACGATGACGATTAAAGACAGGGTGCAGTCCCTCATCACTCAGCTTGCGGGTACGTTAAATGACAAGGGTGTTTCAGCGTCATCGTCAGAGACGCTGACCAGTCTCGTCGATAAAGTCGACGATATCAAAGCGGGCGGCGGATGGAAGCGCCCGGCAGGGTGTGAAAACCTCGATATCGTGACGGAGCTGTCACCGTCATCAAATTTTGTTGGCGTGTATTTCACGATGTTAATCCCGGAAAAGCATGATTTTACCTATCGGTTTGGATTCGGCATCGACACGCTAAAAGAAGTCACGATCAACCCGGACGGGACATACAACACGATCAGCACCGTCACGCAACCAGCAAACGGATTTGTGGATTTTTCGCAGTATCAGCCGGGGTATCGGACATTTCGCTGTGAGTATAAGGCAAATGCCTCACAGGAATTTGACGATTATAACAGTTATGGGTCGGATATATATGTCGAAGCGTATATTCATCTTCCGTTACTTCATTTGGGGCAGTATACCCGACAGCTCGGAGAACACATGAAGGTGATCGGCGCGGCGCCGACCGTGACGAGTTGGGCGAGATTGTTTTCAAAATCGCAGGCAAGATTGCAAAAGTTGGAGTTTGATCATTGCGATTTTTCAAACATCACCGACTTGTCGAATTTATGCAGCGGCGACCAGATTTTGAGCGAAATCTCTTTTACGGATTGCACCGGGTTTGACAACATTCAAAGTCTGAACAATGCGTTTGCGGATACCGGCATCGAAGAGCTTGATCTGTCGTTTATGGATTTCAGCGGCGTTACGAACACAGGCAGAATCTATTACAGATGCCCGCATCTAAAATCAATTAAGCTGCCGTCCGATGCGCCGCTGCTAAACACAAACGGAGCAAACAGTTTAGCATTTGACGAAGTTGCTGGATATCCGGCTGGGATCGACATCATCAGCTTCCCGCACATCTATGTATCGTTCGCGGCAAACAATACAGCGTTGACGGCTCAGTCGCTGATGGCCATCATCAACGCGCTGCCGGAAACCGAGAGCGCTTTGACCTTGACGCTGGGTTCCGGCAATCAAATCAAACTGACCGCACAGCAGATCGCGGTCGCGACGAATAAGGGGTGGACAGTGGCATGACAATCGGACAAACGGAAAACGGCATTGTGACGCTGACGCCGGATGAGGGCAGGATGCTGACAAACGGCGAAACGGAAACCACCGGGACGGTGTATCTCGGCAAAAACGACAGAATCGAAAACTGGGCGGAGATCGACCGGCCGCCGGAAAATGAAGAATAAACAGGAGGGACAAGCTATGGCAATCAACATCAAAGACGTGGGGCTGCAGTTTCACAGCAACCACAGCGACCGCAGCGGCGCACCGAAGGGGATCGTGCTGCATCATGCAGCGGCGACAAGCTGCAGCGTGGAGGACGTACATCGCTGGCACCTGCAAAACGGTTGGGCCGGGATCGGCTATCACTATTTTGTTCGCAAGGACGGCAGCGTCTACAAAGGCCGGCCGGACGCATGGCTGGGCGCGCACACCGAGGGACACAACGACCGGATCGGGATCTGCGCCGAAGGCAGCTTTGATAAAGAAACGATGGGGGCGACCCAGCAGGCGGCGATTGTGGAGGTGATCCGTTACGTCAAAGGGCTGTACGGCGATCTTCCGATCCATGCCCACCGGGATCTCGATGCGACCGGCTGCCCCGGCGAACACTATCCGTTTGAGGCGATCGTGGCGGCGGTAAACGCCAAAACGACCGGCACGGCTGCCTCGAAAGCCAAGGTGAGCGACAGCAAAACAAACGGCAGCAGCCTTGTAAAAGCATTTCAAGAGGCGGCGATCAAGGACGGCTTGCCTCTCAATGTATATGGTGCGGACGGCCTGTGGGGCCCGGAGACGGCCGCGGCCGCCGGGAACACCCTGCAGATCGGCAGCACCGGCAACCGCGTCAAATTGGCGCAGCAGCTCCTGCTCGGCTGGTCGGGTATTACGCTGCCGAAATACGGCGTGGAC
>JAFTBJ010000223.1 GCA_017455295.1 Clostridia bacterium
CTGGAGGAAATCGACGAATAAAAATACGAGAGGGCTCATTTTTCTTTGTGTAGAATAATAAAATTGTCCGCTGCCCGGATCTGAGATACTAGATCCGGACGGCGGACAATTTTGTATTGTTTTATTGAGAATGGGCCAATTTTACAGCATCTCGATGCAGTGCTGCGGGCAGGCTTCGACGCATTTGCCGCAAGCGGTGCATTTTTCCGGATCCACTTCCGCGAGGAAATTGGTCACATGGATCGCGTCGCTCTCGCACACCTTCTGGCATTTCATGCAGCCGATGCAGGCGGCTTTGCACGCTTTGCGTGCGACAGCGCCCTTGTCGTGGCTGCGGCAGGAGACGATGGCGGCCGTTTTGACTTCCGACACCGCGATCAGCGCCTTCGGGCATTTTGCGGCGCACATGCCGCAGCCGGTGCATTTGTCGCGGTCGACCACGGCGATGCCGTTTTCGATGCGAAGGGCGTCGTATTGACACACACTCACGCAGTCGCCGTAGCCGAGGCAGCCGTAGGCGCACGCCTTGTCGCCGCCGAAGAATTTGGCGGCGGCGGCGCAGGACGGTACGCCTTGATAGACGAGCGATTTTTCCGCCATCTGGTCACAGCCGCTACAGCGGACATGGGCCGCTTTTTTGACGGCGGATGCTTCCACGCCGAGCAGCGCGCCGGTCGCTTTGGCGACCTCTTCCCCGCCGGGGGAGCAAAGCCCCACTTTGGCTTCACCGCTCGCCATTGCGGCAGCATAGCCGTCGCAGCCGGAATAGCCGCAGGCGCCGCAGTTGGCGCCCGGCAGGCATTCGCGCAGCGCGTCGGCCTTTTCGTCCTTTGGCACGGCAAACACGATGGAGGCGACCGCGAGGATCACGCCGGCGATCACGGCGAGTGCGGCGGCTACAAGAACCGCTAACAAAATCGGATTCATATCAGCGCCTCCCTTACAGTCCGAACAGTCCCTGGAAGCCCAGGAACGACAGCGATACGAGCGAAGCGGCGATCAGCGTGGACGGCACGCCTTTGAGCCCTTCCGGGATATCGGCCGCTTCCAGCCGCTCCCGTACACCGGCGAACATCACCATCGCGAGCAGGAAGCCGAGTCCCGCGCCCAACGAGTTAAGCATCGATTCGCCGAAGTTGTAGCCGCTGTTGATGTTGAGGATGGTCACGCCGAGCACTGCGCAGTTGGTGGTGATGAGCGGCAGATAGATGCCGAGCGCTTTATACAGCGGCGGCACGAATTTTTTGAGCACGATCTCCACAAGCTGCACCAGCGTCGCGATGATCAGAATAAACACAATGGTCTGCAGGTAGCCGAGATCGTTCGGATCGAGCAGGAAATACTGGATCGGCCAGGTGGCGGCGGTCGCCATCAGCATGACGAAGATGACCGCAAGAGACATGCCGAACGCGGGGCCGATCTTTTTGGACACACCGAGGAACGGGCAGATGCCTAAAAACTGCGACAGCACAAAGTTGTTGACGAGCAGACCGCCGAGTACGATCAAAAACAGATTATGCTCCATGCTGCTCGCCTCCTTCCGATCCTTTGCCGCAGGTCGCCGCATTGGGACAGCTTTCGCAGCCGATGGTTTGCTTCGGCTTAAAGCCTTTGTCGAGTCGCGTCGACAGCTTGTTGGTCAGCCAAATGAGGATGCCGAACACGAAGAAACCGCCTGCTGGGAGGGCAAACACGGTGATGGCCGGCATCAGGCCGTTTTCCGGCCAGCCGCAGAGCGTGCCGTTTCCCAGCAGCTCGCGGATGGCGCCCATCAGCGTCAGCGCCGCCGTGAAGCCGACGCCCATGCCGAGGCCGTCGAGCGCCGCGAGTCCCACGCTGTTTTTGCTGGCGAACGCTTCGGCGCGGCCGAGGATGATGCAGTTGACGACGATGAGCGGCAGGTAGATGCCGAGCAGCTCGTTGAGGGAGGGCAGGTACGCCTTCATCAGCAGCTGCACGATGGTGGTGAAGCCTGCGATGACGACGATAAAGGCGGGTAGCCGCACTTTATCGGGGATAATCTTGCGTAAAAGCGAGATCACGATGTTGGAGCAGACCAGCACGAAGGTGGCGGCCAGTCCCATGCCGAAGCCGCTGATGACCGCCGTGGTAACGGCGAGCGTTGGGCAGGTGCCGAGGATCAGGCGCAGCGTCGGGTTTTCTTTGAGGATGCCTTTGGTGAAGGCGGCGGAATATTTACCCATTCTGCGTCACCTCCTCAAAATAGCGCAGTGCTTCTTTGACGCCCGCTTTGATGCCGTTCGAGGTTTTGGTTGCCTGTGAGACGGCGTCCACGCCGTCCACATGATCGGCGGTCACGCCGAGCAGCCGTTCAAACAGGCCGCCCTTTTCGACTTTGGCGGGGTAGCCGGCGGTTTCGCTGTTGTCGACGATCTTGACACCGGTCACGGCGCCGGTCGCATCCACGCCGGTCATGATTTTGAGGCCGCTCGACTTGCCGGTCACGGTTGCCAGAAAGACGTAGCCGACCGTGTCGCCGTTTGCCGTCGCTTCATAGTAGGACACGGCCTTTCCGGAATCGTCGAGCATATTTTCTTCAAACGTCGCGCCCGCTTCTTTGGCGGCAGGCAGCACGTTTTCGCAGTTTTCACGTACAGCGGCCGCTTCCGCATCGGCAATCACGTCTTTGGTGAGCGCGTTGACGCCCGCAAGGGCCGCTACGACCACCGCGCAGATCAGCGTCAGCATCAAAGCCGCGCGCAGAATTTCTTTGGCGTTATGCATGGCGCTCCCTCCTTTTCTGTCCGAAGGGACGGGAGTGGGTGACCCGCTCGATGAGCGGCGTCAGGATATTCATGATGACGATGGCGAAGGAGACGCCTTCGGGCAGCGAGCCCCATTGCCGGATCAGCACGGTCAGTAGGCCGCAGCCGAGCGCATAGATCACCTTGCCCCACGGTGTGATAGGGGAGGTGGTGTAGTCGGTCGCCATGAAGATGGCGCCGAGCATCAGGCCGCCCGCCAGGATGTGGTAGGTCGCGTCGTACACCTGGCCGGTGATCAGCCAAGTCAGCACGAACACGGTACCGATGTACACGAGCGGGATGGTCGGTTTGATGACGCGGCGGATCACAAGATAGATGCCGCCGATGATCAAAGCACCCGCACAGGTTTCGCCGAGCGATCCGGCATGAGCGCCGAAGAACAGCGTGCCGAGATCATAGGGGCTTTCGGCGACTGATTGCACGGCGAGGGGGGTGGCGGAGCTGATCGCGTCGAGTCCCCGCCCGACCGGGTTGAGCCATGTATTCATGTCTCCGGGGAAGCTCATCAGCAGCACGATGCGGCCGATCAGCGCCGGGTTGACGAAGTTGTGGCCGATGCCGCCGAACATCTGCTTCGCGACGACGATCGCAACCACGCCGCCGAGCGCCGCTTCCCACAGTGGGATGGAGGCGGGCAGGTTGAAAGCGAGCAGCAGGCCGGTGACGATGCAGGACAGATCCCCCACCGTTTGTGGGCGCTTGAGGATCAGGCGCGAGAGGTATTCGCTCGCGACGCAGGAGCCGACGCACACGACGATGACGGCGACTGCCTGCCAGCCAAACAGCCAGATGGAGGCGACCAGAGCCGGAATGAGCGCGATGATCACGTCCAGCATGATCATGCGGGTAGAAGTGTCCTCGCGCAGATGCGGAGACGAGCTGACGAGAAATCGATTGTCTTCCAAAACGTGTCCCCTCCTTTACGATTTTTTGGATGCGGCGCGGACCAGGTCTTTGCCTTGCCGCAGAATTTGCACGAGCGGACGTTTGGCCGGGCAGGAGAAGGCGCAGCAGCCGCATTCCATGCAGGTCATCACGTCGCGCTTTTGCAGCGCGTCCACGTCTTCAAGCTGTACCGCGATCGCGAGGGTCGGCGGGGTCAGCTTCATCGGGCAGGCGCTGACGCATTTGCCGCAGCGGATGCAGGGGGACGCCTCCGGCAGAACGGCGTCCTCTTCCGCAAACGCGAGGATCGCGTTGTTTTGCTTCAAAACGGGGAGCGACATATCGGCAAGCGCCGTGCCCATCATCGGGCCGCCCATCAGCAGCTTTTTGACCGGCGCCTTGAGTCCGCCGGTGAATTCGATCACATCGCAGATCGGCGTGCCCAGCGGCACGATCACGTTTTGCGGGTTCGCGATGGCGGAGCCGTCGATGGTCAGCCGTTTGGTGATGAGCGGCATGCCGGTTTTGAGGAACCGGGACAGCATCGCGATGGAGGTGACGTTCATCACCACGCAGCCGACGTCTGCCGGCAGCTTGCCGGGCGGAACCTGCCGTCCGGTCGTTTGGGCGATCAGCACCTTTTCGGCACCTTGCGGGTAGCGGGCGGGCAGCGACTTCACGATCACCTGCCGTTCGGCGGTATCCACCGTTTTGGCGATCTCGGACAGGATGCGGATCGCTTCCGGCTTATTGGATTCGATCGCGATGATCACGCGGGTGGTGTCGAGAAACTCCATGATGGTTTGCACGCCGGACAGGACATCCCACGAGTTTTCGACGCATTCGCGGTAGTCCGCCGTGATGTAAGGCTCGCATTCGGCCGCGTTGATGATCAGCGTGTCGATCGCCGTGAGGTTTTTCGGATTCAGTTTGACATGGGTGGGAAAGCCTGCGCCGCCGAGGCCGACCAGTCCCGACGCTCGCACGGCGGCGAGGAACTGGGCATGGTTTTCGACGACAGGGGGTTCGACGGGATAGGGCGTCATTGCTCCATCCGAGTCGATCACGACCGCCTGTGCTTTGCTGCCGTTCGGCATGGTGATCTCAGTGATCGCCGAGACCGTGCCGGACACGCTTGCGTGGATAGGAGCCGAAAACAGTTGATCGCTGTCCCCGACGATCTGTCCGACGCAAACGGCGTCACCGACGGCCACCGTCGGCTTGCAAGGTGGGCCGATGTGCTGAGACATCGACAGGATCACCTTGGCGGGAGGCGGCATGATGACGCTCTCGCACTCGGCCGTGTTCTTGCGGTGGGGGGCGTGAACGCCGCCGCGCACCGCCGCAAACAGAGACATACTATCAGTCACTCCTTTTTATCAAAGATCGAATGATACGCGGCAGTACCGCGTTGAGAAGCAATCCGGTAAGCGTACCGCAGAGAGCGGCCGCCAGCAGCAGAAGCGGGAGGTAGTACCACACGCCGCTGCCGAGCAGCCAGACGGCGACGCCGATCTGGCTGAGGTTGTGGGCGGCAGCTCCCGCCACACTGACGCCGACAAAACTGAGAAGCTGACGCCGCATAAGCGGCAGCAGTGCCGCTGTGACAAGCAGCGACAGCAATGTCCCCGCGCCGGTCATCATCGCGGCGGTCACGCCGCGGGTCAGCCATACAAATACGGTTTTGATCACCGCCACCGCCAAAGCGGAAGGCATACCGCAAATGGCAAGGGCCGAAACGCTTGCGAGGCTCGCAAGCCCCAGCCGCGCGCCGGGGATCGGCAAGGGCGGCAGTCCGCTTTCGAGCGCCGACAGCGCAATCGCGGCGGCGGCCAGCACACCGGTCGTCGTGAGCACTTCGGTGCTCGAGAGGGGAAGGCGTGCGTTTGGCAAGAGGGCTCTTGATGTATGACGGCGGCTCATAGGGCGGTCACCTGCCGCACCGGGACATCCGCTTTTGCAAGATATTTCTTGAGTTCGCTGATATCGATTTCATGGTAGTGGAACAGCGAAGCGGCGAGTGCCGCATCCGCGTGTCCGATGGTGAGCGCTTCGAGAAAATGCTCCCGCGCGCCCGCGCCGCCCGAGGCGATCACCGGCACCGGTACGGCATTTGCCACCGCTGCCGTCAGCTCGAGATCGTAGCCCGCTTTGGTGCCGTCCGCATCCATCGAGGTGAGCAGCACTTCCCCGGCACCGAGCGTGACCGCTTGCTTGGCCCATTCGATCGCATCGAGCCCCGTGTTGAGGCGGCCGCCGTGTTTATAGACGTCATAACCGCCGTCTTCGCGGCGCTTCGCATCGATCGCAATGACGACGCATTGACTGCCGAATTTTTCCGCCGCTTCGGTGAGCAGGGCGGGGCGGTCGATCGCCGCCGAATTGACCGAGACTTTGTCCGCCCCGGCGAGCAGCACCGACCGAAAATCCTCCACGGTGCGGATGCCGCCGCCGACTGTGAACGGGATGGAGAGTCGCTTTGCTACTCGCGCGGCAAGCGGCGTCACGGTGTCACGCCCGTCGGAGGAGGCGGTGATATCGAGAAACACCACTTCGTCCGCTCCGGCGTCGGAATAGGCCGCGGCGACCTCCACCGGGTCGCCTGCGTCGCGCAGACTGACGAAATTGATTCCTTTGACGACGCGGCCGTCCTTGATATCCAAACAGGGGATGATGCGTTTTGCCAACATAGCGTTATCCTCCCTGTTTCACAAAATCGAGAAATCCGCGCAGCATCGTTTCGCCCACCGCGCCCGATTTTTCGGGATGGAATTGCGTGCCGAAGATATGCGCGCGCTGTACCGCCGAACAAAACCGCTCGCCGTAGACGGTGGTGGTGAGGACGTCGGTGGGGTCGTTTGGATGGCAGGC
>JAFTBJ010000224.1 GCA_017455295.1 Clostridia bacterium
CGGCAGCGATCAGCAGCACCAAGATGCCCGACCAAATGCCCTTTTTCAGCGGCGTCTTTTTGGCCAGGAAATTCACCGGCTTTTGCAAAATCGCCGCCACAAAAAAGGCAATAATAAACGGAAGAAACAGCCAAAGAGCATATTTGAGCACCAAATACAGGAGCCCCAAAATGATCCCGACATACACTATATTGATGATCGTCCGTTTCCGCTTTTCCACCGCGTCCACTGCATCACGTCCTTTAACCTTCGATCATTTCCTTTGTATTGTAAACGAAATGCGGAAAAAAAGCAATTCCTTTTGCAAATCTTAAAAAAATCTTCATAAATTTGGTTTTTCCTCTTTTCATTACAAAAATGGTGTGGTATAATACAGGATAGTATTTTATGATTGGGGGATTATTCTCATGAATGTTGCCATCATGGGATATGGCGTTGTCGGCTCGGGTGTCGCCGAAGTGCTGAAAAAAAATCATGACAGCATCCTGAAAAAAAGCATGCAGAGCTCGTTGGAGCTGAAATATATCCTGGACATCCGCGATTTCCCCGGCGACGAAAACGAAGCGCTCATCATCCGCGATTTCAACAAGATCTTAGAGGATGACAGCGTGCGTATCGTCGTCGAAACGATGGGCGGGCTGCATCCGGCGTTCGAGTTTGTCAGCGCATGCCTGAGCGCAGGCAAGAGCGTCGTCTCGTCTAACAAGGAGCTGGTCGCCGCCAAGGGCGACGTGCTGCTGCAGATCGCCGAGGAGAAAAACGTCAACTTCCTGTTTGAAGCGAGCGTCGGCGGCGGTATTCCCATTCTTCGTCCCCTTTCCCAGTGCCTTGCCGCCAATGAGATTTACGCCCTGTACGGCATTTTGAACGGCACAACCAACTTTATTCTGACCAAAATGATCAACGACGGTCTGGATTTTGACACCGTGCTGCGCATGGCGCAGGAAAACGGCTATGCCGAAAAAGACCCAACGGCCGATATCGAAGGGCACGACGCCTGCCGCAAGATCTGCATTCTTTCCTCTTTGATCTACGGCAAGCACGTCTATCCCGACTGGGTCCATACCGAGGGCATCTCGCATATCGATCTGGCCGACGTCGACTATGCCAAATGCTGGGGCGGCGTCATCAAACTGATCGCTAAGGCCAAGGAGCTGGACAACGGCATGATCAGCGCACTGGTCAGCCCTGCATTTGTTCCGGCAGACAGTCAGTTGGCCAACGTCAACGACGTATTCAATGCCATTCTCGTTCGCGGCGACGCGACCGGCGACGTTGTGTTTTACGGTCGAGGCGCCGGCAAGCTCCCCACGGCCAGCGCGATCGTGGCGGACATCATCGACTGCTGCCAGCATACGCGGCAAAAGAAGCTGTTCGGCTGGAAACCGTCCACGGAAAACATCGTCGTGGACTATCTCGATCAGCCGACCAGCCTGTATATCCGCGCCGAAGCTGCACAGCCGGACGAGGCGATCGCCGCGGCGCGCGCCACATTTGGCAGCATTACCGTGCTCACCCGCAAAGATCAGCCGACCAATGAAATCGCGTTCGTCACGCCGGAGGACACCGAGCGTGCGCTGCGCACCAAATTAGAAACTTTGCATTCTGTGAAGCCGCTTTCCGTTTTGCGCATCGCAGACTGCTGATGGAGGCTTATAACCTATGGCTTTAATTGTACAAAAATTCGGCGGATCGTCTGTCGCCAACGCCGAGCGTGTGATGAACGTCGCGCGCATCGTGACCGACACGTATAAAGCCGGCAACGATGTGATCGTCGTGGTTTCCGCCCAGGGCGACACCACGGATGATTTAATCGCAAAAGCGCTTGAAATCAACGAAAAACCGTCCCGCCGCGAAATGGATATGCTGCTGTGCTCCGGCGAGCAGATCTCAATCGCGCTGCTTGCCATGGCGATTGAGAAGCTCGGCTATCCGGTCGTCTCTCTCCTCGGCTGGCAGGCGGGCTTCAATACCAATTCCACATACGGCAGCGCACGGATCAAGAAAATCCGCACCGAACGCCTGAAAAACGAAGTCGGCAACAAAAAAATCGTGGTTGTCGCCGGCTTTCAGGGCATTTGCAAATATGACGACATGACCACACTCGGCAGAGGCGGTTCCGACAGCAGCGCTGTCGCGATCGCTGCCGCTATGCATGCCGACCGCTGCCAGATTTTCACGGACGTTGAGGGCGTTTATACCGCCGATCCGCGCAAGGTGCCGAACGCGCAAAAGCTCAAGGAAATCACCTACGATGAAATGTTGGAGCTTGCCACACTCGGCGCACAGGTACTCAACAATCGTTCCGTGGAAATTGCTAAAAAATATAATGTGGAACTGGAAGTCCTTTCCAGTTTAACGCGTGCGGAAGGCACGATCGTCAAGGAGGTTACAGATATGGAAAAAATGTATATTCGCGGCGTCACCAAAGATACCAACGTTACCCGTATTTCCGTGATGAAAGTGCCGGATGTGCCGGGGATCGCGTTCAAGCTGTTCAGCAAGCTTGCTTCCAAAAACATTGTCGTCGACATTATCTTGCAGTCGATCGGCCGCGACGGCACCAAGGATATCACGTTCACCGTCAGCAAAGACAACACCGACGAAGCCATGACGCTGTTGGAAAACTACGATCTGCTGAAAGACTCCACGATCAGCTGCGACACCAATGTCGCCAAGATTTCCGTCGTCGGCGCGGGCATGGAGTCTCATCCCGGCTGTGCGGCAACCATGTTTGAAGCACTCTACGGCGTGGACGTCAATATTCAGATGATCTCCACCAGCGAGATCAAAATTTCCGTTCTTATCGACCTCAAAGACGCCGACCGCGCTGTCAGCGCTGTACATGCCGCGTTTTTCCCGGAGGCCGACTGATTTAAAAGTCGGTTTGCGGCGTACCGAGTGTGCGCCGCTTTTTTCATGGAAGTGATAGGTTTGGAATATTTCGCAAAAGAATATGAGGTCGCCGTCATCGGGGCAGGCCACGCCGGGATCGAGGCCGGTCTTGCCGCGGCACGGCTCGGTTGTCAGACGGTCGTGTTTACGATCAATCTGGACTGGGTCGGCAACATGGCGTGCAATCCGTCGATCGGCGGCTCGTCCAAAGGGCATCTGGTGCGTGAAATCGACGCACTCGGCGGAGAAATGGGCAAAGCGGCGGACCATACCACACTGCAAAGCCGTATGCTCAACCGCGGCAAAGGACCCGCCGTCCACTCTCCGCGCACACAAAATGACCGCCGCCGATACAGCGAATACATGAAGCACGCGCTGGAAAAGCAGAATAATCTCGAGCTTCGGCAGGCAGAAATCGTTGATATACAACGAAATTCGGACGAATTGTGGGAGATGCGCACCGCGCTCGAGGCGGTCTATACCGCGCGCTGCGTCATCTTAGCGACCGGCACTTTCCTCGGCGGCAGGGTGTTTGTTGGCGATGTTTCCTACGACAGCGGCCCCGACGGGATGTTTCCCGCCAAGCGTCTGTCGGAGAGTCTTCAAACATTGGGCATAGAAACACGGCGCTTTAAAACCGGAACGCCGTCCCGTGTCCACCGGAGAAGTGTAGATTTTTCACAATTGGAGCGCCAGGACGGGGACGAACCGACATTTTCTTTCTCGTTTTATTCCTGTGAGGAAATAAAGAACAAAATTCCCTGCTATATAACGTATACAAGCGAAAAAACGAAGCAAATCATCCTCGACAATTTGCACCGTTCCCCCCTGTATAGCGGCAAAATTGACGGCGTCGGGCCGCGTTACTGCCCGAGTATCGAGGACAAAATCGTTCGTTTTTCCGAAAAAGAACGACATCAGGTGTTTATCGAGCCGTGCGGCGAGGAAACAGAGGAACTGTATCTGCAAGGGCTGTCATCCTCTCTGCCGGAAGACGTACAAGTGAATTTTTTACACAGCATTCCCGGTTTGGAGCACTGTCAAGTCATGCGCAC
>JAFTBJ010000225.1 GCA_017455295.1 Clostridia bacterium
CTACCGATTCCCGCATCATTTTGGATGAAGGCGGCGCCGAAAAACTTCTCGGAAAAGGCGATATGCTGTTCCGCTCGTATGAATACCGAAAATGCATTCGCATACAAGGCTGTTTTGTTTCGGATCGCGAGCGTCAGGCGGTGATCGATTTCTTAAAGGGATCGGTGCCTGCCAGCTACGATGAAGACGTTATCAAAGAAATCGATCGCAAGGTGCAGCAGGCGGAAAAAGCAAGTACCCCCGAAGACGGCGGCGATATGGAAGACGAGTTGCTGCCGCAGGCGGTCGAGGTGGTGCTGGATGCGGGACAAGCGTCGGCGACGCTGTTGCAGCGGCATCTGCGCCTTGGATACGCTCGTGCCGCGCGGCTGATCGATCAGCTGAATGCGAAAGGGATCGTCGGCGAATACGAAGGCAGCAAGCCGCGCAAGGTGTTGATCATGCGGCAACAATGGCTGGAGATGCAGGCGATGAAAGAGCCGGACAGCCACGACGAATAAACCGTTTATATGGCTAAAAAGGAGGAAAACGGCGTGATTGCAAGACGTCGAGCTGGTGCGCTGATGAGCGTATCGTCGCTGCCGAGCCCTTACGGGATCGGTGTTTTTGGAGAAGAGGCGAAGGACTGGATCGATCGACTGGCCGATATGGGCTTTTCCGTATGGCAAGTTTTGCCTTTCAATATGCTGGATCTTGGAAAATCGCCATACGGCAGCTGCAGCGCTTTTGCCGGAAACTATTTGTACATCGATCCGCGCGGCCTTGTAAAAGCGGGCTTTGTGTCGGCTGCTGATGCGAAAAGCTGCGAATACGACGGTTCGCCTTATACCACGGATTATGCGTTTGCGGAGCGTGCAAGAGAGCAATTGCTTCGCAAAGCGTTTACATCTCACCGCGAAAAAGCAAACAAGTTGGCAGTAGAGTTTGCGAAAAAGTATGAATGGGCGTCGGATTTTGCTTTGTTCATGGCGGTGAAAGAAGCCAACGACGGGCGTCCTTGGTGGGAGTGGCCGAAGAGATCGGCCGATCATGAGCAATGCAAACAGGATGCTGATCAATATGCGGATGAAACGGCCTACCAATTGTTTGTGCAGGCAGTCTTCTTTGAACAATGGGAAGAGATCCATGCATATGCCCAAAAGCGTGGTGTTTTGGTTTTGGGTGACATGCCGCTATATGTGGCGATGGACAGTGCCGATGTGTGGAGCTGCCGCCGCTTTTTCTGCCTGAACGAACGAGATTTTCGCCCGGATAAAGTGGCGGGCGTGCCGCCGGATTATTTTTCGAAGGATGGTCAGCTATGGGGAAACCCGTTATATAATTGGAAAACGCTGAAGGCAGATGGCTATTCCTGGTGGATTGGTCGTGTGAAAGCAATGCTGTCGCTCTATGATGGCATACGCATCGATCATTTCCGTGCGTTGGTATCCTATTGGGCGGTTCCCAGTACGGCCAAAACGGCCAAGGAGGGTGCGTGGGAAGTTGGCCCGCGGCAGGATTTGTTTGATGTGCTGGAGAAAACGCTCGGGCCTGATCTACCGATCATTGCCGAGGATCTCGGTACCTTTGGCGAGGATGTGGTACGACTTCTGGAGACCAGCGGGATCCCGGGCATGCATGTGATCCAATTCGGGTTTGATCCGCACGGCGACAGCACCCATCTGCCGCACAACTATACAGCCAATTCCGTCGCGTATGTCGGAACGCACGACAATAATACGCTGCTTGGATGGCTGTGGGAAGCGAGCGAAGAAGAACGCCGGTTTGCTCTTGATTATTGTGGATTTCATGGAGACAACTGGGGGGACGGCGGGTATCACAGCGCGTCCTGTCGGACTGTGATCGAAACGGTGTGGAAAAGCGCGTCGCGGCTTGCGGTGATTCCGTTCCAGGATATGTGCGGATTTGGCAGCGATGCCCGCATGAACATTCCCGGCGTGCCGGAGAAGAACTGGCGCTTTCGCACCACAAAAGAAACGATGGATCAAATGGATAAGGCGTACTATCGCCACATCAATCGCGTGTTCCGCAGGGGATAAATACAAGAAATAGTGAACGGGGCTGTCGCTTTGCTAAGCGACAGCCCCGTTGTTTCAGGTGCGATTTTAATAATCAATCTTTGATTTTAGTAGCCCGGTCATAAATAGCGGTGATTTCTTTCGAGGGCTTTTTATCCAGCGCGGATACCACCGCCGCGCAAATCAGGCCTGCAAAGAAGCCGGGGAGAAGCTCATAAATACCGGTAGACTCCGAAAGGAAGATCAGCCAGAGGATATCAGCCGCCGCGCCGCCGACAATACCGGCAATAGCGCCTTTATATGTCAGACGTCTCCAGAAGATGGACAGGAGCACGACCGGGCCGAACGAAGCGCCGAAGCCACCCCATGCGTTTTCTACCATATCCATAATGGCTTGCGCGCCATCGCCGCCGTTGGAGGCGATGAAGTAGGCAATGACAGCTACTACTACCACAACGCCGCGGCCGATCCAAAGGGTCTCGGTATCGCTTGCCTTTTTACGGAACACCGGTTTGTAAATATCCGAGGTGAACGAGCTGGAGGCAACCAACAGCTGCGAATCGGCAGTGGACATGGACGCGGCGATGATAGCCGCCATCAGCAGACCGGCAATGATGGCCGGGAACAAATCTCTGGAAAGCTGGATAAAGACCTGGGCTTGTTTGCCTTCCGGAAGAAGCTGATCGGCCACCAGCATTCTGCCGAAATAGGCGATCAGGCAGGAAGCGCCGAGCGCCAGGATGACCCAGACAATGGCGACAGTGGCACTCTTCTTGACCATTTTGGGATCCTTGATCGACATAAAACGCACAAGGATATGCGGCATGCCAAAATATCCGAGGCCCCACGCTAGACCGGACAGACAGTCGGCAGCGGAGGAGTTGAGCAGATTGCTTCCGAAGGAATAAACGGTGCCGTCGGCTGCGTTTGTATAATCAATAGCCAGTTTGCTAGCGTCAAGATTCTGCGTCAGCACGATCACGACCGGGATCGCAAGCAGTGCAGCCAGCATCAGGAGACCTTGGAAGAAGTCGGTCCAGCAAACAGCTTTGAAGCCGCCCAGGAATGTATAAACAATGATGATAGCGGCGAAGATCAGCATGGCGGCTTGCCCGTCAAGCTCCGGGAAAACCGCGGTGAATACCGTTTTACCGGCGACAAAGCTGGACGCAACGTATACCGTGAAGCAAACCAAAAACACAATGGCACAAATGATTTGCAAGGCCGGTTTTTTGCTGGCAAAACGATTGGAAAGATACTGCGGCAAGGTGATGGAGTCGTTTGCCGCTTCCGAGAAACGACGCAGACGCCCCGCGACAAAGATCCAGTTGGCGATGGTGCCGAGCGCCAGACCGATGCCGATCCAGATCTTACCGAAGCCGAAGGCTAGGATGCTGCCGGGCAAACCCATCAGCAGCCAGGCGGACATATCCGATGCCTGTGCCGACATAGCGGTGACCCATGGTCCCATACTTCTGCCGCCGAGAAAGTATTCTTTTTCGCCGCCGCCTTTGCTGCGGATAAAGAAGAAAATACCGATCCCGAGAACCAGCAGGAAATACAGGATAAAGGCAATGATTTCCATGTTCATGATTCATATCTCCTTTATTTCCAAAAATGTGTAGTACAGTATAGCATACATAACAATAGAATGAAATACAGAACGAAGTCTATACTATTTTTGATATAAAAATATTAGATATGCAATAAATCGGATTAAATCAACGATATATTGCATATCTAAATACTGAACGAAATAAAATACGATAAAAATTATTTTTTATAAAATGCCAAAAATTCCGGCAGCATTTTTTCTGAATAGGCACAAAGCGAATAGTGCCCTTCGCACAAACACCAGTCGTACATCATCGATCGCTCAAGCAGTGCAAACGATTTGACAAGCTCGTTGACCGATAGATCGCTGCGCAACTCGCCGCGTTCCACTCCGTCGGCGATCACCCGCCGGATCAGTTTATAATAGGTGCGGTTTTCATCCAGCAGATGTTTTTTGTCTTTGGTCACCAACTGTGAGGAAAGCAGGCGGGACAGCAGATCAATTGGCACGGTGTTTTCAATGAACAAAAAGATTTCGTGGTTAAGCTGCAGAAGGCGTGTCAACGCATCGGCTTCGGTATTCTGGTTGGCGAGTATCTCATATCGTTCGTCAAACAGAAAGGAAAGGGTGGACAGCAGCGCGTCTTTTCCGCTGAAATAATGATAGAACGATCCCTTGGAAGTGCCGGATTCAAACACGATGTCTTCGATAGTCGTATCGTCATATCCTTGCTCATAAAACAGTTTCCAGGCAGCGTTGATGATTTTGCCTCTTGTGTTGCGTTCGTTTGTTTTTCGCATAACGGATACTCCTCAAAAGAAGAATTTGGGTGATTGAGATCGGAAACCGCCGACTATACTCTTTATGAAAAAGGGGTGGCAGCGTGTATAATAAAGTAGAGATATGCGGCGTCAATACCGCATCGCTGAAAGTGCTGGAAGAGGGCGAAAAGATTCGCTTGATCGAAGAATGGCAAGCGGGCAGACGATCGGCTCGAGACGAGCTGGTAAGCGGTAATCTGCGGCTGGTGCTCAGCTTGGTACAGCGATTTGCGGGGCGCGGCGAGAATCTGGACGATCTGTTTCAAGTGGGCTGCATCGGGTTGATCAAAGCGGTCGATCATTTTGATATAACGGTCGGCGTTCGCTTTTCCACATATGCTGTTCCGCTCATTATCGGGGAGATACGCCGCTATCTTCGCGATAACAGCAGCATGCGGATCAGCCGTTCACTGCGCGACACCGCCTATCGTGCAATGCAGATAAAAGAAAAACTGCAAAGCGACTATGCGCGCGAACCGACTATTGAAGAGATCGCGCAAGTGCTTGAAGAACCGAAAGAAGACGTTGTGATCGCTTTGGAGGCGGTAACGCCGCCGGTATCGCTTTATGAAACGGTATATGCGGAAGGCAGCAGACTTGCCTGGTGGAGGTGCCCGGTCGGCCATTCCTGGAGGAGCAGGATCCGGGAGAGGACAAAGGAGAGGCTGGGATGCACGGAGTGCAGGGCTGTGTTTTCTGCAAAACTTCCCATCCTTCTGCTGGCGTCTGCACTGGATAAGGCAGAAGTAAAAACAATCCCGGATCACGTCATGAAAACAGGACTGCGTCTGGAACTGTTCGTGCCGGCTCTGATGCTGGCGGCGGAAGCGGAAGGCGTATCCGCAGAACGGAGAAGAGAGCAGGCGGATAAGAAAAAGGAATGTGCGGATCAGGGAATCAGATACATCATCGTAAAGGCAGGTAAGGACTGGAAAGAGACCGCTTCACAGACAGAAAAACTTCTGAAAGAAAACGGTATCAGCATCAGCTGTACAGGTGAAATGATAAAAGAACTCTGGAATGAATATCGGGCAGCCGTAAACGGCATGCGGAAAGAAGGAAAACATGAATGAAGAGATCAGACTGCTTTTAAAAATGATCCTTGCGGAGGAGGAAGCAAAACAGGCTTCAGAGAAGGATCTGAAGAAAAAGGAGGCACCGCAGGTTCCGAAGACGGATGATAAAGAAACGGAAAAGCCTTCCGTAGAAGCTAAACGGATGAGCAAAGCAGAAATTCAGCGGGAAAAAGATCGGAATACAGTCCGTAAGGATCTATATGATGATCACAAAGGAAATGTGGCAAAAACAGGTGAAATCCCGGTATGGCA
>JAFTBJ010000226.1 GCA_017455295.1 Clostridia bacterium
GTCGCTGCCGGTGATAAGAACACGGCGGTTAACGCCGTCAACCGTCAGCTGTACATACAGCCGTTGTGCCAATGCCGGGGTGTCAAACGACAGCACGGCGCCGGTGCCGCGAAAGCGAAAAGCAAGGCCGGAATTGGTCCAATCAAATGCCAGCGCATCGGCACGGACATCCACGCGGCCAAACAAACGCACTTGTTCGCACGGCATAAAAACGGTGTGTGCCATTGTGAACCTCTCCTTTTACAGCGAACGTTCCAGCCAGATCGCTCCGACATCCATTGCGCTGTACAATCCCTGTTTTTCCGTTTTTTTGAGGATGCGGTCTTTCATCCGCAGTTCGGGATCGGTCGACAAAAGCTGCACCGACACTTTGTCGGCGACCTCTTTGCCATTGACGGTTTTGGTGGTCAGGATCTGCAGCATGATGACGCATTTTTCACCGATGCTGCCGTAATAGATTGTATTACCGGAACGAACAAGCGGTTTGCCTTTGTAGGTGAGAAATTCCGATTTCTTTTGTTCCGCCATAACTGGTTGCCTCCTTCAAGCAAATTTACGAAAGAGAGCGGCAGCAACGGTCAAGCAGCTGCCGCTCTCTTTTTGTTTGAATCAATCAACTGTTGAGATACGAGCGTACCATCGAACGCAGCAAGTCATCGCGGTCGATCTTTCGGATCAGCGACCGGGCATTTTTATGCGTCGTGATATAGGTGGGGTCTTCCGTGATGATATAGCCCACGATCTGATTGATCGGATTATACCCCTTTTCCTGCAGCGCGTCGTACACTTCGGTCAAGACGGCCTTCATCTGGATTTCCTTGTCATCGCCAAGAGAAAAGGTCATGGTTTTACCGGTCATAAGGCAACCCCTCCATTCGTTCTGTGTTGTGCAGATACCATATACACAGTTATTATAGCGTATTTTTTATTGTTTTGCAAGGGTTATGTACGAAGAATACAGCCTTTTTCCTGCAGTTTTTTGAAGATTTTTGTTAAAACGGGTTCAATATCGCTGTCGGACAGCGTGCCATCCGAACTGCGAAACCAGAGACTGTAAGCAACACTCTTCTTGCCGTCCTCGATTTGACTGCCTTGATACACGTCAAAGAGACGAATATCTTCCAGCAGTCTTCCGCCGCCTGCGCGAATGGCCGTCTCGATCTCGGCGACCGGAAGCGATGCGTCGCACAAGAGCGCCAGATCGCGTTCCACAGCCGGAAAACGGGGGAGAGCGCGATACAGTACTGTCGACTTTTCATAGGCAAAGAGATCCGACAGATACACTTCCGCTACATATGTGCGTACACCGATCCCTGCAGCCTCCGCTGTGTCGGGGTGGAGTTCACCGAACACCGCCAGCGTTTGACCGTCAAAACGGGCCACCGCCTGACGGCCGGGATGGAGATATGGCTCGTTGGACCGGTTGAATTCGCCGGTGATGCCAAACAGCGTCAGCAGCTGTTCGATCAATCCTTTGAGGGTAAAGAAGGTTTCCTCTTTTCCATAAAGGCCGATGGACAGCGTGGGTAGCTCAAGCGGCTGCTCGGTCAGTGGCAATGCCTGCGGAACAAAGCGTTTGCTCACTTCAAAAAGCCGGACGTCACTGGCTTTGCGATTGTAGTTGGTGGACAGCACCGTCAGCATGCTGGTGATGAGCTGCGTGCGCATCGTGGAGTACTCGTCGCCAAGCGGATTGCGCAACACGATAGCCTGACGGCGAGGATCGTTATCAGGCAAGTTCAAGAGGTCGATCGCTTTTGAACCGATAAAAGAATAGGTTGTGATCTCCCGTAAACCGTTTGCGCAAAGCATCGCTTTCACCCGATCGGTCTTGATGCGTTCGGGCAGCTTTTTGCCGCGCAGGATGCTGCCGGTCATCGGCGTGCCGACGATGTGATCATAGCCATATACGCGCATCACTTCTTCTGCCAGATCGGCGCGCCCTTCGATATCGCTGCGGAACGAGGGAATGCGGCAGGTGAGTACGCCGTCTTGCAGTGTAGTGTCGATGCACAGGCTGTTGAGAATCTCTGCCATGGTGTCTTCCGGCACGTTTACACCGAGCAGATCGTTGATGCGAGAAGCTTTGACGGTCAGCACGCGCGGCTTTGGCAATTCATCGCGGCAATCGATCATGCCGTCGAGCACATCGCCGGCGTCGAGGTCGCTGATCAGTTGCAGCGCACGATCCATCGCATAGGCGGTGTTTTCAATATCCACGCCGTGCTCGAAGCGGGCAGAGGATTCGGTACGCATGCCGAGAGCGCGCGCTGTACGGCGAACGCTGTCCCGGCGGAATTTGGCCGATTCCAGGAAGAGATCTTTCGTGTCCGGCTGGATCTCACTGTCCAACCCGCCCATGATACCGGCAAGGCAGGAAGGTGCTTCTTCATCGGCGATGACCAGCATGTCGCTGGTGAGCGTGTGCTCTTTGCCGTCCAGTGTCGTCATCGGTTCTCCATCTTTGGCGCGGCGCACGATGATATGAGCGCCGCGAATGGTGCGCAGATCAAACGCGTGCATCGGCTGCCCGGTTTCCAACATCACGAAGTTGGTGATGTCGACAATGTTGTTGATGGGACGCATTCCCGCCGCTTTGAGACAATCTTTCATCCAATCGGGAGAGGGAGCAATGCGCAGGTTTTTAACGACGCGCCCGATATACCGCGGACACAGGTCACGATCTTCCACATCCACGCGCATGACATCGTTAGCGTTGCCGCCGACAGTTTTATAAGTCGGCGTCGGCAGACGGAAGGGCTTTTTCAAGGCGACCGCGATTTCGCGCGCCACGCCAAGCACGCTTTGACAATCCGGGCGGTTGGCCGTGATCTTGAAATCAATCACCACGTCGTTGAGCCGCAGCACATCGCGCATATCGGTTCCGGGCTGAATGGATTCGTTCAAAATGAGGATGCCGTAAACTTCCGCGCCGGGATAGTCCGCTTCTTTGAGACAGAGTTCTTCGCCGGAACACATCATGCCGTAAGACGGCAGACCGCGAAGTTTGCCGTTTTGAATGCGCGTGCCGTTTGGAAGCAGGGAATTGTGCAGAGCGACCGGGACGATTGCGCCTTCAAATACATTGGAAGCTCCGGTGATGATCTGGAGCGGTTCGTCTTTTCCAACATCTACCTGGCACACTTTTAGTTTGTCGGCATCCGGGTGCTTTTCAATTTTTACAATGCGGGCGGCGACCACATTTTTCATGGTGGCGCTCAGGTCTTCGATGCCTTCGACCTCAAATCCGCTCATGATCATTTTTTCGCAAAGTTCTTCCACAGGGACGTCGATATCCACATAATATCGCAGCCATTTTAACGAAATTTTCACGTCACGTCGCCTCCTTAAAACTGATTCAGGAA
>JAFTBJ010000227.1 GCA_017455295.1 Clostridia bacterium
ATTCGGCGGCAAAAACTTTTCGGCAAACTGAACCTTTTCGGGTTTTTCTCCGACTATATAAGTGAAACCGGTTTCACATCCAGAAGAAGGCGAGGTGATTGTGGTGGATGATTTTAATAGGTTGCTTCAGAATGAAATGCCGGTGCTCGAGCGTTTCGTGAGATTCCGGATTGGGAACTTGCACGATGCCGACGACGTATTGCAGGAGACCTGCGTAGCGGCATTCAGGAGTTTTTCCGGACTGAAAGACGAAAGTCTGTTCAAACTGTGGCTGTTGGGCATCGCGCGGCACAAATGCAGCGACTATTTCCGAGAGAAAGCAAAACGCTTGGAAATTCCAATAGACGAGTTGCGCGAATCCGTGCTTTCTTACGGTTCGCAGGGCATAACGTCATCGTCTATTGTACGGGAAACGCTCGACCTGCTCGGCGACAAAGACAAGCAGATACTCTACCTGTTTTATTTCAAGGGTTTGCCACAGGAAGAGATCGCAAAGCGCCTTTCTCTTCCTCTCGGAACGGTTAAAAGTCGTCTGCACAACGCCAAACAGCGATTCAAGGAGAAATACCCTTATATACCGAAAGGAGAAAGCAAAATGAAAAAGTTGCCTGCAATAATTCCCGAATACACAATAGAAAAGTGTGAAAAAGAACCGTTTGAAGTAATTCACCGAGAACTTCCGGGAATGTTTATCATCCCTGCTGAAAAAGAGACGGTTTCATTTGCAATGTACGATTTTCCCGAAAGGAAGCATTCGGGGCAGTATGAGCTGAAAGTGACAGGAAGAGTGAACGTACACGGAATCGAAGGCGTTGAGGTTAAATCGCTCTTTCATGAGGACGGCGCCGATAAAGAAAGCATAATCTTTGCACAATTGACAGATACAAATTGCTGTTATCTCGGCGGCGAGAGTGTGGCAAACGGATGTCGAAAAATTGTTACATTTCTTGATGAAGAGTTTGAAAATGTTTATGGTATCGGCGAAAACAATTGTGGTTTCCCGACAAAGCGAAAGGGCGATGGTCGTATCCTTCAGAAAGAAAATGCACTCCGCTATGATGATTATGGAGATGTATCCGATATCGTCGGAAGATTTACTGTCGTTTTAGGTGAAAAAGAATACGACACTGTACGCTTGGTCGACATTCAGAGAAGCAGCAATGGAGTAATGCTTTGCGAGTATTATCTGGATACTGCCGGAAGAACAGTCCTCTGGAGGCGTTTCAACAGCGATGATTGGGCGTTTTCACGTTACAAAAAGAAATGGAGCGAAATGCTGCCAGACAACGAACGCCTTACCGTTAACAGCAAGACCTTCGTTCATTGGTACGACTGCATAACCGACTATATTCTGTAAGCAAATAATCGTTGAGGCGGGGAGCAAAACTCCCCGCCTTTTGCGTTTATCGGTATATGATTTCATTTAGTACGATCTCTTCGGCTCGGTTGCGGATGTCGTCCATACGTTGAACCCAGCCGAGTTGATCTGTGCGTTTGAGGGATTCCGTAACGCCTTCCGCATTTGCGTATTGACGGACGAGCGATTCAAGCATTTCCGTTGCCTCTTGGTTGACCTCTTTGAGATAGTTCTCCAAAGTGCCGTTCATGCGCATTACCCCGACGGTGGACGGATGATTTTGCTTGAGAAACTCATAGTGCCTAAAGCCCCATACTCCGATGTTACCGATGTTCAGATTTATTTTCTTGACCTCCGTTTTTCATTTTTTTATTCTTGCCTGAGGTCAAATTCAGATCGCAGAAATAAACGACAAATCCGAACCCTTCGCCACTAGGCCTTGGGTTCGGATTTGTACTGTTTGGTGCGCCCAAGAGGACTTGAACCTCCACCGAGTTGCCCCGACTAGAACCTGAATCTAGCGCGTCTGCCAATTCCGCCATGAGCGCATATTCATGACTGCTGGATTATTATAGCTTGATTTCGACGCGTTGTCAAGAGTCTTTTCAAGTTTTTTCGCCCTCAGCGACGTTTTTTCCTTTTTTGGCGGCCGCTTTATCCGGTCAGCCGCAGCCGCATCTTTTTCAAAATCTCCCGCTCCCGGCGGGATACCTGCACCTGCGTCATGCCGAGCTGCTCGGCGGTTTTTTGCTGGGTTTGGCTTTTGAGATACCGCAACACGATGAGCGCCCGATCCTGCCCCGACAGTTCCCCGAGCACCTGCATAAGCGCCAGCCGGTCGGTCACCTTCTCCTCCGGCCCGTCCACCGGCAGGTCGATCTCACCCGCTTCGTCCTCCCCGCTGCGCGTCAGCGACAAAGTGGGCAGCGACGCGCCCATCGCCTGCGCCGTTTCCTCGATCCCTTCGCCGATCGCCTGAGCCAGCTCCGATACGGTCGGCTCACGGTGCAGCACCTCGATCAGCCGCTCCCGCTCCCGCCCGATTTTGGTTGCCCTCTCGCGGATAGTGCGGCTGACGCGCATACTGCCGCCGTCGCGAAACAGCCGCCGCATCTCCCCGAGGATCAGCGGCACGGCATAGGTGGAAAAGCAAAACCCGCGTGCGGGATCAAACCCGTCCACCGCTTTGATCAGCCCGACGCACCCCGCCTGATAGAGATCGTCATATTCCGCGCCCCGCCCGGAAAAGCGCGCGGCGCAGGCACGCACCAGCCCGAGATTCTCGCTGACCGCCTGCTCCCGCTCAGTCATGGCGCCGCCGCAGCCGGATGTACTTTTCCATCGTGACGGTGGTGCCCTTGCCGACGGTGGATCGCACCCGCATCGTATCCATAAAACTCTCCATCACCGAAAACCCTAGCCCCGACCGCTCCTCGCCGCCGGTGGTGAAAAGCGGCTCCATCGCTTTTTTGACGTCGGGGATGCCGCAGCCGCGGTCCCGCACCCGCACGATGACCCGCCCGTTTTCAAAAAGCTGCACGTTCATGTAGATGTCCCCGATCGTGTCGCGGTAGGCGTGGACGATGCAGTTGGTCACCGCCTCCGACACGGCGGTGCGAAGATCCGCCAGCTCGTCCACCGCCGGATCGAGCTGGGCGACAAAGGCCGACACCGCGCTGCGCGCAAATCCTTCATTGGCCGACCGGCTCGTGAAGGTGAGCCGCATCTCATTCATCGCTTTCATTGGTTTTTCTCCTCCCCGTGCGTTTTCCAGATCGGCAGCCGCTCGAGCCCCGCGAGCCGCATCACCTTTTCCATTCGAGGCGACGCGCCGCTGACCGTGAGCTCTCCGCCGATGCTTTGCATCTGCTTATACCGCCCCATCACAAACCCGATGCCCGAGCTGTCCATAAACGAGATCCCGCTGAAATCCAGCACCAGCTTTTTCGGGCGCTTCATGCGGATCACCTCATCCACCCGCGCCCGAAGCGGCCCGGCGTTGTGGTGGTCGAGCTCCCCCGCCAGATGCACCGTCGTCACATACGCGGCGCTTTCGGTTTTGACGTCCATCGCTTTTGCTCCTTTTTGAAAAATAAAAAAGTCCTTACTAATATAGTAAAGACTTTTATCTGCAAATATACGCGAATCCCGTCGCGGATGAAAAATTTTTATGCGGCGGCTTCTATCTTTTGGATCTCATTCTCGATCCGCTCCTTGACCGGGCCATAGAGATCGTCCGTATTGGTCGACGCGCGGTAAAGCAGCGGCAGCAGCACCTTTTGCAGCTCCTGCGGCAAATACCAGGCGTCGTCCCACATGTCATACTCGCCCGCCGCCAGCACGATCCGGCCGTCGCCGAGGATGCAGAGCTCCCCGGCGTACTGCCGCACCGGCGCCTCCTCAAATTCCACCATCAAGCGGAATGAGAGGAACGGCCACGCGCTGTCCGTCTCCTCCTCCGTGGCGGAATCCTCAACCCGGCTGTGCTGCTCCCAGGTCGGCGCGCCGTTTTGAATGGCCGCAAGCTCCTGCAGCAGCGGCGTATACACCGCGGCGTCGAGTGCGGTATCTACCCCTTCCCGCGCGATCACGCGGCGAATGGGGCTTTGATCGAGAGAAAGCGCTTCCCCTTCCCTCGCCAGAATGGTATAGAGCTCCCCGTGCCCGATGTCGGCCGGCTGTAAAAACCGTTCTTCCTCATCGAGCGGCGTCACCCAGGTGACCGTGCCGTCGAGATAGGTCGCCTGCTTGCGCACGCCGCTCTCGTCGATGACCTCATACTCCGTGATCGGCGTATAGGCGTGTCCTTGATAATACACCGTCGAGAACGTATCCTCCGCGAGATCGTTCCACCGGCTGACGTATTCGTCGATCGCGTCATCCTCCGTCCGATTCAGCGGGAACGTATAGGATTTGCCGCTCACCGTCACTGTCACGTCGGCATACCATTGTCCTTCGAGATCGTCATAGCTGTCCGTCACGTTGGAAAAATCCTCGATCGCATCATAGAGCCTGTTCCATGTTGCGATCTCGTCATCGGTAAACACCATCTCCACCGCTGTCGAACCGGTCGAACGCTCGATGGTGACCGCCTGCTGACCGTGCGGCCGGATGGTGACCACCGCGTTGCCCACAATCTCCGTTTCGGAAAGCACGATGCTGTCCGGCATCCGGAGGACCGCTTCCCCCGCCTGTCCGTTTCGGTGATCGAGCGTCACGGTTTTGAGCGTGCAGCCGCCAAGCAGCAACGCCATCGCCGCCGCAAGCCCGGCCGCTCGCCGCAGCCATTTGTTCATAAAAGCATCCTCCTTTTCAAGTCATGTCAAAAAAAAGGGGGGTGGAACCCGTCCTCCCCTTTTCGTATTCTTTAGGCCGTCATCGTGATAACCGCCAGGATGCGGCGCACGTCGGCGGTATCCACCACCCCGTTGCCGTCATAATCGGCGGCGGCGGTCTGCGCGGCGTCCAGCGTGCCGTTGTAAATCACCGATTGCAGAATCGTCCGCACATCGCCGGTGCTGACCATGCCGTCGTTATCGATGTCGCCTTTTTTATAAACCGGCGTCACCACTTCGTCGGTATGCTCGGACTTCTGCACGCCGTCCGCGAAGGTGCGAATGACGTCGTCCTCCGCCATCTGCAAAGCGCTGAGCGTCACACTGCCCTGTCCGCCCGCCGTCACTTTGATGCGCTTGATGGTGCTGTTGCCGTCGGTCGGCAGGCTGCTGTTCCAGGTGTAGCAGCCGAGGAAATAGAGCGCCGCCGTTTTGTTCATCGCCGGGATGGCGGTGGTCGACTTGCTCAACCCGAAGGACGGGAAGAAATCGTCGCCGAGCGTGAACCAGGCATCGCCGTTTTTCGTGGTCACCTGCACCGCCACGTTAAAGCTCGTCGTCGCCTGCACGTTGATGAGCAAGTTGGGCAGCTCCTCGGGGCGATAGGTCTTGTTCAGGTCGATCGCGACTTCATAGCCTTTATCGGTATCGGCGGTCACCGTCAAAGTGCCGCTGTTATAGCTGTACCCGCCGGAGCGGTTGACGCTGATGTTGGAAATCTTCGCAGGATCAAACAGGGTGATCGTGTTGATCGTGGTGGTCTTATGGGTGTTATACGCCTCGCTGGTGACCACATCGCCGTCCGCGGCAAAATAGAAATAATTGACCGTCAGCGACGTACCCGCCTGCAGATAGATGCGCACGGTATTGATGCGATAATCGTCGTCCGGCTTCCACCAATCGCTGACCTTGATCTGCAATTTCTCAGTGCCGGTCATGAACGGCGCGCTGTCTTCTTTGACAAGCTGATCGCCCGACTGGCAGTCGCGCATCATAAAGTAGCCGCTGCCCGCCTGGGTGATGCCGAAATAGTAGCCGCCCGACGACGGGGTGAACTGGCAGTTGATATAGGGCGTCGTCGCGGTACCGATGGACAGCGGCAAGGTCAAATCAACCGCCGCCGTGGCGCTGCTCGTATTGGTGATCTGCAGCGATCCGTCATTTTTATAGCTATAGGATGCGTTGCCGAACCCGCCGCCGACCGTATAGCCGAGCGCGTCGATGCCGATATAGGTGCCGTAGCTGGTGATGCTGCACCAGCCGGTTTTGCCGCTCGGGGTCACGACCTTGCCCCAGCCGTTGGAGGCGAGCTCCGATACGACGACCACATCGTCTTTGAGGAGGCTGTCCACCACGTCATAATCGGTGGAGGTGCCCGCCCGCACATTCAGCGAGCTCGCCGTCACTTTATAGGTGCCGAGCTTGGTCGCCGACGTCAGCGTGCCGCCGGTGCAGTTGTTGAGCCCCTGCGAGGTGATGATCGCGGGATAGTCTTTGTAAGCCACGTCGCAGTCGAGGAAATAACCGTGGGAATCCTTTGCCCAGGCGCCGTCATACTGCGGCGTGTTGGCGGTGGTGTTGTACCATTTATACTGCCACATACCGCAATAGGTGCTGTAGCTCGTGGTGGTGCGGGGATCATACTGCGCGCCGACATACGAGCTTTTCACAAGCGCATACCACACGTCATACTTGTTCGTATAGGAACTGGCCAGCTTGTTGATGCACTGCGAACCGCCGCCGTACACGCCGGGGAAATAGCCGCCGGCTTCGAGCGTCTCCGCCCAACCGAGGCAAAGCTGCGTCATCGCGGAATTTCCAAGCGCCGTTTGGCCGCTGTCTTCCACGTCGTAATAGATCGGGTATTCAAAATACATGTTGTTCGCTTCGATCTTGGACATGACCCACTGGGCGTCCTGCTTCGCACCCGCATAGGTGGTCGCGAGGCCATAGAAATAGAGGCCGACCCCCATGCCGGGCACCTGGCGCGCCATGTTATACAGCTTCACAAACGTCGTATCCATCGTATCGGTGTGGCTGGAGCTTCCCTCATAACCGATGCGCAGGATAACATAGTGACAGCCGTCGTTGTACATTCTCTGGAAATCCACCAGCCCGTAGTTGGTGCCGCCGCTGGTGTTGTAATAGGACATATCGCAGCCCCAGTCGACGATCTGGCCGCTGCCTGCCTTGCCGCCGCCGGTATACGCTAACGCCGAGCCGCTTTCGAAGACGGCAACCGACGCTATGAGTGCTATCGCACACACGATCGCTCCGATTCGTTTGAGCATATTCATTCTTGATTTCCTCCCGCTTGATAATAGGTAGTATCAAAGCTTCCCATTAAAAGATACTATATTCCCGATTCGCTTGTCAAGGAAATCCGACAATGCCGCACGCTTTTCGGATGTTTGAAATAAAGCTGTCCCCCTTTTTTGGCTATTTATTACAAGCCGAAAAAGGCAGAAAAATCCCCTGCGGCACAGGTCGTACCGCAGGGGATAAGCCATGTTCAATCGTCAAGCGTATCGTCGTAATCGGTGTCCGGGATCCAGTCGGTGATCTGGGAAACGGCGATGATGTCCGACACGGTGAAGAGTTCCCACTCGATGGTCGGCGCCTCATATGCTTTTTTCATGATGCATCTCCTCCATTCCCATCAAGCCGTCGTCATCGTCGCAGACAGCATATTGCTGCTGAAGACGGTGTACGTGTTGCCGGTTGTCGTATCTGTATAGGTCAGATACGCGACAGCCGTTCTGGTTTTGCCGGAAGATACTTTGTTGATCGTCACCGAATATTGATAGGTTCCGCGGGAGTACTTTCTGGCCACCGCCTGTCTGCAGGACGAATTGCCGGTTGTGAGCATCTCATATGTGGCGGAACCGGAGCCATACCAAATACCGAAATCGTCGATCGTGTACCGCGATTCATCCACGATGTTGATTGCCGAGACCCAGCTGATCGAGCCGAGCGTCGCGCTGCCGCCCGTGCCCGGGTCGGCCCGCACGATCTGCATCGACACGGTCGGCGTCTGCGCGACCGGGGTGGAGGTGGACGTGTACACCGCTGTCAGCGTGACGTTGCCGGGAACCAGCATCGTATAGGTCGAGCTATAGCTGACGACGTTGTTCGCGTGATCCTTCCAGTAAGCGAACTTCATGCCGGAAGGCGCCGCGTTCGCCACCACCTGCACACGGTTATCATACCCGACGAGGTTGCTGCCGCCGTCGTTATGATCGGTCAGGTAGTTGAAGTAGGCCGACGTGTAATCGTCCTTGAGCAGCGTGCCGCCGCCTCCGCTGTAGATATACTCCGGAGCGATGGTGCCGTTGACCACATCCACTTTATAGCCGTAGATCGGCTTGACCTTGATCACGCTCGCCGTGGACGAGAAGGTCTCCCACCCGACGACCGCATAGTTGCGCTTGGGCGCAGCGCCGTCGTTATCGGGGATCTCGATCTCGCCGCCCATATTGAGCTGCGTAAACGAGGAGATCAGCGTCGTGCCGTTTTCCTGATAATACTGAACCGTCAGCTCCGGCCAGATGTTCACGGTGCCTGCCGTCGCGGTTATACTGCTGAATGCCGCAAGGCCGTATTTGTCACCGCCGCTTGCCGCCGCATAGCGGGCGTCGCTGTCCACCGTCATCGTGACGGTTTGGGTGGAGGGCGCCGCACCGGTCGCCGTGAAGTGCAGGTAGCCGACAAGCCCGGTTGCCGACGAGTTGCCTTTGCCGTTGATAAAGCCGAGATAGATGGTCGAACTGCTGAGGTTCGAATACGCCATATAGTTGGCCGACCCGGTGTTCGGGAAGCCGGACGCCCAGGTGAAGTATTCGCCGTCCACCGTCCGCGGCGTGAGTCCCGAACCATAGGTGATCGAGGCGCTGAAGTTCGCCACACCGGTGCTGCTCGCGATATAGACCGGCATGTCGATCGCCGTGCTGGGCGCCACATCCATCGAAGTCATCGAGAAGGTGAGCGCACCCGGCGTTACCGTCGTGGTCGTGGTGGTCGTGGTGGTCGTGGTCGACGAAGACGAAGTCGCCGTATTGATGCTGACCGTGCCGGGCACCGAGGTCACCGTCACGACCGTCGCGCCGTAAGAGTCGCCGCCGGTTGCCACATATTTTTCCACCAGCGACGCGGAAAGCGTCACCGACGTCGCCGTCGAAACCGCAACGGAATTCAAGGTGAAATAGAGCGTGAAGAAGGTGCCGTTCGCGCCGCTGTTGGTGCCGGAGGCGCCGTTTGCGTACATTACATAGATCGTGTTGCCGCTGAGGTTGGAGCCGCACAACACGTTGCCGGAGGTGTTCGCCATCGTGCTGTTCCAGACAGCGTATTCCCCGGCGGTCTGCACCGGCGTCAGCAGCGTACTGTCATAGGTGATCTCCAGGTCGAAGTTCGCCACGCCGTCGGTGCTGGTGAGTCTCACCGGCACCGCCACCGTCTCGCCCACCGTGCCGGACACCGAGCTGATCGTGAAGGTCACGCTGTTGGAGCCGGGCGCCGTGGTTGTAGTCGTGGTCGTGGTCGTCGTGGTGGTCGTCGTAGTGATCGCATACACGTCCGCCGAGACATAACCGGCCACGGTCGACACGGTCGGCGACGAGGCGCCGTATTCGTCGGGATCGACGTTGTTATACACCTGCAGATCGCCCATCGTCAGGGTGATCGGCGTGACGGTCGAGACCGTCAGGGCGGACTTGATGCGGAAGGACAGCGTAAAGAGCGTGCCGCTGGCCGCGGAGTTCGCGCTGCTGTTGATATAGCTGACTCGAAGCGACGAGCCGTAGTTTGCTTCGGTATAGACGCCGCTGCCGCTGCCGATCACCGCCGTGTTCCAGGTGGCGTATTCGCCGCCGACGGTCTGGAGCTCGAGCACCGTGCTGTCAAAGTTGACCGTCGCGTCGAAGTTCGCCACACCCTGCACCGAGGAAAGCGACACCGGGATACTCACCACATCACCCGGCATGCCTTTGGCGGTGCCGACCGTGAGGGTCACGGGATCGACCGTCGGGGTGTAGCTGTCGGTATCCATTCGGAGTCCCGACACCTTCATCGTACCGGCGCCGGTGGTACGCAGCGTCACATAATCGATATAGTAGACGCCATTCGAGGGGATGACGCCCGCCCAGTTCGGGGACCCGATGAAGTTGACTTTCATGTCGTAATCGGTCACGGGCGTCGACGCGATCGCGTCATAGAGATCCCAGTCGCCGGTAATCACGGTCGTTCTGGATACGACAGCGTCGGTGGAATTGCTGATGCCCTTGCCGGTCACCCGCACATCGCAACCGACCGTGGAGGTCAGCGTCAGATACATTTTCATATAGGTATTAATGTCATAATACTTCCCGACAGGGATGACGGCGTCACCGGCAGCCGTCGCCGTATAAACAAGATTGCCGTCGCTGTCATAGCTCACATTCGCGATGCCGTCCACTACTTCCTGTGTCGGCATCATGCTCAACGGCCCCGACACGACCGACGGTTCGGTGACCGACAGATCGTACATCGCGACCACGTCGCCCACGGCGAAGATGCGGATGCCTTTGATAGTCACCATGCCGTTGTCGACAATATCCAGCGGCGTGAGACCTTTGTTCGTCATATAGGCGCTATAATACGCCGCGATATCCGCCATGCGGATGGTGCCGATATAGGTACCGGCATTCAGATCGTCCTGCAGGTTTCGGCCGGTATCAATCAAGCCGGCGATCGGCAGGATATGCAGTTCATTGTCGGTGGGATACGCCGTATTGAAATAGAGTGCCACATTAGCGCCGCTCGCCACCGAGATGTCATAATAGAGCGTGCTGTAAAGCGACACGGTCGTGTCGTTCACATAGACAGCGGAAGGCCACAGCCCCGCCGACGGTTCCATGCGATAGCCGCCCGCCGGATAGGTATAGATGTTCAGATGGCTGCTGCCCTGATCGATCGTGGTAAAGCTGCCGGAGCTTGCCGGCAGGAGCGATACCGCCGCGCCGTTTTCAAACACGGTGCCTTCCAGCTTCGTAAAGGTCACGGTACCGACAGCGACCAGCACCACGCGGATCTGGGAGATATACACGCTCGTTTTGTTGCTGATGTTGCCGCTCGCACACATCCGATCGAGATCCATCAGCACGTCGTTATAGGTGCCGGCAGCGATATTGGGCGTGCCGGACGTCATTGCGACAACCCCACTGATATACCGACTCATATCCGACGCCGAGTTAAACGCCGCCGTGTAGGACGCCGAGTTCGTTTGACGGATGGTGAATTCCATGCGGAATGCCGCCGTAGAGGTCACCGACATCAAGAGGCCGTTCAGCTGCTCCATATTGAACGACTGCGCGTTCGGGGTGATGGTCACGCCGCACACGCCGTCGCTTGCAATCGTCGTCGCACGCACCGACAAAGACCCGTTCGATATCGACACGGTCGCCGCATCGCCCGAATCCACCGTATGCGTCTCCGTTGCCGGCATCAGGTTCACCGTATTCTCTGCATCCGCCAATGCCGTGATCGGATAAACGGCAAATACCGTCGTCAGGAGCAGCGCCATCGTTGCGATGAACGCTACGGTCTTTCTCCATGTCATGTTCTTCATTCTCCGCTGCCTCCCATATATGTTAAGCCGAAGGGGTCTCGATTTGTTTCACTAAAATACACATAAAAATCCATACTAGGTTAATTATATTATAATCTTTCCTCAATTAAAAATCAAGAGAAATCCCGCATTTTCTGCGTAAAACGCAAAAAACCGTTGCAGACGTCAAGTCTGCAACGGTTTTCAGGGTACTTTTTGTTTTATCCGACAACATCATAGAGCATCTTACGGGCGTCCGCCGTGTTGATGCTGCCGTTGCCGTCATAATCCGCCGCCAAGCGGTTGACCGCGCTGAGCGCGCCCGCCGACGCCACATCCTGCAGCAGATCGCGCGCCGACGCGGTGTTGATCACGCCGGTCCCGCGGATATCGCCGGTCACCGCGACCTGATACTGCTTGATCGTCGAGCCGTTTACAACAAGCCGCACGGTCATGCCGGTTTTCATCGTATCGCTGTCCTTCGCCGCCGCGCCGGACGCCGTATAGACAGCGATGAACGAATCCGCCTGATCGAAGTTCGCTTTGAACTGCCCGACCGTCGTGCCCACCGTCACACGGGACACATAATCGTTGATCGTATATTTGCTCGAAGTCAGCTTGGTGGGAGTGCTGCCGTCGATCGCGCCGGACTGCGAGAGGCCGTCCTTGACATACGCGATCGTGCCGGTGCGCGACGCTTGCAGCGCGTTCATCGTTAGGGTGCCGGTGCCGGACACGGTGATCGTCACCGACTGAACCGTGCTCTCGGTCGGCACGCCGCCGTTCCACTCAAAGTAGCCCTTGAGGTTCATGTCGGTGAGCTTCCACTCCCCGGCCGGCAGGAAGGCGGGCGTCGACTGCAGATTGAAATGGTTGAAGAATTCCGAACGCAGCGCCACCGTCGCATCGTTCAAATTGAGCGTCACATTGAACGGCACGGACGAGTTGACATCCATCAGCAGCCGTGTCATCTCCGCCGGAACAAAGCTGTCGTTGACCGGAATGGTCACCGTGTAAGTGCCCGCTGTGGTACCGTTCACGGTCAGCACACCGTCCGTATAGGTGAAGCGGCCGCCGTCGCCGCTGTTCTGAATCGACCCGTTCGGGGTCAGGAAGGTCTTGTAGCCGCCGCTGATCTGCGGATTGGAGGTGAATTCCATTTGATACAGCTTGACATACGACTCTTTCGCGCCGATGACGAAATACGTCACTTTCTTATATTTGATGTTGCCGGTGTCCGGCATCTGCCCTTTGTTCTTGACATAATCGCCGAAGTTGACCGCAAATTCCGCATAGCCCGGCTCAAAGTCGTTGGTGCCGTTACCGGCAAGCTCGGAGAGCATGACCTCTTGTTCCCCGCCGTTTCGATCGAGATAGGTGATGATCGCGTTAAAATATGCGGTGCCATCCTTCTTGACATAGATGTATTTGTCGTTGTTGCCGTCGACGCTTGCTTCGTATGTTTCATACGCATGCGGCCACGACCAGTCGCCGTCCACCTCTACGCCGTTGTACAGATCCATTGAGGAGGTGACATCGTTCGCATACACATACACCTTGCCGCTGCCGCCCGCCGTGTAATCCGGCGTTTTGGCGCCCTCGGTGATGCGGATGTTCGTGTTGCCGCCCCAGTAGGCTTCCGCCCACTTGGCGTACAGCGTGAAGCTGTACGGCACAGGGGTGTTGAAATCATAGGGATCGGTCAGCTCGGGATTCGTGTACCATCCGGCAAAGGTAAAGGCATCCTTTGTCGGATCGGCCGGTTTTGTGACCGTCTTGCCATCGGCGACAATTTGTTTGGAAACCGCCGAGCCGCCGTTTGATTCAAAGGTGATGGTATGTCCGGTGACGAGGTTGTTCAGCCCCCCTGCCGCGATCAGCGTCGGATAGTCTTTATAGGCCACGTCGACGTCCAGCATATCGAGATACACGCCGTCGAAGTTGCAGTCATACCACGCGTACTGCCACATGCCGCAGCGTTCGTTGTACATGCGGGAATGCGGGCTGTACTGCGTGCCGTGACCGTCCACTGCCACCGCCGCATACCATACTTCGTATTTGCTGGTGTAGGACGATCCGAGCTTATTGATGTTGGTCAGAGTCGAATACATACCGGGGCAATAACCGGCGGCTTCCAGCGTCTCCGCCCAACCGAGGCAAAGCTGCGTCATCGCGGACGCACCCAGCGCCGTCTGGCCCTTGTCCTCCACGTCGTAATAGATCGGATACTCGAAATACATGTCGTTCGACTCGATCAGATTGATGACCCATTCGGCGTCCTGCTTCGCGCCCGCATAGGTGGTCGCAAGGCTATAAAAATAGATGCCGAGCTTCATGTCCGCCGCGCGGGCGTTTTTGTAAAGCTGCAAAAAGGCGGAGTCCTTCGTATCCGTGTGGGATGAGCTGCCTTCATAGCCGCAGCGCATGATCACAAAATCGCAGCCGTCCGCCTTCATTTTGGCAAAGTTCAGATAGCTGTAATTGTTGCCGCTGCTCGTATTGACATTCCACATCGACACGTCGCAGCCAAAGGCGATATTCTTCGCCTGCCCGGATTGTCCGGCGCCGCTGATCACCGTCGCCGACACCGGGATGACTGCCGCCGTCAGCATCAGCGCCAGTGCGCACACGATCGCACCGACTTGTTTGATATGTTTCATAAATATCAGCCTCCGCATTTGTGCAAACTATATATATTTCTTCCTATATATCCGTAAAAAGTATACCAGTTGAACGGAGATTTGTCAAGAAAAAAGCACCCCCTGCCCCGATTTTCTCTAAGTTGGAGCCGCTGCCATACAAAAGAGCGCTCATGCGAGAAATTTCCGCATGAGCGCTCTTGTTTCAAAGATGACTATGACCCGGTCTTACCGTGCCTTTCTGCGCAGGCACAGCGCAACACATCCGGCGCTGATCAGCAGCAGCGCCAGCACCAGCGCTGTCTCAGCCGGATCGCCGGTCTTGGGCGCCGTCGACGCCGTCGTCGTGGTGGTCGAGGCCGCCGTGGTGGTCGTCGTTCCGGTGGGTGTCGCGTCGTCGGGGATTGCCGGATTCACCTGCGTCGGCTCGTTGTCGTTGCCTTCATCCTCCTCTGTCGTGGTGGTCGTCGGCTCGGTCGTCGTAGTTGTCGGTGCCTCCGTGGTCGTCGTGGTCGGCTCCGTCGTAGTTGTGGTAGTGGTTGTTGTGGTAGTGGTTGTTGTGGTAGTCGTGGTTGTGGTAGTCGTTGTCGTTGTCGTGGTGGTTGTGGTGGTCGTAGTCGTAGTCGTAGTTGTCGTGGTAGTCGTGGTGGTCGTCGTGGTGGTCGTCGTGGTGGTCGTAGTCGTGGTGGTCGTGGTGGTCGGGGTGGTCGGCTCGGTCGTCGTAGTCGTCGGCTCGGTCGTCGTAGTCGTCGGCGCCTCCGTCGTGGTGGTGACCGGGTAATCCTTCATCACCGTGTCGCCGGTCACCACGCCATACGCGTCGATTGAGAAGGTGATCGTCTCACTCGACAGCGCATAGCCTTCTGGCGGCGCAAACTCAGTCATGGTATAGGTGCCCGCCTTCGGAAGCGGAATATCCTTGAGCTCGCCGTCGTCGTCGGTCACACCGCGATACACCTCGGCGCCTTCTGCATCCCAAATGATCAGCGTCGCGCCGGGCAGCGTCTCGGTGCCGGTGATATCCGTCTTGGTGAGCGTCACGGTCAGCGGCGCGTCCTTCATGGTCGTGTCGCCGGTCACCACGCCATACGCGTCGATTGAGAAGGTGATCGTCTCACTCGACAGCGCATAGCCTTCTGGCGGCGCAAACTCAGTCAAGGTGTAAGTGCCCGCCTTCGGGAGCTGGATGTCCTTGAGCTCGCCGTTATCGTCGGTCACACCGCGGTACACTTCGACGCCTTCCGCATCCCACACGATCAGCGTCGCGCCGGGCAGCGTCTCGGTACCGGTGATATTCGTCTTGGTGAGCGTCACCGTCAGTTTCTTATCCCGCACAATCGTGTCGCCGGTCACGTTGCCGTAAAGGTCCACCGTGAATTCCATAACATCCCGCGTGAGAGCGTAGCCGGAAGGCGCCACTTCTTCGGTGATATGGTAGGTGCCGGCGCTCGGCAGCTTCACGTCTTTGAGCTCGCCGTCGTCATCGGTGATACCGCGATACACAAACCCGCCGTTTTCATCGGTGATGAGCAGCATCGTATCCGGCAGCATGATGAGCGCCGTGTCGATATCCTCCGCCTTACCGAGCGTCACGGTCAACGGCGCGTCCTTCATGGTCGTGTCGCCGGTGATGTTGCCGTCCGCGTCCACCGTGAAGGTGATCGTCTCCTCGGAGAGCGCATAGCCGTCGGGCGCGATCGCTTCGGTGAAGGTGTAGGTGCCGGGACCCGGCAGCACGATATCTTTGATCTGTCCGTCGTCGTCGGTCACGTCGCGATACACTTCCGTGCCGGTCTCATCACACACAACAAGCGTCGCGCCCGGCAGCGTCTCCGTTCCGGTGATGTCCGTCTTGGTGAGCGTCACCGTCAGCACCGGCGCGGCCGTCGTGGTCGTCGTCGGCTCCGTGGTCGTGGTAGTCGGCTCCGTCGTGGTCGTCGTCGGCTCCGTCGTGGTAGTCGGCTCCGTCGTGGTCGTCGGCTCCGTCGTGGTCGTCGGCTCCGTCGTGGTCGTCGTCGGCTCCGTGGTCGTGGTGGTAGTCGTGGTGGTAGTCGTCGTGGTGGTAGTCGGATGATCCTGCATCACCGTATTGCCGGTCACCACGCCATACGCGTCGATCGTAAAGGTGATGGTTTCCTCCGAGCAGCAATACCCGTCAGGCGGCGTGACCTCGGTGAAGGTGTAGGTGCCGGCGCGCGGCAGTTCGATCACCGGGGTCTGTCCGTCATCGCCTGTTTCGCCGCGGAACACTTCGACGCCCTGTTCATCGCACACAACCAGCGTCGCACCCGGCAGCGGATGGCTGTCGGTGATATCCACTTTGGAAAGGGTCACCACCAGCTTGCTGTCAAACACAATGGTGTCGCCGGTCACATTGCCGTACAGATCCACCGTAAAGGAGTATGTATCGGTCGACAGCGCATACCCGGATGGCGCCACTTCTTCGGTGATATGATAGGTGCCCGGTTTCGGCAGCTTGACGTCTTTGAGTTCGCCGTCGGCATCCGTTACGCCGCGATACACAAACTCGCCGTCGGCATCGGTGATCAGCAACATCGCATCCGGCAGCATGATACGCGCCGTGGCGGTATCCTCCGCCTTACCGAGCGTCACGGTCAGCGGCGCGTCCTTCATGGTCGTATCGCCGGTGATAGCGCCATAAGCATCCACCGTAAAGGTCACCGACTCGGTCGACAGCACATAGCCGTCCGGCGCGATCACTTCGGTCAGCGTATAGGTACCGGCGCTCGGCAGCTCGATATCCTTGATCTCGCCGTCGTCATCGGTCACGTCGCGATAGATCTCCGTGCCGGTCGCATCGCAAATGATCAGCGTCGCGCCGGGGATCGTCTCGCTGCCGGTGATATCTGTTTTGCTAACGGTCACTTTCAGCTTCTGATCCCGCAAGATCGTATTACCAGTCACGTTGCCGTATTCGTCCACCGTGATCGTCAACACACTGCGGGTCAGGGCATAACCGGAAGGCGCCACTTCTTCCTGCACATAATAGGTGCCGGCGCTCGGCAACTTGACGTCTTTGAGCTCGCCGTCGTCATCGGTGATGCCGCGATATACAAACCCGCCGTTTTCATCGGTGACGAGCAATATCGCATCCGGCAGCATAGTCAGCGTAGTGCCCACCGCCGCGTCCGCCTTGCCAATCGTCACGGTCAGCGGCGCATCCTTCATGGTCGTGTCGCCGGTGATGGTGCCGTCCGCATCCACCGTGAAGGTGATCGTCTCGGTGGAGAGCGCATAGCCGCGCGGCGCGATCGCTTCGGTGAAGGTATAGGTGCCGGGGCCGGGCAGCTCAATATCTTTGATCTGTCCATCGCCATCCGTCACGTCGCGATACACTTCGGCGCCGGTCTCATCGCACACGACAAGGGTCGCGCCCGGCAGCGTTTCCGTTTCGGTGATGTCCATTTTGGTGAGCGTCACCTTCGGCTTCGGCGCAACGGTCGTCGTGGTGGTCGTTGTAGTCGTGGTTGTGGTGGTTGTGGTAGTCGTTGTAGTCGTGGTTGTAGTCGTTGTCGTAGTTGTGGTAGTCGTTGTGGTTGTGGTGGTAGTCGTTGTGGTAGTTGTTGTGGTCGTAGTGGTCGTCGTAGTTGTGGTCGTAGTTGTGGTCGTCGCCTCTTGCTGCGGAGCGGCATACACGAACGCATTCGTCAAATGGAACGGATCCGTTTCCACGCCGATAAAGCTCTGCGCCACGCTGGTGCCGCCTTCGGCCTGGTAGAAGTTGGCACGTTGTCCCGCTTCCTGTTCGCCGCTCACCATCGCGCTGAACTGCGCGCCGGTGAAGTTGGTCAGCTTCGCCGTGTAGCTGCCGTCGCCGTTATCCGTGATGCTTTCCACCGCCGCACCGGTTACGGAAAGATCCAGCGGGATGTTGCGGCCATTCACGTCCTTGCGGTCGGCGCTGTAGGTGAGATACGCCGTCTGGCCTTCATAGCGGATCGACGACGTGATGTTCGCCGGGGTTTCAGTCTCAGTCACGGGATCGAGCGACATCAAATAATCATAAAAGCCCTGAATACGGTTCAGACTTTCTTCATTTACGCCGTCCCACGCGCTCGTGATCGTGTCGTTGAGCCCCACGATCTTTTCGGGTGCCACTTTGGAACCGTCCGCTTTGGTGTCATAGCCGCTGTAGGCAGGCAGCGCACCACTGGCAGGATAGGCCGCTGTGCGGACGAAATAGTAATTGTTCGGAGAATTGGCATAGGTCCAGATCGCCGCCTGGATCGCGGTGATCGCTTCTTCTTCGGTCAGATCGGAATAGCTGATGGAATTCACCCAGCTATTATTCAAAATGTCGATCGTACTCTGCAAACTGCCATATGGGAAGGTGATATTCGCAAAGATGCCGCGCAGCTTCGCCGCGGTTTCATCGGAAAAGAGCGGCGAATCCTCAAGCGGCTGGCTGGTAAAGCGCACGCCGGTTTTCGCATACACATCCCAGTCGGAGCAGAACACCGGGACAAACTCATCCTTTTCCATGTGATAGAGCTTGTACATGCCGGGAATGGTGCCGCGCTTTTTGTTGCTGCGGGCGTTCGCTTCGTCGGACACGCGGTGCGGGCTGCGTTTATAATGCAGATCGCCCTGCTTCGTGTAATAGTGATAGCCCGTATCATCCGCATCGGAGGAGGTCTGCAACTTCAGCGAGCGGAAGGTGACCGTCCCCTGCGGTTCGATGTAAATGGAACGAACGGTGGCTTTGCCGCTTTGATCCGGCCAATCGCCATGCCCGATGTTCCAAGTATAGATATCCCGCATACTGTAGGTCGTGTGACGGTTACCGGAGGAAAAGAGGTCGGTGCCGTCAAAATTTTCGGAGAGATTGATCCAGTGGTCGGGGTACACACCATTCGGGTCGCGATCGAGAATGGTCACTTTATACGGTGCATCCGCGTCGGCGCTGAGCATGATGTATTGCAGGATGTTGTAGTCATACGTGTAGTTGGTCGCGAGCGCCACGTCGCCGGTGATGACCCATTCGCCCGCGTCGTTAACGGTGACGTTCTGCATGCCGTCCGCGAGATACTTCTTTTGCAGGAAGTTTTCGTCGGAACGCACCACATAGTCCGCGTCCTCACTAAGCAGCATCGCGGACACTTCAAAATGCCCGACGCCGCTCGGCTCGCACGCCACCGCGTCGATGTGCAGCTGATGATCGTCGGGATATGTGCCGTTCCACGTATACGCACCGCGCAGCGGCAGCGACACGTCATAGCTTCCCGCCGGGATCAGATCCGGCTGTTCCTCGAGGCCGAACGTGTTGAAAAAGTCGCCGGTCGCCGTCATCCATTTGTTCGAGATACCGGCCGAGCTGTTGTCACACAGCGCAAACTGGAACGGCACGTCGGACCGGATGGAAACATGCAGATACGGCCATTTCTCGCCATCATACAGCACGTTGTAATCCCAAAATGTCTGGTGGTTGCCGTCCTCGATCACGATCGGCTCGCCGCCCGGCAGAATGTTCACATCCTGCGCCGTCTCGCCGGACACCGCCGGAGCGATCGTGATGACCGACAACAGCGTCGTGACCGCCAACGCCAGTGCCAGCAGTATCCCAAGTCCTCTCTTCACCATAAGAAGTCGCTCTCCTTTTTATCTGCAATAGATTTCACAGATTTTATTCCAAATTACCATTATAAACATTTTGGCGAGCGGGAAAACCCCGCTCGCCAAAAAAGACAGATTATATATACAAACAAAACATATGCGGCGTTATTCGTTCGCTTCGGTGAGATCCTCGTCGGTGATCACCTTCATCTCCTTGCGGTGAAAGAGATCGTACATCACCGGCACAACATACAAGGTCATCAGCGTTGCATACACAAGCCCGCCGATGCACACAACCGCGATCGGCTGCATCAGCTCGCTGCCGGTATCCGCGCCAAGCGCGGTGGTCAGCAGGCCGAGCACGGTAGTGATGGTGGTCATCAAAATAGGGCGCATACGGGTGGTGCCCGCCTGCAAAAGCGCCTCTTTTTTCGCGACGCCGCTTTGCCGGAGCTGGTTGATGTAATCCACCAACACGATGCCGTTGTTGACAATGATGCCGCTGAGCATCACAAAGCCGATCAGTGAAATGACGCTGATTTCCTTGCCGATGATAAAGAGGCCGAGCAAGCCGCCGGTGAAAGCCAGCGGGATGGTAAACATCACGATAAAGGGCGACCGCAGCGACTGGAACTGCGCCACCATCACGAGATATACAAACAGTACGCCGAGCAGCAGCATCTTGGTCATCTGCCACAGCGCTTCCATGATCGCTTCATTTTCGCCGTCAAATTCGATCGCCGCATCGGCGGGCAGCGAATAATCGGCCAGCGCCTTTTCCACCGCCGCCGTTACCAGCGTCACGTTGTATCCGTCCGCAATCTCCGCCGTCACCGCGAGATACCGCCGCTGATCCTCCCGGTTGATTGCCTGCAGCGTCTCGGTTTTTTCCAGCGTCGCAATATCCTGCAGCCGTACCTCGGTTTTGTCGCCGTTACGATCAGTCACCGTAAAGATATGCTCGAGCAGCTCGTCGGGCGTCATGGCCTGTCCGTCGACGATCTGCACCGTGATGTCCCGGCCGTCCTGCGACAAGGTGGTCGCGTCCGCCGTGTTTTGCAGGGCAGCGGCCACCTCCGCATACACCTGCGCCACCGTCAAACCCTTTGCGGCGGCTTTTTCCTTGTCCACAACAAAATGCCATTCGGGATCTGTGTCCTCGATGCCGTTTGAGACGTTCTGCACGCCCTCCACCGTCTCGAGCACCTCGGCGATCCCTTTTGCCGTCTGCTGCAGCGTTTGCAGGTCGTTGGCGTATACATGGATCTCCACACCGGAGCCGGACAGCACCGAAGCCGACATCATGGAGGTGCCGCTCGCTGTGATCTCGGCGTCAAGATCAGCGCAAGCCTCTTCGATCTGCGCCGCAAGATCGGTCGTTTTAATGTGTGCGTCGTCCCGCAGCATCACATACATCGTCGCGCCGCCGCTGCCGCCGCTGAGCAGCGACATCATGGTGCCGCCGGACATCATCGCCCCCACCGTTTCCACGCCGTCCATCTTTTGGATGCGGGCCGCCGCTTCATCGGTGATCGCCCGCGTTTGTTCCTCGGGGGTGTTCTTCTCGGTCGTCACCGTCACAGTGACCTGCGTCGCGCTCATATCCGGCATATAGGCAAACCCGCGCAGCAGCACGATCACCACGCTGAGCACCAGCAGCACGACCGCCGCGCTGAGCACCACCGGCTTGAACCGCAGCGCCCATTCAAGCGACCGGCGATAGCCGTTCAGGAACCGGTCAAACAGTTTGTGAGAGCGTTCTTTCGTATTCTTCAGCAAACGAGACGACATCGCCGGCACCAGCGTCAGCGCCACAAGCAAGCTCGCACCAAGCGCATAGGTAACGGTCAGCGCCATATCCGTAAAGAGCTGGCGCGTCAATCCTTGTATAAAGACGATCGGCAAAAAGACGCAAACGGTCGTCAGCGTGGACGCCAGAATAGCGCCCGCCACCTGCGTGGCGCCGGACACCGCCGCTTGCAATGCGGACGCGCCCTGATGCCGCAGGCGATAAGTGTTTTCGATCACGACCACCGAGTTGTCCACTAACATGCCGATGGACACTGTCAAGGCGGAGAGCGAAATCATGTTGAGCGTCACGCCGGAGAAATACATCAGTACGATCGCAAACAGCACGGAAAGCGGGATGCTGCAAAGGGTGATCAGCGTCGGCTTCAGATCCCGCAGGAAGAGAAACAGTATGGCCACCGACAGCAACGCGCTAAAGAGCAGGTTTTTCAGGATCGAGTTCACGATCAGATGGATGTAATCCCCCTGGCTCATCAAAGTGGTAAACGCCAGCCCGTCGTATTCCGCCGCCAGCTTGTCAAACCGCTCTTGCACGTTGTCCGACACAGTCGCGGTCGCATAGGTCGATTGTTTGGAGAAGGTCAAGATCACGCCCGACTCGCCGTTGATGCGGGTGTACACCTCATCACGGTTGTCGGTCAGTTCCACCGTCGCCACGTCGGACAGGCGAATCGGATCAATGCCGTCCAGTTTGAGATCGATCAGCGCCATGTCGGCCAGTTCGTCCTGCGACGACACCGTATCCCCCACACTGACCAGCGTGCGCACGCCGTCCTCTTCGGCGTAACCCGCCGGCATCGAGAAGTTTTGCGCGGTGAGGATCGTTTTGAGCGTCTCCATCGTCAGCACCTGCCGGGCATCCGCCGCGTCATAGGCGGTTTTCCGGTTATCCTCAAGCGCTTTTTCGCCTTCTTCGAGCTGCGTCTTCGCACTTTGAAGCTGCACTTCGCTGTCGAGAAGCTGCGCCGTCGGTTGGCTGAGTTGCAGCGTGGTCATGGTCTTTTGCGATTCGAGCTGCGCCTTGGCGGCGTCGAGCTGGATCTGCCCGGCCGAAAGCCCCTCAAGCGTCGTTTCCAGCATCGCGATACCGTCTTCGATCTTTTCTTTGCCGTCGTCCAGTTCCTGCAGCGCCGCCGGAAGATCCTCCCGGCTGACGTCGAGTTCCGCGAGTGTCGCGTCGAGCGCAGAAAGCGCGGCGTCCGCGGCGGCCGACGCGGTCGATTTCGCCGCCATGGTCAGCGGCAGCTTCTCCCGCGTGAGTCCCCGCGCCGCGAGCTGCGCGTCCAGCACGGCAAAGCCCGCCTCGGTTTGTTTATAGTCGTCGCTCTCGGTGATGGCGGCGACCGCCGCTTCCCGTTCTTCTTCCGTTTTGGTCAAATCGGCGCGCGCCGCCGCGATCTGCGCCTCCTGCGCGAGCCGCGCGGCGGTCAGAGAAGCGAGCGTATCGGTCATCTCCTGCAGCGCGGCCGTCTCCGCATCCAGTTCCGCTTTTTGTGCCAGTAGATCGTCGAGCTTTTCTTGGATCGCACCGAGCTGAGACCGCGTCGTTTCGAGCGAGACAAGCTGATTTTTCAGCGAGGCGATCTGCACCGTCAGCGCCGTTTTGGCGTCATTGAGCTCCGCCTGCTTTTCACTGATCTGCCCCGCCGCGTCGCCAAAGCCGTCCGCCGCCGCTTGCTGCCCGCTTTGCAGCGCGTCTTTGCCGCTTTCCACGGCCGCGCTGCCTTCTTCGACTTGATCCTTTGCTTCATTCAAGCCGTCAGCCGCTTCGGCAAGCTTCCGGTCCACCGCTTTTTTGAGCTTGCCGTTGAGTTTGTCGATTTTTTGCTCATCAAAGGTGACGGTCACCGTCTGTTCAATAAGACCGCTCGCCGAGATATCCGCCACGCCCGCCGTGCCTTCCAGCTTCGGCAGCAGCGTTTCTTCCACAAACGCGGACAGCTCCACGGTGTTCATCCCGTCCCGGCTCACCGCCGCAACGGTGATCGGCAGCATATCCGGGTTGATTTTGGTGATGATCGGCGTGCCGACTGTATCCGCCCAGCCGCCCGACACGCGCTCGATCTTTTGCAAGATATCCACCGTCGCGGTGTCCAGGTTCGCGTCGTCGGTGAATTGCAGGATGATCATGCTGTAATTGCTGCGGGACGACGAGGTGACCTGATCGATGTTTTCGAGCGTCGCCATCACCTGCTCGAGAGGCTTGGTTACCTCCCGCTCCACCTTTTCCGGCGACGCGCCGGGATAGGTGGTGGTCAGCAGCACATAGGGCAGATCGAGACTTGGCAGCAGATCGGGCGTCATATTGTCAAAAGCCACCACGCCGAGTACAATGATGATCACCACGGCAACCAGCACGGTGAACGGTTTTTTCACGCTGAATTTGGACAAAACGATCACTTCCTGACGATATACAAGAATATATGAAGAAATGCAAACAAACTCCTATAATGTATCATACACGAAAGCCCCTGCGTTTTACAAGAGGAAAACGTCGCCGAATTGTGTAAAATTTTCTTGAACAGATCGCCGCTTTATGATACACTATTATCACTCTATAAGGATGTGATAGGAATGGCGAAGGCCAAAACGTTATATGTCTGCCGCGAATGCGGTTTTGAAACGCCCAAATGGAGCGGGCGCTGCCCCTCCTGCGGGGAATGGAACTGCCTCGAGGAAGAGGTGCGCACCGTTTCCAAATCGGCGGCGCCCGCCGCCCGGCGAAACGTGGCGGTGTCCCGCCTGTCCGATCTCAACGGGCAGGACGAGCCGCGCATCAAAACCGGCATGAATGAACTGGATCGCGTGCTCGGCGGCGGCATCGTCCCCGGCGGGCTGATGCTGATCGGCGGCGATCCCGGCATCGGCAAATCGACGCTGCTTTTGCAGCTTTGCGCCCATATCGGGAAAACAAAGCGCATCCTCTATGTCTCCGGCGAGGAATCGGCAAGACAGCTCAAGCTGCGTGCCAATCGCCTCGGGGTGAATACCGATGCGCTGCTTGTGCTGTGCGAGAACAATATGGATACCATTCTCAACGCCGTTGAATCCGAAGCGCCCGATCTGCTCATCATCGACTCCATCCAGACGATGACGCTCGAGGGGGTCTCCTCCTGCGCTGGCAGCGTGACGCAGGTGCGGGAGTGCACCTCCGCCATCATGCGCGCCGCCAAACCCGCCGATCTGCCGGTGTTCATCGTCGGCCACGTCAACAAAGACGGCGCGATCGCCGGCCCGAAAGTAATGGAACACATCGTCGACTGCGTGTTATATTTTGAAGGCGACCGCAACACGTCCTACCGCCTGCTCCGCTGTGCGAAAAACCGCTACGGCTCCACCAATGAGCTCGGGGTGTTCGAGATGCTCGACAAGGGGCTCGCCGAGGTGGAAAACCCGTCGCAAATGCTGCTTTCGGGGCGGCTCGAAAACGTCAGCGGCACCTGCATCGCCTGCCCGATGGAAGGCACCCGCCCGCTGCTCGCGGAGGTGCAGGGACTGGTCACCCCGACCGGCTTTGGCAACCCGCGCCGCATGGCCACCGGCTTTGACTATAACCGGCTCAATCTGTTGCTCGCCGTGCTGGAAAAACGCGCGGGGTACTTTTTCTCCACCCTCGACGTCTATGTCAACGTCGTCGGCGGCCTACGGCTCGAGGAACCCGCCGCCGACCTCGCCGTCGCGATGGCGCTCGTGTCGGGACTCAAGGATAAACCGCTCCCCCACGACGTGATGGCGCTCGGCGAAGTAGGGCTTTCCGGCGAAGTGCGCGCCGTCAGCCAGGTCGGCCCCCGCATCAACGAAGCGGCACGGCTCGGCTTTACCCACATCCTGCTGCCCGCGCATAACCTCAAGGGGCTCACCCCGCCCCCCGGCGTCACCCTCACCGGGGTTCGCACCGTGCGGGAAGCGTACGAAGCGATCGCAAAATAACAATGGAAAATTGAAAACGGAAAAGGGAAAATGAAGGCGTCGCGCTTATTGCGCGACGGATTTTGATGCATCTTGCGGCATGCCGAATATGCCTTCTCCTTGAGGAGAAGGTGGCGCGAAGCGCCGGATGAGGTGGAACCAATAGTTACCACAAACCTGCGACAACGGTGTAGGGCGCGGTAGATGGTGCAACTCCCCCGCTTTTCCCGCAAAAATTTTTCTTGACAACCCGCACCGTGTGTGTTACAATGCGCAGTGAACAAAAGGCGTTGATGATATTACGTTCCTTCGGCACGCTTTTCAAGAGAGCCGCTGATGATGGAAATGCGGTAAAGAATCCGTTGGAACGGTCTCGTATCGGAGCCGGATCTCCGAACACATCCAGTAAGAGATCCCGGGTGATCCCGTCACAGATCAGAGGTTTTTTCTGAACCTCGCAGAGTGGTCGCTTATTTTGGCGGCAATCCGGGTGGTACCGTGGTCAAATTGCTTGATCATCCCGCAGAAATCAGAGCATCTGTTTTCTGCGGGATTTTTTATTATGGTCACCTGTTGCAAAACGGAAAGCCTTTGAAGGAGGGTATAATATGAAAACGATTTATATGGCCGACTGCACGCTGCGGGAAGCGACCCATTCGCTTCTCTTTCGTGAAAAAGTCGCGATGGTGAAGGTGATCGGCGCTCTCGGCGTGAATGCGATCGAGCTGCCGCCGGTCAAGAATGCCAAAGAAGACGCCGTCATCAACAAGACAATCGCCTCCGTGCTGCAGGACGTCACGCTGACGCTGCCCGCCGGTGAGACTGAAGAGGATGTGGCGGTCGCGTGGAGCTGTATCAAGGACGCCTCGTCCCCGCGCCTGCAGATTGCCCTCCCCGTCTCCACCGTGCAGATGGAATATATGTATCGTCTCAAAAACGCGGGCATGCTCGACAAGATCGCCGCACTCGTCAAAGCGGCGAAAGCCCTTGCTCCTTCGGTGGAATTTGCGGCGCTCGATGCGGCGCGCGCCGAGCGGTCGTTTTTGGTCGAGGCATGCAAAGTCGCCGCTCAAAACGGCGCCGACGTGATCACCCTCTCGGACAGCACGGGCGAGATGCTGCCGGAAGACTGCGCGATGCTGGTCGAGGACGTGCGCACCGCCGTCATCGGTACGCTGCTGCTGCAAATCAGCGACAAGCTGGGACTCGCGACCGCGGCGGCGCTCGCCGGACTCACCTCCGGCGCCGACGGCGTCAAGACCTGCATCGACGGCAAAGAACAGCTCTTGACCGAGCGCTTCACAGCGGCGGTCAAATCGCTCGGCGACTCGCTGAATCTTGCCTCCGCGATCGACGACACCGCCATTCACACCGACACGGCGGCGCTGCTCAAATCGCTGCACGGCAGCGATTCCTATACCGAAGCGCAAGCGGCGGCCGGCACCGTGCTGCTCGACAGCGACAGCACCCTGACCCAGGTCAAGGACGCGGCCTTCTCGCTCGGCTATGACCTCAGCGAAGAGGACGTCGGCCGCGTGCTCGAATCGGTCAAAGCGATCTGCGAAAGCCGCAGCTCAGTCGGCGGCCGGGAACTCGAAGCGATCATCGCTTCCACCGCGATGCAGGTGCCGTCCACCTATCACCTCGACTGCTACACCGCGTCAACCGGCAGCGGCACGCTCGCAGTGTCGCAGGTCACGCTGCTGCGCGACGGCGAAAAAATCTCCGGCGTCGCTTCGGGCGACGGCCCGATCGACGCCGCCTTCCGCGCGCTGGAAAGCTGCATCGGTCACCACTATGAGCTGGACGATTTCCAAATCCAGTCGGTCACCGAAGGCAAGGGCGCGCTCGGCTCGGCGCTGGTGCGCCTGCGCCACCGCGGCAAGCTGTATTCCGGCAACGGCCTCTCGACCGATATTGTCGGCTCCAGCATCCGCGCCTACATCAACGCGCTTAACAAGATCGTTTATGAAGATTGATTGAAACGGGGACTGTTATATGAAACTCTGTTTTTCCACCAAACATATCGAGCTGCCATCCTTTTTGCAGCTATGCCGTTTTGCGTATGACTACGGCTACGCGGGCTTTGAACTGTATGACCCCTACAAGCTGCGCCGCCAGCACACCGACAGCATCCTGCTGCCGGGACACCGCTCGGACGCGGCGAGAAAACTGCGCAACCGCGGTCTGTCCATCCCGGCGCTCGGCTGTTCGACGCCGCTTGAGGCCGCCTCGGCGAACGAGCTCGCGAAATACGTCGACATGGCGTTTGCCGCCGGCATCCACCGCGTGATTTTCTTTGCTAAACAGGAGATGGCGCCCGAAGACGTCAAAGCCCTGCTCGGTGAAGCGATCGCCCGCGCAGAAGAAACCAACGTCGAGCTGCTGATCGAGACCTCCGGTCCCTATGCGGATACGGCGCGGCTGCTCGCGCTCTTTGGCTGTGTCGCCTCCGGCTGCATGGGCGCTTCCTGGAACGTGCGCGAGACCTATTTCACGGCGGGCGAAAGCGCCGAGACCACCATCAAAACGCTGGGCGCGTACGTCCGCTATGTGCGGTTCGGCGACCGGCTCGACGGCCAGGATGTGCTGATCGGCGAAGGCACCCTGCCGGTCGGGTTGTTCCTCGACGCGCTGCGGTCGCTGCATTATGAAGGCTACGTCTGCGCCGACTGGAACGACGAGGTACACGACCCCGACATCGTGCTGACCCATTTTGAAAGTATGATGCGCGGATTCGTCAGCGACGCGGACGCGGTCAAGGCGCTGCCCACCAATCGCGACGGCAGCGGCACCTTCCCTTTCAAAAAGTATGAACCGGTCGATCTGACCTTCCCCGAGATGCTCGACGTGATGGTGGAACATTATCCCGATCAATACGCGTTCAAATATACGACGCTCGACTACACCCGCACCTATGCGCAGTTCCGCCGCGACGTCGACCGCACCGCCGCCGCGTTCATCGCGATGGGCGTGAAACCCGGCTATCATGTG
>JAFTBJ010000228.1 GCA_017455295.1 Clostridia bacterium
GTATCCGGCAAGCTCGAAGGCTTGCGCGGCGAAGTGCAGGAGGTTTCCTACACCTTCAAAATTCGCTTGTCCGCTTATGAGAAAGTGACCGCCGTGGTGGATACGCGGGCGGCGGGCGAATGGAAACTCGATGGGACATATTTGCTGTCCTTTGATGAGGGGGCGCTGCCCGCAAGGCGGGTGCTGTCCTGGTTCCGCGCTCCGTCGGAGGAAGAGAATATCGCATCCGACGACGGGTTCCTGTTCCAAAACGTGCGGGATCTCGTCTCCCAAAAACGCCTTTTTCCCTCGACATTGGAAGAGGGGGAGGAGCTGATGGAGGAGAACGCCGTGGTGTATTTGTCCGTAAATGACGGCGAAGGCGTCGCCGTCGTGGAAAGCCGGGGATCGTCTTATGTGGTGGAATTCACCTACACGGATCAGCGGTTCGGCGCGGTGGTATGCGATTGCTACGGTGTCGGGCTGTGCCGCCACAGCGTGGCGGCGCTGCTCAAAATGCAGCAGCTTCTTTCTCTGTTCCGGGATTGCTATGCGGATCAATGGAACGAGCACGAACGGTTTTCGGCGGTGCGAAAAGATGTGTTTTTTTCGCATGTCCTCAAAGAAGAAAACGACGTGGTGCTCAAGCTGTAATTCGCCATCCGAATGAAACCCCTATTGACAAAACCGAACATTTGTTCTATAATAAGAACAAATGTTCGGTTTTGCGTGTTTCCGGGAGGCGAATCATGGACTTGATGGAGAAACTGCGGATCCTGACGGATTCGGCCAAATATGACGCGGCCTGCACGTCAAGCGGGGTGGATCGCACGCCGTCTGCCGGTCGGATTGGCGGCTGCTGCGCGCCGGGAGTTTGTCATGCGTTTGCGGCGGACGGGCGGTGCATTTCGCTGCTCAAGGTGCTGATGACCAACTATTGTCGGTTTGACTGCCAGTATTGCGTCAACCGACGCTCGAACGATGTGCCGCGGGCGGCGTTTACGCCAAAGGAGCTCGCCGATCTGACCGTATCGTTTTATCGGCGCAACATGATCGAAGGACTTTTTTTGAGCTCCGGCGTGTGGGGATCGCCGGATGAGACGATGGAGAAAATGACGCAGGCGCTGCGCCTCTTACGGGAGCAATACGGCTTTTCCGGGTATATCCACGCCAAAGCGATTCCCGGCAGCTCACAAGAGGCGGTGGAGCGGCTCGGGCTTTGGTGCGATCGACTGAGCATCAACATCGAGATGCCCAGCGAGCAAAGCCTGCAAACCTTTGCGCCGGATAAAACCAAAGCGGGGATCCTCACCCCGATGGCGACCATTCGCGACCGGGTCAAAGAGGGGCATGAGCTGGTGCGCTATCGCCATGCGCCGCGGTTTGCCCCGGCGGGACAAAGCACCCAAATGATCATCGGCGCGTCGCCGGAGACCGACCGGCAGATCCTGCGGCTGACCCAGTCGCTTTACCGGCAGTATGCGCTCAAGCGGGTGTTCTTCTCGGCGTATATCCCGGTGGGTACCCATGCGCTGCTTCCCAAAAATACCCCGCCCCCGCTGCTTCGAGAGCATCGGCTGTATCAATGCGACTGGCTGCTGCGGTATTACGGCTTTCAGGCGGAGGAGATTCTCGATGACGACCAGCCGTTTCTCGATCCGCTGCTCGACCCCAAATGCCAGTGGGCGCTGCGGCGGATGTCGGAATTTCCGGTGGAGATCAACCGGGCGGATCGCGACACGCTGCTCAGGGTACCGGGCATCGGCGTGGTATCCGCCAACCGCATTCTGGCGGCGCGCCGCACCAAAGCGCTGGATTTTGACGACTTGAAAACGATCGGCGTCGTGCTCAAACGCGCGATCTATTTCATTACCTGCAAGGGCAAATTGTTCGGCGGTGTTAAGCTGGATCCGCGCTTTGCCTATATCAATCTGACAGCGGACGCGCGGCGGGATAAATCGCTGCCGCAAGGGGAGAGCACACAGCAGTTGACATGGGACGATGTGAATGGGTTGCTGCCGGGTGGGGCGACACCGCTTTTGAAAGGAGCCGGATATGGAAACGGTCTATCTGTTTGACGGGACGTTTGACGGACTGCTCAGCGCCGTATTTGAATCGTATCGTCATCATCTGGAAGCGGCGGCAATTTTGCCTTGCGATTGCCAAACGGAATTGGACAAACGATATGTGGAGATCGAGACCGACGATGAAAAAACGCGTCGGGTCATACGAGGCATCCGCCGCACAATCGGCGGCGCGGTTTATCCACTGCTGTATGAAGCGTTTTTATATGGCGATGAGCACTGCGGCGACCGGCTGTATCGTTATCTGCAGCTCGGCTTTCGGGAAGGCCGTTCCACGGTGAATATGCTCACCGATCCGGCGGTCGTCGCCGTCAACAAATGCGCCTCACTGGTGCGACGAGAGGCTTCCGCGCTGATGGAATTTGCCCGCTTTTCCGAAATGGAAAACGGCGTGTGGTATGCGGCGATCAGCCCGACTTATGCTGTGCTGCCACTAATCGCACCGCATTTTCGGGCGCGGATGTACGATCGGCCGTTTTTGATCCACGATCAAACGCACCAGACTGCTGTGATCTGGGACGGGCGGGCGCTCACATACTGCGACGCCAAAGAACTAACGCCGCCACCCCTTTCCGACAATGAAAAGGAGCAGCGGCGTCTTTGGAAAACCTTTTTTGATGCGGTCGCGATCCGAGAGCGAATCAATCCATCCCTGCAGCGTCAGCATATGCCGAAAAAATACTGGCGGCATATCCCAGAGATGCAGGACGGCTCACCGGACCTGGCCGTTTCCAAACACGATGTATTTGACGGAGGTCAGCTCTCTAAGGCCCATCGGGCCGCGGGCATGCAGTTTTTGGGTGGAGATGCCGATCTCGGCGCCCATCCCGAATTCCCCTCCGTCGGTGAAGCGGGTGGACGCGTTGACGTACACCGCCGCGCTGTCGACGGCGGCGGTGAAGGCCTCGGCGGCTGAATGGGAATCGGTGATGATCGCTTCGCTGTGATGGGTGCTGTATTGCGCGATGTGATCGATCGCGTCATCCAGGGAGTCGACGATTTTGACCGCCATGATGTAATCGCCGTATTCCGTTTCCCAGTCGCTGTTGTCGGCAACTTCGCACGCGGCGTAGTCGCGGCAAAGCGACAGCGACCGCTCGCAGCAGCGAAGCCGCACGTTGGCTTTGTCAAGCGCTTTGGCGATCACCGGCAATGCGCTTTCGGCGATCGCTTTATGCACGAGCAGGGTTTCGGCGGCGTTGCACACCGAAGGGCGGGACGCTTTCGCGTTGACGACGACCGAGGCGGCCATCTCGATATCCGCATCCTTGTCCACATAGACATGGCAGTTGCCGACGCCGGTTTGAATGACCGGCACCGTGGCGTTCTCCACGACCGTGCGGATGAGCCCCGCGCCGCCGCGCGGGATCAGCACGTCGATATATTCATTTAAGCGCATCATTTCGCGCACGGTTTCGCGATCGGTCTTGTCGATCAGCTGCACGGCGTCCTCCGGCAGTCCGACGTCGGAGAGGCCCTGCCGCAGCGCCGTCGCCACGGCGAGATTGGTGTGCAGCGCCTCTTTGCCGCCGCGCAGGATGACGGCGTTGCCGGCTTTGAGCGCGATCCCGGCGGCGTCGGACGTGACGTTTGGGCGCGCTTCATAAATCATGCCGATCACGCCGAGCGGTACCCGCGTTTTTTGAATCCGCATGCCGTTCGGGCGGACATAGCCTTCGATGATCTCGCCAATCGGGTCGGGCAGCGCCGCCACGTCCAAAAGGCCGTTTGCCATCCCAACAAGGCGGTCGGTGGTCAGCGTCAATCGGTCGATCAAAGCGTCCCGCATCCCGTTTTGCCGGGCGGCTTCCAGATCGGCGGCGTTCGCCGCAAGGATCGGATCGGTATTCGTACGCAGCCGATCGGCCATCGCCTGCAGCGCCCGGTTTTTCAACCCGGCGTCTGCCGTGCGCAGTACGCGGGCGGCTTCTTTGGCTCTCAAACCCATCTCTTGAAGCGTCATGCTCGATCCCTCATTCCTTGATAAATAACGTGCCGCAATCTTTGCCGTCCAGCAAATCGTAAAGTCTGGCCGGGTGTTGGCCATCCATCACGACGGTCGGAATATCTGCCTCCATCGCGATCTCGGCGGCATGCAGTTTGGTGATCATGCCGCCGGTTCCTCTGGAGGAACCGGCGCCGCCCGCCAGCGCTTTCAGCTCGTCGCTGATCTCGTGTACCACCGGAATACGGCGAGCATCGGCGTTTTTGCGCGGGTCGGCGTCATGCAGGCCGTCAATGTCGGTCAGCAGTACCAGCCCGTCCGCGCCCGACAGCACGGCGACCATTGCGGACAGCGTATCGTTGTCGCCAAATTCGATCTCTTCGACCGAGACGGTGTCGTTTTCGTTCACAATAGGGATCGCACCGTATACGAGCAGGCGATCCAGCGTGTTGATGATGTGTTGCCGCCGCGTCTCACTTTCAACCGCGTCTTTTGTGAGCAATACCTGCCCGGTGACATGGCCGTATTCGCGGAATTGCTTGTCATAGGTGTACATCAGCGCGCATTGTCCGACCGCCGCCGCGGCTTGTTTGCCGTTGATATCACGCGGACGCTCGGAAAGGCCGAGTTCCCCGACACCGACGCCGATCGCACCGGACGAAACAAGGATCACGTCGATGCCGGAATTTTTGATATCCGACAACACTTTGACGAGTTCTTCGACGCGGCGAAGATGCAGCCGTCCGGTCGGATAGGTGAGGGTGGAAGTGCCGACCTTTACCACCAGTTTTTTTATCGATTGAAAAGGTGTCAATACACACACATCCTTTTATATAAGCTTTTTCGGAAAAGGGGAGCACTCACGCGATGTGAATGCTCCCCCGAACTCTTTTTAGAATCGAAGCTATGCTGCCGGGAGGGTCGTCTCGGGATCGGGCGATATCGTCTCCGTGGTATCCGGCGGTTCGGTGATATCGGTGTCCGGTGCGGTCGTCTCCGGTTCCGGCGCCGTTGTTTCCGGTTCCGGTGCCGTTGTTTCCGGATCCGGTGCAGTCGTCTCCGGCTCTGCTTTGGTCTTGGCGGTTGTGCTCACCAGCGTCGATGTGGTGGTTTCTTCTTCAATAAACTCGCCGTAGCTGATGTCGCCCAGCGTATTGCTGCCGCCGGTGGGAATGTTGGAGGATTTGTACCAACCCCAATTGCCGCCGCCCGAGGTCACACAGCCGTTGCTGCCGTAGTAATGACCTTCTACATCGCCCCATTCATCAAAGGAGGTGGGCTCCAGCCCTTCGTGCGCCGCGCGCATGCATTGGCTCCAAAGGACTTTGGCGATGGAACGCTGCCATTCGGACAGCGAATCGTTGTTGTCGTAACCCATCCAGACGGCTCCCACATAATAGGGGGTACCGGCCGCAAAATACGAGTCTTTGTTGTCGTTGGTGGTACCGGTCTTGGCAAATACTTCCATTCCCGGCCAATCCCCGCGGATCGCGGTGGCGGTACCTTGGGTGAAGACCTTTTGCAGCAGCTTGTTCATGACGGTCGCCGAGGCGGGATCGATTGCCGGTTCCGCTGCCGTCTTGTGCTCCAGCAGGATGTCGTCATCCAACAGAATTTTTTCATACGTGTACGGCTTGTTGCAATAGCCGCCGTTGCCGAAAATCTGGAATCCGGCAGCCATTTCGCGCACCGTAACGCCATAGGTGAAACCGCCGAGTCCGAGAGGCGCGTAATCCTCGTCTTCCGGCTCGAGTGATGTGAAATGCAGTTTTTCGGTCAAAAACTCATAACTGGTGCTCAGCCCCATCTCCTGCAGGATGCGCACCGGCACGGTGTTAAACGAATCTTCCAACGCATATTGCACGGTGACCCAGCCATGATCGCCGACACCCATGCCGAAGTTGGAAGGCCACAGATCACCATCCGGCAGTTGAATCGGCGCGTCGCGCACCAAGGTGGAATAGTTGACAATGTCCAGGTCAATCGCGGGCGCATAGGTGGCCAGCGGCTTGATGGCGGAACCCGGCTGCCGCCGCGATTGGGTGGAGCGGTTGAGAGACCGGTTGCCTGTCTTTTGTCCGCGTCCGCCGACGGTGGCGATCACGCGGCCGTCATAATCCATGATGAAGATTGCCGCGTTGGGATCTTCTTCTTCGCCTTCGATATCGGGGAAGTTGCTGTCATCTCGGAAGATCGCTTCGATCTTGCCTTGTATCGCCGTATTCTCGTAGGAATAGATGCGCAGGCCGCCGAAGAACACGAGCTGTTCGGCATAGTTGTAGTTGTAGCCGTATTCTTCCTGCAGATCGGCGATGATGTCTTCGATCAGTTGATCGACGTAGTAGTCCTGCACGTCGACATATTTGGCGCTGTTCTTGAAATGCAGTTCTTCACCGTAAGCCTGGATATATTCATCGTCTGAGATGAATCCGAGCTCATGCATTTTTTGAAGAATGACGTGCTGCCTTTCTCGTGCGTGCGCCGGATGATCGTACGGATCATAATAGGAGGGGCTGTTGGTGATACCGGCGATCACAGCGCATTCGGCCAGTGTCAGTTTGCTGACGTCTTTGCCGAAATAATAGTTGGCTGCCGCACCCACTCCGACGACGCCGTCCGACATCGGCAGGATGTTGAGATACGCTTCCAGAATTTGATCTTTCGTGTAGTAATCGCGCTCCATTTCAATGGCGCGGAAGATTTCGCGGATTTTGCGTTCGATGGTCGCATCGTCATCTTCACTGACCACCTTGATCAGCTGCTGCGTGATGGTGGAACCGCCGAATTCGTTGCTGTTATGCAGCAATTTGTTGACCACGGCGGCCGCTGTCCGCTTCCAGTCAACGCCGTCATGTTCGTAAAAGCGTTCGTCTTCGATGGCGACCACGGCTTTTTGAAGGTTGTCCGGAATCTCCGGCAGATCGGTCCAGATGCGGTTGATGCCTTCCAGCCGCTGACTTTCTACCCAATCGCCGTTGCTGTTTTGCGTATACACGATGCTGGTGCCGTTTTCCATGATGCGGCTGATATCCGGCATCTCCTGCGAATTGGCAAAGGTGTTGAATACATAAATGGTCAGCACGACGCCGCCGATGCAGGCGGCAATGACGCCGATCAGCACCACGGTCAACACGATCTTGAAAATCACACCGAAGATTATACCGAAGATGTGCACCGGCTTTGATTGGAAAAACGCTTTCAATTTGCTCCAAAAATTGTTGTTGGAGCGGCGCGATCTACCGGCCATAAAAACCCCTCCTTTTGAGGCGGAATGAACAAATGAAATGTGGACAAGACAAATTTATCCTTATATAGTATAGCATGTTCCTGCGGAATGTCAATTCCCAGACGGTGGGTTTTTTTCGACACAAACCGTATGAAAAGCGAAAAAACGGCCATACTGTCCACAGAAAGGACGGGATGGAGATGCAGAGCAAGCGTATATGGGCGGTATGGACGGCCGCCTGCCTGTTGTTTGCCGGCGTGTGGCTGGCGTTTTGCCAATCGCCTGTCCCGGCACTGTCGCCCATGTCTGACGCCGAGCAGACAGCGGCGGCACCGTATCGCGTGCTGGGCGTATGGCAAGAAAAGATCGCCGTATTTTTACCGGACGCCGCCGAGCCGGAGTGCGTATATGATACGCCGCTCTCCTCACTTCCGGCGGCTGAACAAGAGCGGCTGCGGCAGGGGATTGCTGTGGAAGATCGGCAGCAGCTCCGGCGGCTTGTAGAAGAATATACGTCTTGATTCGTCAAGAACCGGTGAAATAGGCAATCAGCCAGCCGATGCCAAAAAAGAACGGCTGATGAACCAGATAAATAATCAGCGTATGCCGCCCGCAAAAGGCCAGCGGGCGGATATGTTGTTTTTTGAGAGATTTCGGAAGCTTTCGCACATACCGCCCGAGGCAGGCGCCGAACAAAAAGCAGAAAAGCCAGGGAATCAGCGGGAAAAAGTCTCCGCTCTCGATATATCCCATGCCAAGCGGAATCAGATACGGCAGACTTTTCCACTCGTTGGGATAGGCCAGCGTAAAAGGCGGCCAGCCGAAGAAGCCGCCGTTATAAAACGGGACATACCACGTCAGGAAAAACAGCGCGGCAGTCAGAATCAGCCCTAGCCAGAAGGGGATTTTTTTCAGGAGTTTGCCACAGCAGGCATAAAAAAGGATACAGCAGGCGAGCATATGTAAAATGCCGAACCAGATCTGTTGGTTTCTGCCAATGAGACCCCACTCGGCGGCCAGCCACAGCACAAACGACAGCCCCGCCGCCACCAGTGCCAGCAGCAGGCCGCGCTTGAGATTGCTGCGGGACAGATGGCAGGAGATGCCGCACAGTATCACAAAAGCGGCGGCAAAATATTCTCGGATCGAAAGTGTCCAGGTATAGACCTCAATAGCAAACGGCCAATGAAATATATAGCCGAATGTATACAGTCCATGCTGCAGCACCATCAATAGGATACACAGTCCGCGCAGCTCGTCCAAAATGGCGATGCGACCGGCAGCGCCGGATCTTGCTTTGGCCAAACGAGGTCACCTGCTTTCTTCTTCCATGCGATACGGTTCGGTCAGTGCGAGCAGGGAAGCGCCGAGGGTCACAGTCATTTTGAGGCCTTCGGGAATATAATCTTCCTGCTCGACGGCACCTTCCCGGCGGCAGCGTTCGGCGAGTGCGCCTTGAGAAAAGGGCAGCAGCAGGGTCACCGTTTGGCGGTCGGGCGGCAAAGCGTCGGCAATTCCTTGCAGCAGCTCGTCGATGCCGTCTCCGGTCAGCGCGCTGATATAGTAAACCCCGCCTTGCGCGGGATGCGGCCGATTACTGACCGTGTCCCATTTGTTCATCACCGAAAGAATGGGGCGGTTGGTGCAGCCCAGCGAGACAAGCAGATCGCGAGAGACGGCAAGATGCTCGTCCGCTTCTGGTGAGGAGACATCACAGAGATTGAGGATCACGTCCGCTTCGGCCGCTTCTTCCAGCGTGGAGCGAAACGCGTCCACCAGATGGTGCGGCAGCCGCCGCACAAAGCCGACGGTGTCGATCAGCAGCACATCGCGGCCGTCCGGCAGCTTCAGCCCGCGGGCGGTGGTGTCCAAGGTGGCGAACAGGCGGTTTTCCGCGAGCACACCTGCGTCGGTCAAACGGTTGAGCAGGGTGGACTTTCCGGCGTTGGTGTAGCCGACGATCGCCACCGTGCGCACCCCGTCTTTTTGCCGACGGGAGCGGAGACTCTGCCGCCTCTTCTGCACATCGGCGAGCTGTTCTTTCAAATATTGGATACGGCGCCGGATGTGCCGTCGGTCGGATTCCAGCTTGGTTTCGCCGGGGCCTCTGGTACCGATGCCGCCGCCGAGGCGGGACAGTGCACCGCCTTGGCCGGACAGGCGCGGCAGCCGATATTGCAGTTGGGCCAGCTCCACCTGCAGCCGCCCTTCCGCCGAGCGGGCGCGGGCAGCGAAGATATCCAGAATGAGCATCGTGCGATCCACAACGCGGCAGGGCAGCATATCCTCCAGGTTGCGCTGTTGGGTGGGGGACAGTTCGCAATCGAAGATCACGAGGTCGGCGCCCTGCGTCTCGCACAGCGCGGCCAGCTCTTCGACCCGTCCCTGCCCGAGCCAGGTCGCTTTTTTCGGTGCTTCCCGCTTTTGCATCAGCACGGCGACTACGTCGGCACCGGCGGTATCCGCCAGCTCCCGTAATTCGTCCAGCGAGCTGTCCACATCGTATTCGCCGGTATCGAGCGCGGCGAGGATCGCCCGTTCGCGGCGATCTTCTTCAGCGGTGAGATAGGGTTCTGTCATAACGATTATTCCTTTGCGTCAAACCAGGTTTTGCCGACATGCACGTCGGCGGTCAGCACCACTTTCAGCGAGGCGGCGCTTTCCATTTCTTCTTTGAGAATGGTCGCGACACGATCGCATTCGTCGATTGGCGATTCGACCATCAATTCGTCGTGGATCTGCAGGATCAGGCGGGCTCGCAGTCCCTCCCGGATCAAGCGGCGCCATACACGGATCATCGCCAGTTTGATGATATCGGCTGCGGTGCCTTGAATGGGCATGTTGCGGGCAACGCGCTCGCCGAAGCTGCGGGTCATCGCGTTACCGGCTTTGAGCTCCGGCAGCGGCCGCCGCCGTCCGAACAGCGTTTCGGCATAGCCGGTTTGCCGGGCATTTTCGATCAGGTTGTTCATAAATGTGGTGACGGCACCGTAGTGCGCGAGATAGCCGCTTATATACGCTTTGGCCTCCTGATAGGATACGCCGATGTCTTCTGACAGCGAGTGCGCACCGATGCCATACACAATGCCGAAATTGACCGCCTTGGCGCGGGAGCGAATCAGCGGCGTGACCAGCTCCGGCGGCAGGTCGAACACCTGCGACGCGGTGATGCGGTGAATATCGTCGCCACTGTTGAATGCGGCGATCATCGTGGGATCGTTTGCCATATCGGCCAGCACCCGCAGCTCAATCTGCGAATAGTCGGCGTCCACCAGACGCCAGCCTTCTTTGGCACGCAAAAATCGCCGCAGTTCGCGCCCCTGCGGCTGCCGCACGGGGATGTTTTGCAGATTGGGCTCGGTGGAACTGATGCGGCCGGTGCGGGTCTCTGTTTGGTTGAAGGTGGAATGGATCCGCCCATCGGCGGCGATTTCTTTGGTCAATCCGTCGCAGTAGGTGGATTTGAGTTTGGCGAGCGTACGGTATTGCAGCAGCATATCCACGGCCGGATGTGCTGTCCGCAGTTTCTCCAGCACGTCGGCGTTGGTCGAATAGCCGTTTTTCGTCTTTTTGCCATGCGGCAGGCCAAGATCCTCAAACAGCGCTTTCGCAAGCTGTTTCGGGGAGTTGAGATTGAACTCATAGCCGACCGCGTCGTAGATCCGGCGCTGCAGATCGTCGATCGTTTTTTGCAGCTCGACGCCATAAGCAGTCAAACCGTCGCCGTCCGCTTCCACACCGAGCAGCTCCATATCCGCCAAAACAACGGCGAGCGGCAGCTCGATGTCGCGCAGCAGCGCCGCCGCACCCTGTTCCTCGACGGCGGCGGTCAAGCGATCCGAAAGCGTCGCAAACGCCGCCCATGGCGTTGCTTCATCAAAGCCGACGCCATATTCGAGCAGCAGACGCGGCAGCGAATAGTCGGACGAGAGCGGATTGAGCAGATAAGCAGCGAGCATGGTGTCCAGCCGGAATCCGTCGGGATAGCATCCAAGCGGCAGCACGGCGCGCGTGAGCGCCTTGAGGTCGTTGGTGCGCTTGGGCACGTTCGCATCCCCAAGGACGTCGAGCAGCGGCGCGAGCGTGTCGAGCTGCACCATTCGCTGTCCGCGCCCGATATACCAGCCGTCCGCCATCGACACGACATCGAGCAGCAAGGAGGTATCCGCCAGCAGATCGGCAAGCGATTCCGGCGGCAGCAGCGTCGCCGTTTGCATGGTGGCTTCGACTGCGGGCTTCGCGGCAGCGGGGGAGAGATCGAGTTTGCCAAGCAGCTTGAAAAACTCCAAATCGGTCAGCATCTTGCTAAGCGCCTCTTTCTGCATCGGGCGCAGAAGATAATGGTCAAGCTCACAATCGATCGGTGCTTCACAGCAAATAGTGCCGAGTGAGCGACTGAGATACGCGCTGTCTTTTCCGGCGGCGAGCCGGGCTTTGAGGCTATCCCGCAAATCGGCCGTTTCCAGTTTTTCATACAGCGCATCCAGCGAACCGAAATCGTGCAGCAGCGACAGCGCCGTCTTTTCGCCGACGCCGGGGACGCCGGGGATATTGTCGGAGGCGTCGCCCATCAGCGCTTTGAGGTCAATGAGCTGGAGTGGCGTCAGGCCGTATTTGTCAAAGATGGCCGCCTCATCCATGCGGGCGGTGTCCGGCTGCCCTGCTTTGGTGGAAGCGAGCAGCACGGTGGTGTGCGGCGTGACGAGCTGCAGCGAGTCGCGGTCGCCCGTCGCAAGATAACAGTCGCCGCCCGCTTGCTCGGCGGCGCGGGACAGAGTGCCCAGAATGTCGTCCGCTTCATATCCTTCGCAGGTGACCACCGTCACCCCGAGCAGCGGCAGCAGCTCTTTGATGACCGGTAGCTGTTCACGCAGTTCGTCCGGCATCGGCTTGCGCCCTTCTTTATAAGTGGCCGCCATTTTATGGCGGAACGTCGGGGCTTTGAGATCGAAAGCGGCGGCCACATGGGTCGCCCCGGTGAGTTCCTGCAGGCGGAAATAGATGTTGAGGAACCCGAAGATCGCGTTGGTGTACCGCCCGTCTTTGGTGGTCAGCGCTTTGACGCCGTAAAACGCGCGGTTCAAGATGCTGTTGCCGTCGAGTACCAGCAGTTTCATAACGCTCCTCCTGTCGTAAACGCGTCCGCAAGTGCGGAGAATTCGGTCAAAGTCAATTCCTCGGCGCGGGCGAGTGGTGAGATGTCGCAAACGTCGCACGCCGCTTTGATGCGATCTTTCGTCAGCCCGGCGGTCATCAGCGAGTTGGCGATGGTTTTGCGCCGCTGTCCGAACGCGGCGCGGATCAGTGTGAACATAAAGCGCTCATCGAGCGGATGACACGGTGGTTCGGTGCGGCAGGTCAGCCGGATGACCGTGCTGTCCACGTTTGGTGCCGGGAGAAAACTGCCGCGCGATACCTGAAACAGCGTTTCTGCTTCGGCATAATACTGCACAGTCAGTGTCACCGCGCCGCATGCCCGCGTGCCGGGTGCGGCACACAGCCGCTCGGCCGCTTCTTTTTGCACCATCACGGTCAAATTGGTGACCGGCAGGCGGCTTTCCAAGAGCCGCATGATGAGCGGGGAAGTGATGTAATAGGGAAGATTGGCGCAAACGGCGACCGGCCTGTCGCCGAATTGCTCGGTCAGCAGTGCCGCGAGATCGATCGTCATCGCGTCGCCTTGTATCAGCATGAAATTGTCAAAGTCTGCCATCGTTTCCGCCAGCACGGCCGGCAGCCGCTCATCCAGCTCGATTGAGACGACCTTACCTGCTTTTTGACAGAGTGCCTGCGTCAGCGTGCCGATGCCCGGCCCGATTTCTAAAACACCGGTGTCGGGAGTAGCGCCGCACGCCTCGGCCATGCGGGGACAGACAGACGGATTGATCAGGAAATTTTGCCCGAGGGATTTGGAAAAATGAAATCCGTGGCGGGCGAGCAGCGCCTTGATTGCGCCGATATCGGTCAGGTTGTCCAAAGGATCACCTCTTTGCAAAATACATAAGCCTATATATATTTTATTTTACCATATTTTTCTTGAAATTGCAAATGGTATTCGGCGCTGCAAGGGTGTAAAAAAGCCCGCCCCAAGGCGCTGAGGCGGGCCATGAATCAGTCGTCCATCTGTTTGCCGAGGAATGACGCGGCCACTTGCACAAGGCGGATGTCGCCTTCGGTGGGCGGCGGCGATTTTTCGTCGCTTTGCAGCAGGCACACCGCGCCGATCACGTCGCCGTTCGTCACAATCGGCGCGCACACGGTGATCCGCCGTTCGGAGCCTTCGATCGGCGCCAGGATCGCGCCACCTTTCGGCGCGATATATGGCTGGCGGCTTTCCATCAGGTCTTCCAGAGCGGGAGAGAGACGGTGATCCCGCAGCTCGGCTTTCGGCAGCCCGCCGGAGGATACGACGTGATCGCGGTCACAGATGATGACCGGGATCCCGCAGGCGCGGGACATCACGTCGGCATAGCCGGCGGCAAAGGACGAGATCTCTCCGACCGGGGAGTATTTTTTGAAGATGACTTCTCCGTTCGTTTCGGTGAAAATCTCCAGCGGATCACCCTCGCGGATGCGCATGGTGCGGCGGATCTCCTTCGGGATGACCACCCGCCCGAGATCGTCTATACGGCGTACAATACCGGTTGCTTTCATATAAATAAACTCCTTTTTTGATTTGATCGCATTTCTAGTATCTGTCAACAAAGGAGTTTTATGCGTGTATGAAAAACGAAACGAGAAACGAAATCCATGCGAAATCGCGTTGACACATATTGTTTCTCGTGTTCGGCTTGACCGGGTGGCGGGGATATGCTATGATAATCATACAGGAAAATTTAACAAACTGTAATCCCGTATAAATAGGGGATTGTCGGCCAGATGCAGGGGAGGAGAATCGCATGAAACGAGCATTCAGGAAGTTGTCGGTGTTGCTGCTGACGGTCGCGTTACTGGCGGGGACGCTGCCGGTGCTTTCCACCTCTTTGTCTGTGGTGGCCGTGAGCGAAAACGAAACAACGATCTATCACTATCTAAAAAATGAGATGGGCTTGAATACGGCAGCCGCCTGCGGCGTGCTCGCCAACATCGAAAAAGAGTCGGATTTCAATCCCCATAAACTGGGGGATAACGGGACAAGCTATGGCATTTGTCAATGGCATAATTCGCGGTGGGACGATTTGAAAACCTATTGCAATAACAATGGCTACGACTGGACCACCGTGTCGGGACAACTTCGCTTTTTGAAGTATGAGTTGGCGGCGTCCTATCCGAAAGTCAACTCCTATCTCCAATCGGTTGCCGACACGGCGAGCGGCGCCTATGACGCGGCGTATTACTGGTGCTATTATTTTGAAGTTCCCGCCGACAAAGCGAACGTATCGGTTGTTCGCGGCAATCTGGCGAAAAACACCTATTGGCCGCGCTACATGGGAGACGTTACGCCGCCTTACACCGCCGCCAAAATCGAAGGCGGCAGCTATTATCTGTGCAACCGGCAGACCGGGCAATATCTGGTGATTTCCGACAGCGTAGACGCGCAGGATCAAAACGCCCTACAATACCTGTTCACCGGTGAGACTGGCATGCAACTGGAGATCCTGCCGGAGTCGGATACTGCGCATCGTATCCGCCCGCTGTGTTCTTTGTCCCGCGTGCTAAGCGTTCACGGGGAAGCGGCAAGCGGCGCGAATGTGGATATTGAAAGCAACACCGGCAGCGCTTCTCAGCGCTGGGGATTTGAACCGGTGTCGGGCGGCTATGTCATGCACAGCATCCAAAACGGTAACCTCGTGCTGGATATTCTCGATACCTATGCCGGCGCTAATGTGCAGCTCGGCGCATATGCCAGCGGCAAGTCGTCGCAGATCTGGCAGATTCAAAACGCCGTGACGTATGATGCGAACGGCGGCAGCGGCGCACCGGATATGCAGATGAAGATCTATGGTGAGGCGCTCACGCTGTCGGCGGTCACGCCGACGCGTGACGGTTACGTTTTCGCAGGCTGGTCGACAAACAGCGCGGCGATCGACGCCGCGTATGCGGCAGGCGGCACGTATACCGCCAATGAAAACGCGGCGCTGTATGCTGTGTGGAAAAAGAGCAGTGTGTCAATGGCGCTGATCAGCAGCTATGCCGGCGTCAACGATGAAACGGGTGCTGTGGCACAGCTTGTCGGTGGGCAGGTCGATGTTGAGGTGAATAAGGCCTGGAACCCATCGACCGACGCCTGCTTCGGTGCCACGTTTGCACCGCAGGCATCCTTTGCCGTTGCGGACGATGCCTATATCCAAGTCGGTATTACATCGACAGTCCCGTTTAGAATGACCATTTTGGACCGCAGTGACGCCGGGGACAAATGGATTTTGTTCGGGTATGAATTTTTTGACGTGTTCGGACTGTCGGTGCGCGATGAAGATCAATGGTTGCCTGCCGGGTCGTATACGGTTGCTTGTCCGCTTTCCGGCTATTATCGCTGGAATCACAGCGGTGTGGCGACCGGCAACGTGACCGGCGTGTATGTAGAAGGCAAAACCAACGGAGCGATCGCCGTCAATTATTTGCAGCTGGTCACAGGATACGGTGCGAATGTATACAGCGGTCCCGCCGCGCCGGTGATCCGCACGGTAACGACCACAACAACAACTGTGACCATGCCGCAGCCGCTATCGATCGGTGACATCGACGGGGACGGCGAGGTCAATATGTCGGATGCGTTCTTGCTGTTCCGGGCAGTGTCCGGGCAGACAGAGCTGACCGACGAACAGACAGCGTATGCCGACATCAATCAAGATGGTGTGATCAACATTGCGGACGCGTATGCGCTGTATCGTCGAGTCTCCGGTACCGCTTGATCGGTAAAACCAAATGGATAAAAAGTAAGCCCGCCCGAGGAATTCCTCGGGCGGGCTCTTATACTGTGGATCGTTTCGCTTTCGATCAATACATGCCGTCCATGCCGCCGGCCGCGGGAGCGGGGGGAGGCGTCGGCTCTTTCTTGTCGGCGACCAGCGATTCGGTGGTGAGCACCATCGCGGCGACCGACGCGGCGTTTTGCAGTGCCGAGCGGGTGACCTTGGTCGGATCGACGATGCCCGCTTTGAACATATCTTTGTATTCTTCCTTCGCAAAATCAAAGCCGTAGTTTTGCTTCTTAGAGGTGCGGATCTTGTCGATGATGACGCTGCCTTCGAGGCCGGCGTTGAGTGCGATCTGACGCACCGGCTCTTCGAGCGCGCGCAGCACGATCTGCATGCCGGTCTTTTCGTCGCCTTCCGCTGCGGCAATCATGTCGATCAGCACATCGGATGCATTGATGAGGGCCACGCCACCGCCGGCGACGATGCCTTCTTCTACCGCCGCTCTGGTGGAGGAGAGAGCGTATTCGATGCGCAGCTTCTTTTCTTTCATATCGATCTCGGTCGCGGCGCCGACTTTGATGACGGCGACGCCGCCGGAGAGTTTCGCGAGACGCTCCTGCAGCTTCTCACGATCAAAATCGGACGTGGTCGTTTCGATCTGGCTGCGGATCTGCGCCACACGGCCTTTGATATCGTCCGAATCGCCTGCGCCGTCGACAATGATGGTGTTCTCTTTCTGCACCTTGACCTGACGCGCGCGGCCGA
>JAFTBJ010000229.1 GCA_017455295.1 Clostridia bacterium
CAGGGATTGTGCGCGCTGGCGGCCGTTGACCTGCTCAGCGGCGTGACCGGCGTCACCGTCGGATTGACCGCGTTTACGGCGGCGGTGTGCGCGGCGCTCGGTATTCCCGGCGTGGCGACGCTGCTGGTGCTGCACGCGATCTGGCTTTATTAAAACGGGGGGATAGTATGCGAGGATCGGCTCCCATCAAGCAGGCGATGCTCACGGTGGCGTCGCTGCTGCTGTGCGGCGGTGTGCTCGCGGCGGTGCTCGGCACGCTGCCCACCACCGCACCGACCCGCCCGGTACAGGCAGCGGTTGCGCCGCTGATCACGGTGGACGCGGGGCATGGCGGCGCGGACGGAGGCGCGGTGGCGCCGGACGGCACCGCGGAAAAAACGCTTAATCTGGCGATCGCCCAAAAGCTGACGATGATGCTGCGGTTTTGCGGCTATCGGGTGCGCATGACGCGGGAAGGGGACGATTCGATCCACGATGCCGAGAGCGTCACCATCCGCGAAAAAAAGGTCAGCGACATGAACAACCGGCTGCAGATGTTTGAAGAGAGCGACCGAAACATCAGCATCCATCAAAATATGTTTGGCAGCGCCCGCTATCACGGGGCGCAGGTATTTTATTCGACGAACGATCCTGCGTCGGAGGAGCTTGCGACGGCGATCCGGGACAGCATTGTCGGATGGCTGCAGCCGGACAACACGCGGGAGATCAAACCGGGCAGCCGGGACATTTTTTTGTTGTATAAAACGACCAAGCCGACCGTGCTGGTCGAGTGCGGATTTTTGTCAAACGCCGAGGAGCTGGCCTTGCTGAAGGATCCGGCCTATCAGCAGCAGCTCGCGTTTGCGATCGCGTGCGGCGTGATCACGCAGGGACAGCCGCCGCTTGCGGGATTGGACAGCGGGAGCTGACCGTGTGAAGGTTGCCCACGCTTTTTTGCTGCAAAAAAAGAAAATCGGGCAGAAGCCCGAATTATAAGTTATATTGCCGCCGTTGGCGGCAGTTATATTATGCCTTACGGCATAGTTATATTGCTCCCGACGGGCGCAGTTATATTATATTCACCAAAAACTGCGCGAAGCGCAATATAACTGGGCAAAGCCCAATATAACTCGCCGCAGGCAAATATAACGGAAAGAAACCTCTTTTGTCTACCAAAAGAGGTTTCTTTCATGGCGCCCACGGGGGATTCGAACCTCCGGCCTGCCGCTTAGGAGTGTTTAAGATAGATCGTTCCCCTAAAAAGGGATTTCTTGTTTTTGTAAAAGCAAATAAAGTGAATAAAATGCGTGTTTTGCGGTTACAATTTGCGTAAAATAATCGCAAAACCGATCAAGGAGGTTTTTTATGGCGTTGATATTTAATAAGATTGAGTATTTGGACGTCTTTACGAGAGACTTTTGCCGCGCTCGGCTATAAGCCGGAGCAGGTCACGAAGATCCTGCTCACACATAAGCACGCCGACCATTCCGGAGAACTGCGCTCTTTCCCGAATGCGAAGATTTACGTAGGCGCGGAGGAAATATCCGCTTCCGAGCTTCAGGGACTTGATAATATCGTGCCCGTCGAATATACCGACGGCGCATATTACAACTTCCCGGAGAGCCAAAAGATCGCGGATGGTGTGTATTTTATCAAAGCCAAAGGACACACCAACGGAAACAGCATCGTAATCGTGGAGGACGGCGGCTTGTTCTATATGCTCCACGGAGATATCACCTATATGGACGAGGCGCTGTACGAGAACAAGCTCTCGGTGGTATTCGACGATCTTCCCGCGGCGCGCGAAACGCTTGACCGCGTTCGTGATTTCGTTCGCAACCACCCAACGGTTTATTGCGGAATACATACACCTTTGGGATATGAAAATCTTGAAGCAAAGCGCGTGATCGACCTTGACAACCCCGTGCCGACCGTTCTCGCCGAGGTCGATTTCAGCGCCGGTAAAGCAAGCGGAAAATACGTCTGCTCTATATGCGGCTACGTTTACGATCCCGCCGAGCACGACGGCATCGCCTTTGAAGACCTGCCCGACGACTGGAAGTGCCCTCGCTGCAAACAGCCGAAGGAGAAATTCAACAAAGCCTGAGGAAGCATTAAAACAAGTCTTTTGAAACACCGGGAGGGCTGTCCGTTAAGACAGCTCTCCCGGTTTTTTACATTATCTGCGCTTGAAGTGCCTGTATCAGGTCTCG
>JAFTBJ010000230.1 GCA_017455295.1 Clostridia bacterium
GATCTCTTTTGAGATCCTTTTTTATTTTCTTATTTTGCAAACGGCCCCCATGTGGTTTGGTACACTATGGGGGCCGTTCATCTTTTATTCTTTCACGATCGCGAGGCCGAGGTCGCGCAGCTGGTCGTCGTCGACGGGCGACGGGCAGGCGGTCATCGGTTCGGTCATGTTCTGCACCTTCGGGAAGGCAAGCACATCGCGCAGCGTCGAAGCGCCGAGCATCTGCATCACAAGGCGATCAAGCCCGATGCCCATGCCGCCGTGCGGCGGGGCGCCGTAGCGGAAGGCGCTTGTGAGGAAGCCGAATTTCTCCTGCGCTTCCTCGTCCGACAGGCCGAGAGCGCGGAACATCTGCGCCTGCAGGTCGGGGTTGGTAATGCGGATGGAACCGCTTGCCAGTTCGATGCCATTGAGAACCAGGTCATAGGCTTTGGCAAAGACTTTGCCGGGGTCACTTTCGAGATATGGGATGCACTCGTCGAGCGGCGAGGTAAACGGGTGGTGCATCGCATCCCACTGCTCGGTCTCCTCGTTCCACTCAAAGAACGGGAATTCGGTGATCCACAGCGGCGCATAGCCGGAGCGCTCGACGCCGAGTTTATCCGCCACTTCGAGGCGCAGGGCACCGAGGATGCTGAGCACATGCTTTTTGATCGGGTCGGCGATGATGAGCACCACGTCGCCCTGTTCGGCGCCCGCCGTTTGCAGCAGGCGGTCCATCTGCTCGTCGGTCATAAATTTGGCGAAGGAGCAGCCGCGATTGTCCGCCGTCCAGCGCACCCACGCGAGGCCTTTCGCGCCGATGCCCTTGACCATCTCGGTGAGCTTGTCGATCTCTTTGCGGGTCAGCTTGTCGGCGGCGCCTTTTGCCGTGATGCAGCGCACCGTACCGCCCGCGTCGATGGCGCTCTTGAACACCACAAACTCGGTGTCCGATACCGCGTCGGTCAGGTCGATCAGTTCCATGCCGAAGCGCACATCGGGTTTATCCGAACCATAGCGCTCCATCGCTTCGGTATAAGTCAGGCGCGGCAGCGGCAACGGCAGGTCGATGCCGAGCACTTTCTCGAATTCAGTTTTGAGGAAGCCTTCGCCGATCGCGAGCACGTCCTCCACATCCACAAAGGACATCTCGAGGTCGATCTGCGTGAATTCCGGCTGCCGGTCGGCGCGCAGATCTTCATCGCGGAAGCAGCGCGCAAGCTGCATATACCGGTCAAATCCCGCCACCATCGAGAGCTGTTTATAAAGCTGCGGCGACTGCGGCAGCGCATAAAACGTGCCGGGATGCAGCCGGGACGGAACCAGAAAATCGCGGGCGCCCTCCGGGGTGGATTTGATCAGCATCGGAGTTTCGAGCTCGATGAAGCCGTTGTCATCGAAATAGTCGCGGGCGACCTTCGCGATGCGATGGCGGATGAGCAGATTCTTTTGCAGATCGGGGCGGCGCAGGTCGAGATAGCGGTATTTCAGCCGCAGCAGCTCATCCGTCTTGCTGTCCTCGACGATCTCAAACGGCGGGGTTTCCGCTTTATTGAGGATGCGCAGTTCGGTGACGGCGATCTCGATGTCGCCGGTCGGGATATCCGGGTTTTTGGAGGTGCGCTCCCGCACCTGTCCGACCGCGGCCAGCACATATTCGCTGCGGACCGTGAACGCTTTGGCGAACACCTCGCGGTCAACCGTTTCGTCAAACGCGAGCTGGGCGATACCGGTGCGGTCGCGCAGGTCGACAAAGATCAGCTGGCCGAGATCGCGCTGCCGCTGCACCCAGCCGAACAGCGTCACCGTCCGGCCGACGTCGCTCATCCGAAGTGTGCCGCAATAGTCGGTGCGGGACAAGCCTTTGATGGTTTCCATGATATTACCCCTCCTCTACGACTTGGGAAAACAGGTCGGTCATTCCCGCCAGTTCCCGGTCGAGCGCTTTATTATACAGCGTCGTATACAGTTCGTCGAGCATCAGTTCTGTTTGCTCGCCGGTTTCCATCTCTTTGAGCACGGCTTTGCCGGTATCCAGTTCGTCGTCGCCGACGACGATGACAAACCGCGCGCCGATCTTATCGGCATATTTCATCTGCGCCTTGAGGCCGCGGCCGGTCAAATCGGTTTGCACCGACACGCCGCCTTCCCGCAGCCGCAGCGCCATTTCGAAGCAAGCGGTCACCGCCCGCTCGCCCATCGGAGCGAGATACAGCTCGGTGCGGGGTGGTTCGGGCATCGACGCTTCCTGCGCTTCCAACACCATCAGCAGCCGCTCGATCCCCATGCCGAAGCCGAGCGACGGCAGATGATTGCCGCCCAGTTCTTCGATCAGGCCGTCATAGCGGCCGCCGCCGCACACCACCGCCTGCGCGCCGAGCGCATCGGATACGAATTCGAACACGGTGCGGGTGTAATAATCCAGGCCGCGCACGATGTGTACATCCACTTCATACGGCAGCTGTGCCGCATCAAGGCAGGCCTTTACGCGGTCAAAATGCGTCTTGCAGTCGTCGCACAGATAGTCGATCATCACCGGAGCGCCCGCCGCAATCTCATGGCACACGGGCGACTTGCAGTCGAGAATACGCATCGGGTTGCGATCAAGGCGATCGCGGCAGGTCTCGCACAGTTCGGCCGAGCGTGCCTCAAAATACGCTTTGAGCGTCGCCGTATAGGTCGGGCGGCAGTGCGGACAACCGATCGAGTTGATGTGCAGCTTGACGCCGGTGACGCCGAGCGTGGACAATACCATATGAGCAAGGCCGATCACCTCGGCGTCCGCCTGCGGTTCCGCCGCACCAAAGCATTCGACGCCGAACTGGTGGAATTCCCGCAGCCGCCCCGCCTGCGGTTTTTCATAGCGGTAGCAGGAGGTCAGGTAGCACACCTTCATCGGCAGCGCGCCTGCGTGCAGGCTGTGCTCGAGCAGCGCCCGCGCCGCGCCCGCCGTTCCTTCGGGGCGAAGCGTGATGGAGCGGTCCCCTTTGTCTTGGAAGGTGTACATCTCTTTTTGCACGACGTCGGTCGTCTCCCCCACCGAGCGCAAAAACAACTCGGTGTGTTCAAACACGGGGGTGCGCATTTCTTCATAGCCGAAATCGCGAGCGACGCCGATCGCTGTTTGCTCGACATATTGCCATTTATAGCTGTCGGCAGGCAGGACGTCCTGCGTGCCGCGCGGTGCTTTTGTGATGAGTCCCATAGGGCTTTGCTCTCCTTTTTACCGGTCTTTTTTGTAGAAAAAGGAGACGCTTGGGCGTCTCCCTTTTTTCAGTTTCAAGCGCCGCCTGTTATTTGACGCGCGGGTTGACGATATTGCGCCAGTCAAGATCGCCGCGCTCCAGGCCGTGGATCAGCACCTCGGCGGTCGCGATGTTGGTACCGAAGGGGATGTTGTGCATATCGCAAAGACGCAGGATGTCCCCTTCGTTCGGCTCATGTGCTTTCACAGTCAGCGGATCCCGGAAAAACAACACCAGGTCGATCTCGTTGCAGCCGATGCGCGCCGCGATCTGCTGATCGCCGCCCTGCGAACCGCTCATGTAGCGCAGCACAGGCAGGCCCGTTGCCTCGGCAACCATTTTGCCGGTCGTGCCGGTGGCACAAATGCTGTGGCGGCTCAAGATGCCGCAATAGGCGATGCAAAATTGCACCATGAGTTCTTTTTTCGAATCGTGCGCGATAAGAGCAATGTTCATATTCCGTTCCGCTTCCTTTCTGTATATATTTGCCGGGAGTCCGGCTTGTCCTTCCTATTTCATTTTGGCGAGATTGGCAAGGCGCACCGACCGCCCCATAAAGCGGGCGGCGATATTGGAAAAGCACCGGGAGGTGAAACTCGACAGCGGCAGCGGCTTGCCGTTTGCATTGGCGATCGACACCGCTTCATCCTCTGGAATCACCCCAAGCAGCGGCACCTGCGCCGCATCCATGACTTCATCGATATCCGGCATTTTGCCTTTCATGACCGGGCGCGGACGCAGCCGGTTGATGACCATTTTGCAGGAGATCCCCGCCGCGTCAAGATGCCCGCTGACGATCTGCGCGTCGCGGGCGCAAACCATATCCGGCGTGGCGACGATGATCGCTCGATCGGCCGGAGCGGTCGCCACGCGAAAACCGCGACCAATACCCGCCGGGCAGTCGATCAAAACAGTATCATAATGCGATGCGAGCCCCCGGCAAAGATACTGCATCTCCTCCGGTGAACACATTTCTTCGAGCGTCCCCGGCGCCGGGATCACAAACACCCCGTCGGCGACCGAAGATGGCGTAATGGCGCGGATGGGTTCACAGCGACGGGCAAAAATATCCGACAGGTCATACACCGCCCGTTCTTCGATCCCCAGCATCAGGTCGAGACTGCGCAGGCCTGCGTCGGCGTCGATCACCAACACACGCTGCCCTTCCCGCGCAAGCGCACAGGCAAGGCCGGCACTGACGGTGGATTTCCCGGCGCCGCCCTTGCCGGATGTAACAACGGCGATCATCGGTTTTCCCCCTCTCCCAAAAGGCCGCAGTCAATATCGGTTTCATTTTATCACAAATTTGTTTCTAAGTAAAGGGTGTTTTTTGTGAAATCCACTATTTTTGGCAGTTTTTTTTGCGATTTTTCCCCTATTTCTTTCAAAAAATCGGCTTTTTCTGTCTGCTAATCAAACATATATCTGCAAAAACTGCCAGAGCGATGCGGACGGAAGTCCCATCACTGTATAAAAATCGCCATCGATCTTGCGGATATACCGCAAGCAGCGCCCCTGAATCGCATAAGCACCCGCTTTATCCATCGGTTCGCCTGTTGCCACATAATCGGCAATCTCTGCTTCGGTCATTGGGTCAAACACGACCGTGGCCGCCGACACAAAGCCGTCCGATCGCGCCGCGCCGCACACCCACACGCCGGTCAGCACGCGGTGCTCGCGCCCCTGCAGCAACCGCAGCATGCGGCGGGCGTCCTCCTCGTTTTCCGGTTTGCCGAGCGTGCGCCAGCGGCCGTCCACCGACACGGCGACCGTCGTATCGGCACCCAGCACCGGGATCGCTGTCCCGCAGACCGCCGCGATCTCCTCCGCTTTGGCGCGTGCCGTTTGCAGCACGTTTTCTTCCACGGTCAATGTTTCATCAAACGGACGTTCCGCCGAAGCAGGGATTACGGTCGTTTCAATGCCGAGCAGGTCACAGATCTCTTTGCGGCGCGGGGAAGCCGAAGCCAGAATGATCCTCATGCCATTCGCCTCTTTTCAAGGTAATCACGCCAAGCTCCGGGCGATTAAACACCCGCACCGGAAATCCGCTGTTTCCCAGCCCGCGGCTGACGATCATCTGCGTATGTTCGACGCGGTATCTTCCTTCTGTATACCGGGGCAGCACGCCCTGCTCCGGCGCATACAGCCCGCCGACAAACGGCAGCCGCACCTGTCCGCCGTGCGCATGACCGCACAGCACGAGCGGCAGCTCTTCCAGCACATAATCCGGCAGATACTGCGGCCGATGCGACAGCGTGACGGAAAATCCGGAGCCTGCCTCCTCTTTCAGCTCGTGCAGCCGCTCGCGGAACCGCTCGTCATCATCTGCATACGCGCTCACATCCGGCACACCGATCAGCATGATCTGTTCGCCGCCTTTTTTGAGCGGGAGCACGCGCCCTGTGATATCCACAACGCCGGTTTTTGCCGCCTCACAGCGGAAACGATCGCCGACAGGCGAGCGCGTTTCATGGTTGCCATCCACCCGCACGGTCGGCATCCGCGACGCCAGTTCTCTGAACAGCGTCAAAGTCGGCTTCATATCCCGCACCCGCAGCGTACGGCGGCGATCGAACAGATCGCCCGTCAGCAGCGCCATATCCACGTGCAGCGCATCGATCACTTCCAAAAGCCTCTTTTGATTTTTTCCAAAAGAAGCGCTGTGCAAATCAGATAAGTGCACAAAGCGCCATCCATCAAAAGCGGCCGGAATTTCCGGATGAAACACCGTTATATTGGCCACTGTCAGCTTTTGATTTTCCCTGTATACCGCTCCGGCCGCGCCGGCGCTTAGTACCGCTCCGGTCAAAAGTGCCCATCGCATCTTCATCTGCGTCGCCTCCTTGAAAGATACACTATATGTATTGTACCGCTTTTTCTTTTATTTTTCAAGTCGTCTTCTCGTCGATTGACATCCCCGTGAAAAAAAGGTATAATTGATATATATATGCGTTTTCCGACGACACTTGTCGTTTTTTGAAAGGAGTTCTTTATGAAATCTCCCACACCGTTTCTTCGATTACTAGGGTTGCTGCTTTCTATTTTATTGCCGATCCTTTGCTTGCCGATCACGCCTGTGCTGGCTGATTTTGAAAACACCTATTCCAACACCGGCAACCAGGCGGCCGATCTCGTCGGCGTTGCCAAGACGCAAATAGGCTATCACGAAGGCAGCAACAATTATAATAAATACGGACAATACTTTGGCAATCCAAACGCACAATGGTGCGGCTATTTCGTTTCCTGGTGTGCGCGGCAGGCAAATATTCCCACCTCCATTTTGCCCAACACCGGGTGGTCGGATGGCTTTAATACCTGCGGTGTATATCATGAGCGAAGCAGCGGGTATATCCCGCAGATCGGCGATCTGATGATCTACGGTTCCTATTACGACACCTATCATGTCAGCATCGTCGAACGGTACGACAGTATCAACAAATGCGTATGGGTGATTGACGGCAACTGGAGCGATCAGGTCAGCAGCCACTCCGAAAAACTCACCGAGTCGGAAGTGGCAGGGTTTATCACACCGAATTACATTTTTGATGTTAAAGAAGTCACCTTGTATAATCTCATCACGCCGACTGTGATCAAAACCGGATCCTCCTTCTCCATCGGAGGTGTTGCCGCTTCCAATCACCACATCCAGCAGGTTGTTATCTCCGTGACGGATGAACATGCCGATGTGTGCATTTCGGCTTCCGCAAAGCCCAACGCGTATTTATACGATCTCAAAGATCTCGATGCTTCTTTGCCGTTTGGCAAGCTCAGAGCCGGATCGTATCTTTACAATATCTCCGTAAAAGACTCGGTCACCACCCGCAATTGGTCCTATTCTTTTACCGTACAAAACGACATTGCCTTTACGCTCGACAGCGTCTGTGTTCCTTCCTCGCTGGCAGCGGGTGAATCCTTTACGATTGGCGGAATAATCACCTGCGCCGAAGAATTGCAAACGGTCGGCGTCAGCGTATACGATCAAAACGGCATCTACCGCACCGGCTGTTCGGCGGTCGCTTCATCCACAACATATGATATCAGCAAAATGGCAAAACAGATAAAATTTGCCGATCTGGCAACCGGAGACTACACGTTAATTGTCGCCGCCCGCAGCAAGCAAAACACCTATAAGGAATGGAGTTATTCATTCTCCGTGGTACCGTTTAACGCCACCTTCAAAAAAACCAATATACAAATGCCGTCTTCTCTTCCGGAAGGATTCGGATATGCCATTTCCGGCGCTGTCAGTGCCAATCAGCCGCTTACCGGCATTTCGGTCAAAGTGTTGACAAGCGACCGTGAGATGCTCTCCGCCACCGCCGCTCCGCACGAAACATCGTATCGGCTCGCCGATTTGAACGATCAGCTTGATTTTTCTACGCTGCCCGCCGGCTCCTATACCATCGTATTGCGCGCCGAAGCGGAAAGTGACTTTTTTGAATGGACCTATCCGTTGACAGTGGGAGATTTCAAGGTGATCTTCTCTTCTCACGACGTGGATTTCCCCTCCACTCTGCAAAAAGGAGCCCACTATTCCATCTCCGGCATCGTCGGCTCCAATGTGGCGATGACCGACGTGTCCATCAGCGTGCTGTCGGGTGAAACGCCGTTTTTGCACGCTGCGGCGCAGCCGCATGTCAATTCTTTCCTGCTGTCCGAATTGGATGATGATCTTGATTTTTCCAAGCTCCCTGCAGGGAAGTATACCATCCTGCTTCGTGCCGCCGCCGGGAACGACTATTACCATTGGCGGTACAACCTGACAGTAGAGGGGGATCAGGCCGTTGTGTTTGCTTCCAAAAACGTAGCCGTCCCCTCCACTCTTTCAAAAGGAACATCGTATACCGTATCCGGCATTGTCGGATCAACCGATCCGCTGACAACCGTATCGCTCACCGTCGCCGTCGGCAACACTGTTTATCTGCAGGCAGCAGCACATCCGAATGTGATTTCGTATTCGCTGTCGGGGCTTGCCGATCAACTGGCTTTTGAGACGCTTCCCGTCGGGCAGTACGCCATCACCTTGCGAGCGGAAGCGGCAGGCACATACCATCAATGGCAATATACGCTCACCGTCACACAGTCGACCACATCCGCTCCAAAGCCTTTCGTATTAGGCGACCTTGACGGCAACGGGATCCTCAATATGGCGGACGCGTTTACACTTTATCGTGTAACAGCGGGACATATTGCACTGCAGGATAGCCGTTCGGCGGATATGGATGGCAACGGAGTCATCAACGTCATGGATGCATTCGCGCTGTATCGTCTAATAACGAACAGCCGTGCCTAATATATGTAAAATGCGTTATGTTTCGACACTTCAGAAACAGACATAGACAGCGCCCCTGCGGTCGAATGACCGCAGGGGCGCTGTCTATCTCACTTGGTTTTTAATTTGTCTGGGGGTCGGCCTTTTTGTTTTTCAGGCGTTCCTTGAACACTTCGATCGTGCCGGCGACGCCTTCATCAAGTTTCAGATAGTTGGTGATGATACTCTTGCCGTCGACCTTGGAATAGTCGTTGGCGCTGAACCACACCGCCGCTTTGATGTTTTTGCAGAAGGCATTGGCCACTGTTTGATTGTTGTCAAAGCAATCGAACAGCGCGTTGACCCACTCCGCCTGCAGCTGTTGATTGCGCCCGAGCTCGGTATCGACCCAGGCGTTGGCGCCCCAGTCGTATCGTTTCTCGCCGCCGGCGCCCGCCGCAAATTCGGAAATGATCCACGGATAATTGATGTAATAGTTCTTATTCTTGTTATACAGCTCGGTATACAGGTTTTTGAAGGTCGAGAGGCTTTGTCCGTTGCCGAATTCATAACAGGTCAGACCGATGAGTTGCACATAGTCCGAACCCGGCATGTAGCACAGATCCTCGCCCCAGTTGCAGTACGGGGTGGATTTGGAGATCGGGTTGAAGATCCAGATGCAGTTGTCGACGCCCTCTTCCTCGAAGATGTCATACAGCCGCTGCCACGTCTTGACGAAGATATCCGGGTCGAGCAGCGTCACAAGGCCGCAGTAGCTCGTCCAGTCGGTGTTCATCTCGTTGTTGACACGGAACAGCACCGGCTTGCCGTATTCCTTGATGCCCTGCGCCATCGTGCGGAAGGTCGCGTCATAGTTGCCGCGCAGGATATCGAACATCGGCGTATACCGTTCCAGGTTTTCGTTGTTGTTATCGGTGAACTGATAGGTGAACTGCAGCACCGGTTTGCCGTTGAAGCCGTTGCCGCCCGCGTATTCATTGGCCATTTCGAGCGGGAACTGCGCTTTCCGGCCGCTCCAAGAAACGTGGGTATAGGTCGGCAGGATCTCATAGTCCCAGTCGAGCGCGTCATGCAGCGCCGTGTACCCTTCGATAAATCTTTGCTTGTTATAGGTGTAGCTGGAATCGCTGGTCGCCGGGATGCTGATCGTATAGAAGCCCCAATCCACACTCGTCTGGTTTTGGATCTTGTTATAATATGCTTTGGTCTCATCGCTCCAATTCTCAGGGATCTTCAGTTCATACTGCCCGCACGAGTTGACCGCCGTGCCGGAGTGCGTGGTCGGTTTGAACGACCGGACGATGCGATCCATCATCGGATAGGTCGGGCCGGTGGATTTGAGCACGAAGAGGTAGAACAGATTATACCGGTTCGACTGCCGCACGATCGCGATGCTGTAATACGGCATCCCGACCGCCATATCCGGCTTCGGATTGCTCCAGCTCGAGCCGTTGTTGATTTGGATGTCGTAGGTCATGATCGTATATTTCGTGCCGTTGATCGTGACCTCCTTCTCGCCCGGATCGCGCGAATAGGACAGATTGTTATACTCGAAGAAGTAATGATAGCCGCTGTCGGGAGCCTGAATAAAGCGGTTGAGCCATTCCGTGAGATAGGTATTCCAGCCGCTCGCCGTGTTGCCATAGGTACTCTTATTCTCGCGCGACACCGTCAGCACATACTCATCCGACGAATACTGGCAGCGCAATGCCGACAGCGAATAGTCGGGCGTCCAGCCGAGCGGAATGTCGATTTGATAATCGCTCGGATAGTTGACCACACGCTGTTTGGACTCGGTGCGATAAATCACCTTGTTGTCCTTCGTCGTCAGTGCGTATTGTGCATCGGACAGTTCACCGTTCGTGTACAAATCCATCTCGGTGATGGCGGACAGGCCGTCCGTCTCCCCGTTTCTCATCAGCGTCGTACGGACTTTATGCATCGGATCGGTGCTGACATGCACATTCTTAACTTCGTCATAGCCTCTGGTTTGCAGCTTGCGGATGGTCACGGTCTCGCCGGTTTTGTTATAACTTCCGACAACATACAGCTTGATGCCGCTGAGCAGCACATTGTCGCCTTCACGCTGACCCGCGCCGACATTCAAATCGCTCACCGAAATGGTGCCTTTATAGGTGCCGGGCAGCAGGTCGCCCGATCCCTCATCGGTATCGCCGATCAAGGAATTGAGTTTTATAATGGTTCTCCCGGGATCGGAGTAGCTTGTCAGATCCGGCGCAACAGTACCGACATACAGGTTGATGCTGGCGGAGGCAGCCGCCACGGTCAGGTCATATTCGATCTCCGCCGAATCGGGCAACAGAACCTTGCTGTCATACACATACCCGGCATACGGCCAGATCGTGCCGCCGACATTGGTGAACACGGTTGCGCCGTCCGTCGCTTTCGACTCTGCAACGACCGCCGTCACGCCCCATGTTTCAAGGATGGGATTCTGCCAGTCATCGATATCGGGTGCCAACAGGTTGATATCCACCATCGTATCGATCGGCGCGCCGGTGGACAGACCGTTCATGATGCGGCGGGTATCGGCGGTATCGACCTTGCCGTCGTTATCCACATCGGCGAGGCTCTTTTGCTGATCCGACAGCGTCAACAGTCCCGCAATATGCCGCAGAACGAGACGCACATCCATCGTATTCACACTCGCGTCCATATTGACGTCACCCGCGGCATAAGACGCGGCGGTGACGATGGACGGCAGCGAGATCGGGCCGACGCAAACAAAAAGCCCCAGCGTCATCGACAGCGTCAGCACAAGTGATATGACCTTTTTCATAGCGGTGACAATCCTTTCCAAAAAGGGAGTTCTTACGAACATATTTATTGTATTATAACATATCGAATAAAAGCCGTCAATTGCCTAAAGCACTTTTAGGCAAAATATATAAATATGGGATGGATAAAATGTAGAATATATAAGAACGAGGCCATTCAGAGTGAACGGCCTCGTTCTTGCTAATGGATTCCTTATTTAAGACGTTCTTTGAATACTTCCAGCGTTTCTGTTGTGCCGCTGTCGAGTTTCAAGTAGTTGGTGATGACATTCTTGCCGTCCACCGACGCATAGTCGTTGGCGCTGAACCACACCGCCGCTTTGATGTTTTTGCAGAAAACATTGGCGGACGTTTGATTGTTGTCAAAGCAATCAAACATATCGCGTACCCATTGTGCCTGTTGACCCGCGTTACGTCCGAGCTCGGTATCGACCCACGCATTCGCGCCCCAATCATAGGCTTTTTCGCCGCCAGCGCCCGCCGCAAATTCGGAGATGATCCACGGGTAGTTGATATAGTAATCCTTATTCTTTTTATACAGTGCGGAATACAAACTGCTGAAAGAGGAGAAGGTCGCGTTATTGCCGAATTCGTAAGCGGTCAAGCCGATCGCCTGCACATAGTCGGAGCCCGGCATATAGCAGAGATCCTCACCCCAGTTGCAATATGGCGTCGTCTTGGAAACCGGGTTGAAAATCCAGATGCAGTTATCCACGCCTTCTTCTTCAAAGATGGTATACATCCGCTTCCAGGTTTCCACAAAGATATCGGGATCCAGAAGGGTCGCCAGACCGCAGTAGCTCGTCCAGTCGGTGTTCATCTCGTTATCGACGCGGAACAGCACCGGCTTGCCGTATTCTTTGATTCCCTGTGCCATGGTGCGGAAAGTGTCATCATAATGGCCGCGCAGAATATCGAACATCGGCGTGTAACGATTCAGGTTTTCATTGTTATTATCGGTAAATTGATAGGTGAACTGCAACACGGGCTTGCCATTAAAGCCATTGCCGCCCGCATATTCATTTGCCATGGCTATGGGGAATTGCGCCTGCCGTCCGCTGTAGGAAAGGTGCGTATAGGTCGGCATCACGTCGTAATCCCATGCAAGCGACTCATGAAGGGCGTTATATTCCTGAATGAACCGTACACGCGAGCTGTTATATTCATAGCTGGAATCGCTGGCACTCGGCATACTGATTGTGTAGAAGCCCCAGTCGACATCGGTCTGGTTCATCAGCTTGTTATAATACGCTTTGGTTTCCGCGCTCCAATTCTCGGGGATCTTTAGCTCATACTGCCCCTGCACATTGACCGCGGTACCCGCATGCGTGGTCGGTTTGAAAGAGCGCACGATGCGATCCATCATGGGATAGGTCGGGCCGACGGATTTCAGCACAAAGAGATAGAACAGATTATACCGGTTCGATTGCCGTACGATCGCGATGCTGTAATACGGCATACCGACGCTCATATCCACGTTTTGGTGTTTGCCGTTATTATATTGACGCCGATAACCGGTATTCATCTGAACATCATAATTCAGGATCGTATACTGCGTACCGTTGATCGTCACTTGTTTTTCGATCGGAGTACGGGTATAGGTCAAATTGTTATACGCCAAATAGGTGCTGCCATCCGCAATACAGCGGTTGAGCCATTCGGTGAGATAGGTGTTCCAGCCGCTCGCCGTATTGCCATAGGTGCTCTTGTTTTCGCGCGACACCGTCAACACATAGTCATCCGACGAATAGTTGCAGCGAAGTGCCGACAGCGAATAGTCGGGCGTCCAGCCGAGCGGGATATCCATTTGATAGTCGCTCGGATAGTTGACCACGCGCTGTTTGGTTGCGGTGCGATAGATGACCTTGTTGTCCTTGGTTGTCAGCGCGTAGTTCGCATCGGACAACGCGCCGTTCACATAAAGATCCATTTCGGTGATGGCGGACAGGCCGTCGGTCTCCCCGCTTCTCATCAGCGTCGTGCGGACTTTATGCATCGGATCCGTGCTGACCGGAACACTCTTGACTTCATCATATCCTCTAACTTGCAGCTTACGAATGGTCACCGTCTCGCCGGATTGTTTCTCGTGGCCAACAACGTAAATCTTGATACCGCTGAGCAGCACATGGCCGCCCTCACGCTGGCCCGCACCGACATGCAGATCGCTCACCGAAATGGCGCCTGTATAGGTGCCGGGCAGCAGATCTTCGGAGCCTTCATCGGTCTCGCCGATCAAGGGATTGAGTTTTACAATGGTTCTTCCAGGATCGGAATAACTCGTCAGATCCGGCGCCACACTGCCGACATACAGGTTGATGCTGGCAGCCTTGGACGACACCGTCAGGTCATATTCGATCTCCGCCGAATCGGGAAGCAGGATCTTGCTGTCATACGCATAACCGGCATACGGCCAAATGGTGCCGCCGATGTTGGCAAACACGGTCGCGCCAGCCTCCGCTTTCGATTCCTCGACAACCGCTGTTACGCCAGAATTGTTAAGAATGGGATTTTGCCAATCGTCGATATCCGGCGCTAAGAGATTGATATCCACAAGATTGTCGATCGGGGCACCGGTGGACAGACCGTTCATGATGCGGCGGGTATCAGCGGTATCGACCTTGCCATCGTTATCCACATCGGCGAGGTTCTTTTGCTGATCCGACAGCGTCAAAAGCCCCGCAATATGCCGCAAAGCCAGACGCACATCTATCGTATTCACGCCGGAGTCCATGTTGACGTCGCCCGCAGCATAAGACGCGGCGGTGACGATGGACGGCAGCGAAATCGGGCCGACGCAAACAAAAAGCCCCAGC